>NZ_RBZN01000046.1 GCF_003628435.1 Ureibacillus endophyticus | reverse complement strand
TAGTTTTGTGTGTGGTAACCTCAACTAACACCAAAATTCAGGGGGTGGCAAGTTTTTTTGCGTAAAAGACTATAAAACCAACGATTATTAGCGATTTATATATATAAGTTTTGACAATACGAATATAAAAACAAGGAGGAAAAAATGATTTTAAAAACTAGGTCCAAATCTTTTGAATTACAATGTTATGAGTTATTAAACAAACGCATGAACTTAGCTGAACAAGATAAGCAGTATTTTAACAACCTTAAAAAGGGTCATGATGGCGAAAGAATGTTTGATACTTTAATAGAAAAACTCCAATGTGATTGCCTAGTAATTAACGACTTGCTTCTTACAACGAACAACACTACATATCAAATTGATTCCTTATTAATTATGCCTGATGCTATTTATCTTTTTGAGGTAAAAAATTTCGAAGGGGATTTTTATTATCAATCAAATCGATTTTACAAGCGACCAAAAACAGAAATGGTCGATCCGCTTATTCAATTAAAAACGAACAGAGTCTCTATTCGATATGTTACTTCAAAAACTAGGATTTAATATTCCCATCAATGCTTGGATTGTTTTTATTAACTCAGAATTCACCCTGTATCAAGCACCACTAGATTCACCAATTATCTTTCCAACCCAGATTAATCGATTTTTAAAAAAACTAGATAGAAATACATCTAAAATCACGCAAAAGCACCGAGCATTAGCGGAGAAATTAGTATCACTTCATATACAAGAATCCCCCTATAAGCAATTACCTACCTATGAATATGCTCAACTACAAAAGGGGATTTCTTGTAAAATGTGTGGAGGGATTTCAGTTCTGATTGAGGGTAAAACGTGTATCTGTACGCAATGCGGCCAACAAGAACCGGTAGAATCAGCAGTATTACGGAGTGTGAAAGAATTTAAACTGCTTTTTCCTAATGAGCGGATAACAACGAATGTGATTTTTGATTGGTGTAGAGTGGTTAAGTCTAAAAGAAAAATAGGTGAAATATTAAAACGTAATTATAAAATAGTTGGCGTTCATCAGTGGGCTTATTATGAGTAAAATACCTCACTTATTTTTGTATTCATCAGTGCTGTGAATACCATTTCTAGCGCATATCTACCTAATTTTTGTATTCATTTGCCTGATGAATACATTTTTCTCTAGTTTGCTCACTATTTTTGTATTCATCAGTGCTGTGAATACCATTTCTAGCTCATTTCCACCTAATTTTTGTATTCATTTGGCTGATGAATACATTTTTCTCTAGTTTGCTCACTTATTTTTGTATTCATCAGTGCTGTGAATACCATTTCTAGCTCATTTCCACCTAATTTTTGTATTCATTTGGCTGATGAATACATTTTTCTCTAGTTTGCTCACTTATTTTTGTACTCATCAGTGCTGTGAATACCATTTCTAGCGCATTTCCTCTTAATTTTCGTATTCATTTGGCTGATGAATACATTTTTCTCTAGTTTGCTCACTTATTTTTGTATTCATCAGTGCTGTGAATACCATTTCTAGCGCATTTCCTCTTAATTTTCGTATTCATTTGGCTGATGAATACATTTTTCTCTAGTTTGCTTTTGTTTTTATATTCAACTATGTTATGAATACCATCACCATCGCAAACTTACTAAATTTTAGGATTCATTTTGCCAAGGTTTAGCACTATCAACAAACAATGCATAGAATTCCGCCACAAAAAACAACCACAACAAAACTATATTGTGGTTGTCAAAAGCAATCGATATTCTAATTTAACACTTCAGCACGTGTTAGTGTGAAGCCGTTGTAGTTGTCGTCCGCTACTTGGTCACAGATTTTGCGGTAATTGTCTAAACCGCCTACGAAAATAACAAAGCCGCTTCGTTTTGTTCCATCCAAGTTCGCACCTGTATACCAGGAATTTGTGTATGGGAACAATGTTTGATTTGCGATATCGTCACATTGCTTCGCCCATTCTTTTTCCGATTCTTCCTGTGCCTCGATTGTTTGAATATTGTTTTCCTCTAAATATTCAATACATCTGTCAATCCAGTCAACATGCTGCTCGATTGATGATGGCATGTTCGTTAATACAGATGGACTTTGAGGACCTGTAATCATGAAGAAGTTCGGGAAGTTTTGAACGGATAATCCTAAATATGTTTTTACTCCCTTGCCATCTTCCCATTTCTCTTTTAATGGTTGTCCTTCACGACCACGGATATCCATTCTTAATATCGATCCTGTCATTGAGTCATAGCCTGTCGCGAAAACAATGACATCGCATTCGATTGTTCCATTCTGCAACTCAACACCGTTTTCGACTATGCGCACAATTGGATTATCTTTTAAAGAGACAAGATTTACATTGTCTTGGTTAAACATTTCATAATAATTCGTACCAATGATCAGGCGTTTCGTCGTAATATAATAATTTGGATGCAATGCTTTTGCTGTTGATTCATTTTTCACAATCTCATCAATTTTATCGCGAACAAATTGAGAAACAACTGCATTCGTATCTTTGTTTACCGAAACATCTGGATACACTGAGCCTAATGCTAGACCACCAGTTTTCCAAACATACTCTAACGTTTCCTTTTGTTCTTGTGGTGTAAATTCTGTAGCAGATTTACCTGTTGTAAACATACGGATTCCACCAGGTGTTGTGAAGAATGAATCACGAATTTCATCATATTTCGAGATTGCTTCATCCTGTTGTTCTTTTGTTAACGGGTGGTTTCGAGCTTCCGCTACATAGTGCGGCGTGCGCATTAATAGCGTTAGCTCTTTCGCTTCTTTTGCAATCAGTGGCATTGCTTGTACACCACTTGAACCATTTCCGATGACAACAACACGTTTACCTGTGAAGTCAACTTTTTCATGTGGCCATCTTCCAGTATGGTATTTTTCACCTTTGAAAGACTCAACTCCTTCAAATGGCGGAATATTTGTTGTTGATAAACAGCCAACACCACTAATGAAATATTTCGCAACAAATAATTCATCCGTATCTGTTTCAATTTCCCACAACTTCGTATCCTCATTAAACGTTGCTTTTTTAACATATGTCTCGAATTGGATATCCGGACGTAATTCTAATTCATCTGCTACAAAATTCAGATACTCCAATATCTCAGGTTGTGCAGCATAACGCTCTTTCCAACGCCATTTCTTATATAAATCTTCTGAGAATGTAAAATTATAATAGATTGAGTCCGAGTCACATCTCGCGCCTGGATATCTGCTCCAGTACCATGTTCCGCCTACCCCATCAGCCGCTTCAATAACTCGAACATTTAGTCCTCGCTCTCTTAACTTATGCAACATGTAAAGCCCAGCAAACCCCGCACCAACTACTATCGCATCAAATTGTTTCGCTTCCATTATAATTCCCCCTTATTAAGAATTAACTTTTAAAGCATTTAAAAACTGAGCGATTGCATTCACTGTCTCTTTTGTTTCATCTGCAAAAACAGCCATGTTGCTAAAGTAACCGTGTATGCTACCAGGTAACACTGTATACTCTACTTTCACACCGGCATCTTTTAATTTATCGCGATATTGTGCACCTTCATCCAACAGTACGTCATTTTCAGCAGCCACAATGATTGCTGGAGGTAAAGCGCTTACATCCTCACACAATAAAGGCGACACATCTACGTTTTTATAATCTTCTTCACTATTTACATAATACTCACCAAACCAAATCATTAAATCTTTATCAAGACCGAATCCATCTGCAAATTTCTCATAGGACGCTGTAGTGAAGTCAAGGTTTGTTACTGGATAAATTAGAGCTTGAGCTGAAATCGCTGGACCATCATTCTCTTCAGTAAGAATTGTCATAATCGTTGCTAAGTTTCCGCCCGCCGAGTCTCCACCGACCACAATGTCATCTGCAATTGCATTTAACTCATCAGCATGATCATGTGCCCAGCATAGTGCCGCATAACTATCCTCTACAGGTACAGGGTATTTAAATTCTGGTGCTAATCGATAATCAACTGAAACCACAACACGTTTTGTATTTTCAGCTAATAATCGGCAACCTGCATCCGAAGTTTCTAAATTCCCCAGTACCCAGCCGCCACCGTGGTAATAAACAAATAATGGGAATGGTCCTTCTCCTTCAGGTGTGTAGATACGTACAGTAATCTCACCTTCATGAACAGGAATTTGACGATTTTCAACTTTCGCAACAGGTGGTACTTCAACACCTTCTGGAACTGGAGCGTTCAATGCTTGCCGTACAACATCAGGAGTTAAATCCTGAATTTTTGGACCACTATAAAATGCCTCTAAATACACCTTCGCATTATTTGATAAACCCATATTCTTCATCCCCTTATTTAGAAATTCGCATCCATTTGTATGCTAACTAAATACTATCAAACTATCTTTTTCGGTGTAATTCCTACTTTTAGCTATTTTCACTAACAAAATAGGTGAAATTTTTAGAATATGTACTACTTTTTGTATGATTTTTTGCATATTAAATAATTAGGGGTGATTGAATGAAAATAGATTCATGGACAATAAAAGAAGAGTTGAAAAGCATAGTACATTTACATTCACAAGAAGAGCAAATATGTTCCATCCTAAAACTTTTTGAAAAGTTATTTAAAGGTGAGAGACTTTCATTCTATCGTTTTAGTCCAATCGGTTATGTGGGAGAAGGAGTCGCTCTGTTAGACAATGGGCAACTTCATGCGCTTAATTATATTCGAGATGATATTCGTGGATTACCAGCAATTAGACAAGCTATCGAAAAGAAAGAAGCTATCTATTATTCCGGCAAAGATATTATTACCCAGATTACTAGTCGTTATCAGCAACCCTATCAACTTAAGTCATTACTAGTAGTTCCTATTATCGCAAATAATATAACGATTAGTTATATTTGCAGAGAGATACTAAATGAAGATCCTCTGTACCCTCCACAACAACTTGAGGAATTTTCTTTGTTCGGTAAAATAGCTGGTGAATTATTGATTCAACCTCAGAAAATCCAACACCCTAAACTAAGTCCCCGTGAAAATGATATTTTAATCGCTTTAGCAAATGGTTACTCCACAAAGGAAATGACAACCGTACTTTTATTAAGTGAAGCAACCATTAAACAATATATTAAATCCATCATGGTCAAACTGAATGCGAAAAACCGTGTTCATGCCGTCTCTATCTACATGACGCAATATATATAATGAAAAAAACTTGGTCTTCTCAATATACGAGAGACCAAGTTTTCTATAATACAATGATGTATTTTATTAATTATTGTTCAGGTGTACCACGATATTTGTATGTTAATCCTTTAATAAAGTTTCGTGTAAAGTTATCTCCACATTCTTTGTAATTTCGATGATCTGCCTTACGCAAGATTGCACCAAGTTCCCCTTTCGAAACTCTTAAACCAGCTTCACTAAAGATGTCTAACATATCTTCTGTTGTTAAGCTTAATGCAATTTTCACTCGTTTAATAAATAAGTTATTCGGTGTATCTCTCTTAGTAGTTGGTGGCGTTGATTTCTCTTGGTTTGGTTTTTGTTCCTGTTTACCACGTTTAAAAATAATAAAACCATTTAAAAACGCTTCAAGCATGTCATAATCGCATAGAATAAAATCATCACTTGGTGTTAAGTCATATTCACCATCTTCATTTACTTTTGGCTTAGTTAAGATTTTAAGTATTTCTTCTTTCGAAAAATCCATCCCACCTAAACGGAAAATTTCCACCATATCATTATTTTTAATATCTAAAGCATATCGCAGCCTAATTAATAAATCGTTATTCGTCATTTTGGTTCTCCTTTTATGTAAAAAATGTTTCTGTACCTTTACTTCAATTGTAACCATGCAATAAGCTTGTATTCCATCTACATATGAAATTAAAGGGATGAGCAGAAACTTTTTATTATCTGTGCATCCCTATTATTATGCATTAATCGGATAATATTTCAATAGTTAGCAGTAACTAGTCTTGCTTTTTGTACAATGTCGTTCTGTTTTTTCCAGTTTTCTTCGATTGGTAAAGGGCGTAATCTGCTCTTTCAATAATAGTTTTCGGATGGTTATCCATCTCCTTTAGACTTGTCACACCTAAAGAAACTGTAATTGGCTTTCCTGTTGGACTCGCAGTTTGTTCTATCTTACGTCTAAGCTGCTCAGCAATCTTATATGCTTCGTCTTCGCTTTTATTTTTAAGTAATATTCCAAACTCTTCTCCACCATATCTAAAACTTAAATCATCTTCACTTGAAAAATTGTTAATAGTGGCAGATAAATATCTTAACACATCATCACCGACTAAGTGACCATACGTATCATTTACTTTTTTAAAATTATCAATATCTAAAAATATAATTGAGAAAGATTGTCTTTTATTTATCCAATCTTTTATTATCTCATCAAACGTTCTTCGGTTCGCAAGCCCAGTTAAACCATCTAATTGCACTTCTTTCTTTAACATAACTAAATGACTTTTCACTTGACGATAAAGTTGATTTATTTCGTAAATATGTGATTGTATATTGATATCATCTTTACCGATATCAATTTTTCTATTAAGAATCGACTTTTCAGAGTACAGAGCTAATTCAGTTAACGGCTTTGTTATGCTTCTTACTAAAAAAGTTGCAATGATTAATAAAATAATTAAAGTCGTTAATGACCTTGTTACAATTTTTATTAGTAAGTCATTTATAGGTTCATTAATAGTCGATGCTGGTGTTAAGGAAACAATTCCCCAACCTAAATTTTTAGTAGTCGTATACCCTGCAAAATATTCCTTATCCCCTTTTGTTACCTTATCAAATCCACTTTTTCCTTGTTTTAATATTTTCATAATAGGATTATCACTTATATCTGCATAAATTCTACTAATATTAGGGTGAGAAATAATATGACCTTTTTTATCAACTGCAAAAACATATGATCCATCATCATATCCATGAGTGCCAAGTGCTATTTTAATAGCATTTTGATCCTCTAAATACACAGTCCCAACCATTACACCTATATGCTCTCTCTGTTCGTTAAAAACAGGTGCTGTTACAAGTAAAAATAACGTTCCACTTTTCGTTTTATATACTTCAGAAATAAAAGGTTTTTTTTCAGTTAATGCTCGCTTCATTATTTCTGAATCAATTTTTGTACCAGCTCTAACACTTATGTTATCAGGGGTATTAATAACACTTGGACTTATTAATTGAATCACTCCTTTGGTATCTGTAAAGAAGATTGAATTAAAGTGATCATTCTCTGAATAAAAAAGGGTGTCCAAATTACTTTGTTGTCTAAAATCAGAGGAACTGGAAAGATTAGCAATAGTGATAATTCTTTTTTGCAATTCATCTGTAATGTAATCTACTTCCTCCGCTAACTTAATAGCGTAATTATGATTACTTTCAAGATAATTATTGGTTAATGACGTCCTTAAAGCATCCATTGAAGAGTATAAGTGAATGACAGTAGCAAAGAATACCACTAAAATGACTAGTATATTAATTACTACATTAAGTTTTAATACCTTCTTCATCATAACTCAGTCATCTTCTTTCAATGGGAAATCCAATTATTAAAGTCATCATTAGTATAATTTTTTACTTGTAGTTTTCAATAGGGTTTTTACAAAAAAATCCAAAAATATTATTACAATTATAATATTAGAATAAAATAGAGTTTATTCTTTTACAGGTTTTTATTATGGATTCAATTTTCCCAGAGGCTGGTCGACTTTCCTTTACTTCTACCATAAAAAATAGTAGAACATACCTTGGATATGGTTGTTCTACTAATGTTTACTATTTTACATAATTACAAAGTTTCCCGATATGCTCTACTTCTACTACTACAGTATCTCCAGATTTCATTGGACAACTTCCTGCGGGGGAACCCATCGCCAAAACATCTCCAGGTTCTAAAGTCATAACCTTTGATATCCAACTAATTAGGAAAGGAATAGAAAATGTCATTTGATTTGTATTCGCATCTTGAACTATTTTACCATTCAAGGTTGTTACAATTCGTAAGTTCGTTGGATCGATACCTTTTACAATACACGGCCCCAATGGACCAAACGTATCAAAACCTTTCCCCCTTGTAAATTGTGGGTCTTTCATTGTGAGATCTCTTGCTGTTACATCATTAAAAATCGTACACCCAAAAACATAATCTAACGCATCTTCTTCTTTTATATTTTTTCCGCGTTTTCCAATAATCAGTGCTACTTCTCCTTCCAATTCAACCTGATTTGTTAACTCTCTTGGTGGAAGAATGATTTCTGCTTGGTCTGGAATAATAGAAGATTGTGGTTTTAAAAATAAAAATGGTTCTTTAAGATTTTCTATTCCTCCTGTCTCCTTCACATGAGCTGCATATGTCCAACCAAAGTTAACAATTTTTGAAGGGATGACAGGCTCTAAAATTTTCACTTCATTGTATTTTAGAATTATTCCATCATATTTTAGTTCATCATTCACAATTTCATTAAAATTACTAGATAATTGCATAATTTCATTACCATCTAAAATTCCATAATAAATGTTATTGTTAGGGTGCTGGTAACGAACAAATTTTTGCGTTTTTTGTTGTGATTTCAAATCTATTTCAACTCCATAATTTTATAAAAATGACAAAGTAATATTATACATTCTAAGTCAACTTTCTTAAAATAATTTAATCGTTAAGTATAGTTAACGATTAAATTATTTTTTCTAAAACTTTCATAACTAACTTAGATGTATAGTATCTAGTTTTGCTATTTACTCCCACTATCTACTTTATTATTGATCTCATTAATTTGTTCACTTCGTTTAATGGATATAAAATATAAATAATACTACTGAATGGAGATGTAAGTATGCTCGATAGAATTCTCGGAGGCTTATTTGGTGTAGCAATTGGTGATGCTTTGGGAGCAACAACGGAATTTATGTCACAAAAAGAAATTGAAAAAGAGCATGGGATTGTAGATGATATCATCGGTGGCGGATGCTGGGATGTACTACCAGGAGAAACAACCGATGATACGGCTATGACTATTGCCGTAGCAAAAGGGATCATTACCAACCGCAATAATCCAATAGATGATATGGGAAAAGAGTTTTTGAAGTGGAAAAATACAGACCCTAAAGATATTGGCATTACGATTCGAGTTGCTTTTGATCGTTTTAATGGCAATTGGTTTGAAGCTGCAAAAAGTGCCCATGACTATCTGGATGGGAAAAGTGCAGGAAATGGTAGTTTAATGCGCTGTTTACCGATTGCATTAGCCTATCCAAAACTTGATAAAATTGAAGAACTGACTATTGCTCATTCTAAGATGACTCATTATGATGATTTAGCTAGTGAAGCTTGTATCATTTATAATCGAATTGCCTTTCGCGTATTAAACAATGAAGATTTAAAATCAAGTATTTTAGATGAAATAAAAAATACACGTTATGAAAAAAAATGCAGCTAGTAAACCCGATTGCCCTCCTGATGGATTTGTTGTGAATTCAATGAAATGGGTTTTATATTGGCTTTTAAAAAGCGATACATTCGAGGAAGTGGTAATAGGCGCAACAAATATGGGTGGAGATAGTGATACGATTGCAGCCATTGCAGGTGGTTTAAAAGGTTTAGAAGTCGGTTATGAAAAACTACCGAATCACTTCAAAGACAAATTACTTGATAAAGCAAAACTAAATGAACTTGCACATCAGTTACATGAAATCAGAGAACAAGAAACTCTAAACACATAAGGGAAAAGACCATATTGAAATTTTATAGTGAAGAAAAGGACTATGCAGAAATTCTATTATCTGCATAGCTCCAGTACTCTCTATATAAAAACAACCTTTTCTAAACTCTCAATGAACCACGGAATCCTCTAGCAGCATAATAGGAATCTGCCCCATTGTGATACATGAAAACCGTGTCATAGCGGCGGTCACAAAAAATGGCTCCTCCTAATTTTCGAATATTATCAGGAGTTTTCACCCAGCTTGAAGTCTTCAAATCAAAATTCCCAAGCTTTTGAAGTTCTCTATATTGTTCTTCCGTTAAAATCTCAATACCCATGTCTGTAGCCATATTTATTGCACTATTTTCAGGTTTATTTTTCTTACGTTTTTCTAGTGCTTCATGATCGTAACAGACACTTCTTCTCCCTGAAGGACTTTCTGCTGAACAATCATAAAAAATATATTCATCCGTTTCTTTGTCATACCCTACAACATCTGGTTCCCCACCTGTTACTTCCATTTCATTCAGTGACCATAGTTTCTCAGGATTGGCTACCAACTTTTCTTGTACTTTCTCCCACTGGACATCCTCATGACGAACCATATTATCTTCAAAACGATTTTTTAGTATTTCTAATAGTTCTTCTACTTGATCTGGTAATAATTCTTTCATAGCTGCTCTACTCCTTCTCTATTCTTTCATTCAATCCTTATTTTCCCTTGATACAAAATCTTAATCAATAAAAGCGCACTCTTATTAAGAATATTTTGAACAGGTGTAATTGAATTGGTGTAGAAATTTATATTAACCCACAATTTCATTTGAAACAAAAAAAGGCAATTCAAATGAAATGGGTTTGAGACAAAAAGTGGTTTTTCAAATTTATTTAGAAATATTAGTGATGAAAATCTGCTATTTACAAAAAGTTGATTGAAATGGAGTGTGGCTGAGTGTAGCTGACGGCATTCGCCTTTCGCTACAGAGCAAAGCTTCCTGCGGGAATAGCATGAGCCGAAAATCCATTTTTGCCGGCCATAGACGGCAAAAATTAGTTGAGGACATGCCCGCGGAAAGCGTCCACACGGAATGGAAATCAACGTCCTTCATATCAAAAAGACACCATTTTTCACGTTAGAAAAATGGTGTCTTTTTAGTTTTGTCCCAGCTTCACATTTTCTTGAATTGCCAGATACAATTACTCAGATACTGTATTTGTATCGATATTATAGTTATATTGTGTAGGGTCAACTGGAGTAAATCCTGTTGGTGTATAGAATCTTAATAAATCACCATTTACAACCTTGTCTGATAATTGTAGTCGATAATCTACTTCTTTTTTAATGTCATTAGCCATCTCAGCTTGACTCTCATCTAATGGTAAACCTGTTTTAGCATCATAAAGTTTTTCATCGATTGAATAAATTGTTGAGCTTACAAAGTCACCATTTCTAAATGGAACAACATCATTATGTTCATCAGATAATAAATCTGAACCGAACTGAACATAATTTTGTGAATCAACACCTAATAAATGTAACACAGTTGGAAGAAGGTCGATTTGGCCACCGTAAGTATGGTTTATTCCACCTTCCATACCTGGTACATGAATGAATAATGGTACCTCTTGTAAATTAGCATTTTCATAAGGTGTAATTTCTTTTCCAATAATTTGTTCCATTGCTTTGTTATGATTATCTGAAATACCATAATGGTCTCCATAAAGAATAATCATACTGTTATCATATAAACCAGATTCTTTTAATTGATTAATGAACTGTTCAATTGCTTCGTCTGCATAACGAGCCGTTTGGAAGTAGTTATCCACAGATGGATCTCCTGTATTGGCTTTTTCAATAGAAGTTAATTCTTGATTAATTTTATAAGGATAATGGTTACCAACCGTAATAAATTTTGTATAGAAAGGTTGTGGTAACGTATTTAATAGTTCAGCTGATTGTTCGAAAAATGGTTTATCTAATAAACCATATTCCGCCATATCTTCTGGTGAGCTTGTATCATAATAGTCAGCATCAAAGAATTTATCATAACCAAATGATTTATAGATTACGTTTCGATTCCAGAAAGTTCCACCATTACCGTGGAATACAGCAGATGTATATCCTTTATCTTTTAGGATACCAGGAGCTGCTTGATACGTATTTTGACCTTTCGTAATATAAGCTGATCCTTGTGGTAAACCAAATAATGAGTTTTCTAACATAAACTCAGCATCTGAAGTTTTACCTTGTGCAGTTTGATGGAAGAAATTATCAAAGTACAATGTATTCGGATCTTTTGATAAAGAGTTTAAGAATGGAGTAACATCTTCTCCATTTAATTTATAGTCAATAATAAAGTTTTGAATTGATTCTAAATGTAAATAAATAACGTTCATGCCTTCCGCTGCACCGAAATATTTAGGATTTGGCTCGGCATAGTTTGATTTTGTATAGTTAATAACTTCTGTCATATCATCGCTATCCGCTAAAGCTCTTTGAGAAGATGCTTTAACAGTTTCAGCTGCATCATAAATCGTATAGTTATACATTCCTAAATATTTCACAATATAGTTTCTATCAAAACCACGTGTTAATAATTGTGGACGGTCAGCTTCAGCTAGTCCTAAATTTACGATTGAAATCGCTAAAGCAAACGTTACAATCACAATTCCTTTTCGATAACCAATACCACTTACTTGCTTTTCTACTTTTTTTGTAAAACGTAAGTAAAACATTACAAAAACATCAATAAAGAACAAAATATCATAAGGTTTTAATAATGAAAGAACACTACCACCTAAATCTCCAAAATTCTGTGTTTGGATGACTGTAGGTAATGTAATAAAATCACTAAAGAATCGATAATATACAACATTCGCATATAACAGAAATGATATAAGTGCGTAAATAGCAACAAGTGCTGTGTATCTTCTTTTTCCTTTAAATAAAAATGAAAATCCTAGAAAAATAAGTGCAGAACCTAAAGGATTTATAAATAAAAGGAATTGTTGCAGAAGTCCTTCTGCACCTAGTTCAAATTGTGTTGTTTGCGTTAAATATGTTTTAATCCATAACATTAAAACAGCTAAAAAGTATATTCCTAAAAATTTATTAAATAGGCCATCTTTTGTATTTACTAAACTTTTCATTTTTACACCTACCTTTTAATTTTCATGTATATCGGAGAAACTATTATTTTAAGATAACTTTCATAGATTATATATAGTATTCCTATTTTTCATTTCTGTCAAGTTTATATAACGAAAGACAATTAATATAGTTCCCTTCTAATATAGCTCTAAACTATACCAAATGATGCGTTTAATATGAGACTAAATATATATCTATTTAAACCTTATTTGAAATTGCCAGTTTGTCATTTTTATTAACTTTTCTCCAATTAGGTTGCTAAATTTACTACAACATATTATCACTTATTTTAGACTAGGAGGTGTTTTTTGATGAATCAAGCAATTTCGATTCAAAACGTGAATAAAAGCTTCGGAAAGAAGAATGTTTTAAAGGATATTAAATTCGAAATTATGGAAGGGAAAATTTATGGGTTTATTGGACCTTCAGGAGCAGGAAAAACAACATTAATAAAAATGATTGTTGGAATGGATATACCTGATACAGGTTCCATTTATTTATTAGGGGAAAAAATGCCGAATTTAAATGTCCTTCAACAAATTGGCTACATGGCGCAATCCGATGCACTGTACAAAGAACTTACTGGTAAAGAAAATTTAATGTTTTTTGCATCGCTCTATCAATTAAATAAAAAAGAACGAAAAAATCGAATTGAATATGCAGCAAAATTAGTTAATTTAACTGCTGACCTAAATAAAAAAGTGTCAGCCTACTCAGGTGGGATGAGACGACGATTATCCCTTGCAATTGCGTTAATCCAAAATCCAAAAATACTCATATTAGACGAACCGACAGTAGGGATTGATCCAGAATTAAAATTAAGTATTTGGAATGAACTGTTAAGACTTAAAAACGAAGAAGGCAAAACGATTATCGTCACTACCCACGTGATGGATGAAGCCGATAAATGTGATGTTATTTCTATGGTTCGAGAAGGTTCTCTTATTGCCACAGGTACACCTGAACAATTAAAAGAAAAGTACTCTGCTCAAAGCTTAGATGAAGTATTTTTAGCGGCTGGGAGGAAGGATCAATGAGAACTCTAGCACTCATTAAAAGAATTCTATTACAAATAGTAAGGGATAAACGTACTTTAGCTCTACTTTTCATCGCACCACTATTAATACTTACCCTTATGAATTTAGTGTTTAATGGGAAGACAGTAGAACCAGCTTTAGGAGTAGAAAATGGTAGTCCACAATTAATCGAGTCATTAAAAGAATCTGAAATAATTGTTCATGAATATGAAGATATTTCAGATGTTGAGAAAGCTATCTTGAAAGATAATTTGACCGGCTTTTTACAAATAGAAGGTACTGAGACTAAACTCACACTATTAAATGATGATCCGACAGCTGCCAAAAGTATAGAAATGAAAGTAAAACAAGTTATTAGTAAAGAACTTCAATTACAAGTAATGGGCATGAAGCCAAACAATGATAGCATTCAAACAAACTACATTTATGGAAGCAAAGATACGCAACTATTTGATACCTTTAGCCCAATACTCATTGGATTTTTTGTATTCTTTTTCGTTTTCTTAATTTCTGGTATCGGCTTATTAAATGAAAGAACTACAGGTACTCTAGAACGATTAATGGCTACACCTATCCGGAGAGGTGAGATTGTTGCTGCTTATTTGATAGGATATGGACTATTAGCAATCATACAAACAATCATCGTTGTTCTATTTTCAATCAATATATTAGATATAAATTTAGTCGGTTCATTTTGGAATGTTATTTTAATCAATATCGTTGTAGCCATAGTCGCATTATCCCTTGGAATACTATTATCTTCTTTTGCGAGCTCTGAATTTCAAATGGTGCAATTCATTCCATTGGTTATTGTTCCTCAAATCTTTTTCTCGGGTATCTTTTCGATTGAAGGAATGGCTGATTGGTTACAAGTTTTAGCAAAAATAATGCCACTATATTATGCAGCTAATGCGTTAAAAGGTGTTATGTATAAAGGTTTATCACTCAGTGAGATAAGCTATAATCTTTATGTTTTACTAGCTTTTGCATTTGTATTTATTATCTTGAATTTATTCGCTCTAAAAAGATATCGAAAATTATAGTTAATTATAAAAAGAGCCCTTAAAAACGCATCATGCATTTTAAGAGCTCTTTACACTGTTCAAATTCCCCATCATTTTTCTTCTATTAAATAAGAAAGTAATGACTTCAAACTGTAATTTCCCATTCGTTGTAAATAAAAATCCTACCATTTCACAAGTGATTTCATTATAATTAATCAATGCAAAAAATCATTCTCATATTTGCTTTCTAGCAAAACTGAAAATACAGTAAGGAGTAAAAAATGAATTCGTATCAACGTAAAATAACAGGTGCGCTACTCGTAGCAACTTTTCTTTCTGCCATTGAAGGAACCATCATTAGTACTGCTACACCGGCAATCGTGAAAAGCTTAGGTGGACTCGACCTCATTAGTTGGGTATTTGCCATTTACCTACTCACTTCTGCAGTTACAACCCCGATTTTCGGGAAATTAGCGGACCTCTTTGGGCGTAAAAAGGTCTTTATTGTGGGTACTTCAATATTTTTATTAGGATCACTCATATGTGGCTTTTCACAAAATATGGGGCAATTAATATTGTTCCGTGGGTTACAAGGAATAGGAGCAGGTGCTGTCATTCCAATTACCTTTACGATTATTGGAGATATTTTCACATATGAACAACGCGCGAAGGTTCAAGGACTAATTAGCTCAATTTGGGGAATTGCCGGTCTTTTTGGCCCCCTAGTTGGAGGGTCACTAGTCGATTATGTTAGTTGGCACTGGATCTTCTTTATTAATCTTCCTTTTGGATTAATATCCATATGGATTATTGGTAAACATTTAGAGGAAAAGATTGAGAAACAAAATCGAAATATTGATTATGGTGGAGCCATTACATTCACCATTGGAACAACTGCAATCCTCTATGTACTGCTTTCTGGGCAATTTAATTCAATGCTAACTTATGTACTATTAATTGTAGCGATCCTATTTCTTGCTGTTTTCGTTTTTATACAGTTCAAGCATCCTGAACCAATTATCCCGTTTAAACTATTTCAATATCGAGTAATATTAGTCTCTAATATTGTTGCCTTTTTAGCGAGTGTCATTGTAATTGGTGTCACAACTTATATTCCATTATGGACTCAAACTGTACTTGATAAAGGTGCTATATTTTCAGGATTTGTTTTGCTCCCTATGTCAATAGGGTGGCCCCTTGGAGCAACATTTGGTAGCCGACTTCTAATCAAGTTTGGTCCAAAAATAATTTCACTTATTGGAACTTTCCTAGTTACATTAGGATCCTTTGCTTTAACTTTTATCACAATCTCATCCCCAATTTGGATGTTCACTTGCATCATTTTCATAATGGGATTAGGATTTGGGTTCTCGATGACTGTATTTACAATTGTTGTCCAATCAGCTGTTGGTTGGAATCTTCGAGGTGCAGCTACATCTTCTAATACCTTTGTTCGTACATTAGGTCAGGCGTTAGGAGTAGCTGTTTTAGGAACTTACTTAAATCAACATCTAGGCACTTCAACAAATATGTCACAAGTATCATCAACTTCTTTGGCTACCGGTATTCACGGTATCTTTATTATCATGGCCTGCATAGGGGTTATAAGCTTCATTTTGACGTTCCTAGTACCTAAGAAAATAGAACAGGAAAATGCTGAGGAATCTAATTTGGCAACTGAAAAATAATTTTGAATCGTCTACTTAGCATTCAATTTAATAAGTTAAGGAGTGTGCAAATCTATCTGCACACTCCTTTTTTAATTCGTTCATAAATATTTTGATATAACAAAAATAGTAATACAATAGACATCTGCTGGTATAGTACTTAACCATACTAGAATCCAGTTTATATTTAATAGTAGATTTGCTGGCTGTTTGTTGATTAAGGATGTACTTTTGCCATGCTCATTTACCGTTTCACTTTGATTAAGATTTGGATTACTATAATCCATCTCTAAAAAAGCATATTGAGGATTTTTTATCGACAAGTCTCCACTCCTCTCATTAATCGCTCTTTTTTCCATTATATAAAATTCCACTTCATTTTATTTCAAAACAAAAAATTGGCTAAAATAAACCCAATGCAAAATCGAATTTATTCCAGCCAATCTACACTTATTATTATTGATTTTCCATTTCTCTTTCAAATTTGTCGAGCAATGCACGTACTTCATCCGTTGATTTTGTGCTCATTAACTGATTTCTTAATTCACCAGCTCCACGGAATCCTTTAACATAAATTTTAAAGAATCGATGAAGGGCAGTGATGGAACGTGGTAATTCTTCCGAATATTTATCCTGAAGATCCAGTTGCAATCTTAACAGATCAAGATATTCCTTCGTGCTATGTTCTTTCGGTTCTTTTTCAAAGGCGAATGGATTTTTAAAAATTCCTCGACCAATCATAATGCCATCCACACCATACTTTTCAGCAAGCATCAAGCCCGTTTGTCTGTCTGGGATATCGCCGTTGATAGTTAATAGTGTATCCGGTGCGATTTCGTCACGCAGTTTCTTAATATCCGGAATGAGTTCCCAGTGGGCATCAACCTGGCTCATTTCTTTTCTTGTTCGGAGATGGATAGAAAGATTCGCGATGTCTTGTTTTAAAATATGTGTTAACCATTCTCGCCACTCGTCAATTTCTGTGTAACCAAGTCTAGTTTTGACACTTACAGGCAAACCGCCCACTTTTGCTGCTTGAATCAGTTCAGCTGCAACTTCTGGGCGTAAGATTAGGCCACTACCTTTTCCTCTTGATGCCACATTTGGTACAGGACAGCCCATATTAATATCGATACCTTTGAATCCTAATTCAGCCATGCCAATACTCATTTCACGAAAATATTCAGGTTTATCTCCCCAAATATGTGCCACCATTGGCTGTTCATCTTCAGTGAATATTAGACGGCCGCGCACACTTTTGTTTCCCTCTGGATGACAATAGCTATCCGAATTTGTAAACTCCGTGAAAAAAACATCTGGACGCCCTGCTTTACTAACTACATGGCGGAACACAACATCTGTCACATCTTCCATAGGAGCAAGTACAAAAAATGGTCGTGGTAACTCACGCCAAAAATTATCTATCATCTCAAACTCAATTCCTCTCATTATCGGTACAACTTTTAAATTCTTAAAATATTAATGATTTTCTTCTTTTACACTTATATCATGCTTATTAACCTATTTTCAAACACAAATCCATTCTTATAATATAATTTGTGAAAAAACTATTGTATAAATCCACAAAAAAACATACCAACATTAGTAATGAACCGTTATTGGCATGTTTCTATTTCATTTTGATTTAGTTGTTATGATTTTAAATCACTTAATGGTATTTCAATTTCCGCATAATCACCCGCTGCATGAGGTACAGGCATTACAATCCCTAAAGCGTTTTCTGTTACATAAACATAAATACCATAATCATGCCCATCGTTAGTAGTAAGGGCTGATAATAATTCTTCATCGCTACTATACTGACTAAATGCTAATTCATTAATCTGTTGATCGTATCCCTCTTCTAATGAACCAACATACTTTGCCTTTTTTAACAGTGCTATAAAGTCCTTATCAATTGGTGAAACAAAATTAGATAGATATAATGGTTTACCTGTTTTTAAATCAATATTAGTCGTAAAAAATAAATTATACGGATGGGCAGCTGTGCTAATGTAGTTATAACTATAGTAAGCGATACTTAATGTGTCATTGTTCTTTAACTTAATTTCATAATATCCTTCCGCCTCATATTCTTGGTCCGGCTCTAACGACTGTATCGTCTCTAAAAAAGGTGCAAGGGCTTCTTTTTTAATAAATTCATTTATTTCTTTTTGTTTTTCTTCATTAGTTAAATTTATTATTTGAGGATATTGTATTGTTACATTACCTTCAGTAAATGTTTCACTTTTTAGTTCATACCCCTTACTATCTTCTTTAACAATAGAATGCTCATTTTCTTCCATCTTAGTTACTTCTAATGTATCTGTACTTTCCTTATTACTACACGCTGTTAAAATCAGTAGAAAAATAATCCAATATGGTATAACCTTTTTTATAAACACTTTTTTCCCCCCTGAATGGTATTACTAATTAATATTTCATCATTTACTTTCAATAAACCTCAATCTTATACTTTACGTCCATAATTTTAATCCAATAGACCAGATTATCCCAGTAAATTCTTCTCCATAAATTGTAATTGAAAATAATTCTCAAAAAAATATTGACCATAAAAGCAGTTAAGAGTATTATAAATCCGTACAAAGATAAATGAAAACAATTATCATTTAATCAAAAAATTTAATCAACAAAGTGAGGCAATTGTAATGAAAAAATCATTATTATTTATCATTACTTCTATTTTTGTTCTGATTCTAGCTGCTTGTGGCAATGACAGTACAAAAAATGAAGAAAAAACAACATCAGAAACAGAAAGCGATAATGAATATCCTATCGTTATTAAACATGCATTTGGCGAAACAACAATTAATGAAAAGCCTGAACGAGTTGCAACAATTTCTTGGGCAAACCATGATGTTGCTTTAGCACTTGGTGTAGTACCAGTAGGTTTCTCTGCTGCGAACTACGGTATCCAAGATGATTCAGGTTTATTACCATGGACTGCTGAAAAATTAAAAGAACTTGGTGAAGAAAATCCAAACGTCTACCAAGATACTGACGGTTTAGATTTTGAAGCAATTGCTGACAGTAATCCAGATGTCATTCTTGCAGCTTATTCAGGCATTACTCAAGAAGAATACGATACATTAAGCCAAATTGCTCCAGTAGTACCTTATGAAGAAACACCTTGGGTTACACCTTGGCGTGACCAAGTATTGTTAAATGCTAAAGGTATGGGTATGGAAGAAGAAGGTAAGCAATTAGTAGCTGACACAGAGAAGTTAATTGAAGAAAAAGCAAATGAATACTCTGTTATTAAAGGTAAAAAAGCTGCTTTCGGTATGTTTAACACAGCTGATTTATCAAGCTTCTACATTTATACACCTGCAGATCCACGTGGTGAGTTCTTATCTGATTTAGGTATGGAATATCCAGAAGGAATTAAAAATTTAATTACTGACGATAGTTTCTACATTCAAGTTAGTGCTGAAAATGCAGATGCATTAAACGACACAGAACTATTTATTACTTACGGAAATAAAGATACATTAGCTGCATTACAAGCTGATCCAATTTTAGGGAAAGTTCCTGCAATTGCTGCTGGTAACATTGTAGTTATTGAAGACAATACGCCTTTAGCAGCTGCTGGTAACCCTAACCCACTTTCAATTCAATATACAATTGATGAATACTTAACTCTAATCTCAGATGTAGCTAAGAATATTAAGTAATTATGAAACAGTTGAACGTTGAACAAAGGAAGCAATCTTTCCTACCAAAGAATTTAGGAAAGTTAACGATTATTCTTCTAATATTACTAATCGTTTCAATCATTGCTTCTATAGCTTTTGGCTCTCGTTCAATTGGGTGGTCTACAATTCTGGATGGTTTATTCCATCCAGAGTTAATGGATCATGAATCTAGTGTCGTTCGTCAACGCGTTGTACGAACGATTTTTAGTTTTATGTGTGGTGGTGCATTAGGTGTATCTGGGGCACTAATGCAATCAGTCACGCGAAACCCAATTGCCGATCCAAGTATTTTAGGAGTTAATACAGGCGCTTCCCTTTTTGTTGTCAGTGGAATTGCCTTTCTTAATATTAGCTCTGCAAATGAATATGTATGGTTAGCTATAGCAGGTGCAATTCTAACTGCTATTTTTGTGTTTACAATTGGTTCCCTTGGTGGAAGCGGTGCTACTCCATTAAAGCTCGTTTTAGCTGGAGCAGCAACAAGTGCAATCCTAACTTCACTCGTCACTGCAATTATGATCCCTCGTCAAAATGTTATGGATCAATTCCGTTTTTGGCAGGTTGGAAGTGTTGGAGCGGGTACATGGGATAGTATTCAATTACTTCTCCCCTTCCTAATAGTAGGTATCGTCATCGCTCTTATTACTGCACCTGCACTGAATGCGATGGCTTTAGGAGATGAAGTAGCGATAGGTTTAGGTGTTAAAACAGGGACGATTCGTTTAATATCTGCTTTTGCTGGCGTTTTACTTTGTGGTGCAGCTACAGCTTTTGCAGGACCAATTGCATTTATCGGTCTATTAGCCACTCATGTAATTCGATTAATGATTGGACCAGATTTGCGCTTTGTCATTCCGCTTTCTGCTATTTCTGGTGGGATCATTTTAACGATTTCCGATGTAGTAGGGCGCTTAATTGCTCGTCCTGGAGAAGTAGAAGTTGGAATACTAACAGCCTTTATTGGGGCACCGATTTTAATTTATATTACAATGAAAGCGAAAATGCGTAGCCTATGATGAACAATGAGACTTTACAAACTATAATTCAATCTAGAACGAAACGTAAACGTCGTTATATCATGACGCTTGCTCTATTATTTGTAATTGTCCTTGCATTGTGTAGCGCCATGCTTATGCTGGGAAATACTATTTATCCTGTAAAAGATGTCATTGCTGTTTTATTAGGCGAGGAAGTTAAAGGGGCAAGTTTTGCAGTAGGAACATTACGTTTTCCACGAATGTTAGCTGGACTTCTTGCTGGGTTTGCATTTGGTATAGGTGGCTATGTATTTCAAACAATGCTAAGAAACCCATTAGCAAATCCAAATGTTATTGGGATTACAGCCGGATCAAGTGCATCAGCTGTATTTTGCATCGTAGTCCTTAATGTAAGTAATACAATGATTTCAATTGCTTCTGTTGTCGGCGGATTATTAACAGTTCTCATTATTTATGGTTTTTCAAGAGCAACTTCTTTTTCCATTGGTCGACTAATTTTAATCGGGATTGGCATACAAGCAATGCTTAATGCCTTTATCTCTTATTTAATGTTAATTGCTAAAACAAATGATTTACCAACAGCTCTTCGATGGCTGAATGGTAGTTTAAACGGTGCAAAAATTGAAACCGTAATGCCTTTATTAATTCTTATCGTCATTTGTACACCGATACTAATCTATTTTTCTAATCATTTAGAAATGCTAGAGCTCGGTGAACAAGCAGCAACTTCATTGGGTGTTTCAACAAATAAAGTTCGTATTATTTTATTAGTAACAGCTGTACTCGTTATTGCATTAGCTACTGCAACAACTGGACCAATTGCCTTTATTTCATTTTTAGCTGGTCCAATTGCAAGACGTATTGTTGGGGTTGGATTCTCAGCACTTATACCTTCCGGATTAATTGGTGTAATTTTGGTGCTTGCAGCAGATCTAATCGGGCAATTTGCTTTTGAAGTAAACTATCCTGTTGGTGTTATTACAGGGATTATTGGAGCACCGTATTTAATTTACTTACTCATTAAGATGAATCGAAAGGGGGAAATTTAATGTCCCATACATTACAAACAAAAAACTTACATTCTGGTTATGACCAAAATCTAATTTTAAAGGATGTAAGCCTATCGATTCCTGAAAATAAAATCAGCATTATTATCGGTTCAAATGGATGTGGAAAATCTACTTTATTAAAAACAATGGCCCGCTTATTAAAACCAACGAAGGGTGATGTGTATTTAGATAATAAATCAATCTATGAAATCCCTTCTAAAAAGCTTGCACGTATGGTTGGACTTTTACCTCAATCCCCGATTGTTCCAGAAGGGATTACCGTTGCAGATTTAGTTGGTCGTGGGCGATTTCCACATCAATCTATGTTTTCAAGTTGGTCAAAAAAAGATTACGAAGCCGTTGCCACAGCTCTTGATATGATGAATATTGCAGAATTTAGTGATCGCCACATTGATGAATTATCAGGTGGACAACGCCAACGTGTATGGATTGCGATGGCATTAGCTCAGCAAACGGATATTTTATTTTTAGATGAACCAACAACCTATTTAGATATTACATATCAAGTAGAAATTTTAGATTTATTGAAAGATCTAAATGTAAAGTACGGAACAACTATAGTTATGGTGCTTCATGATATTAACCTTTCAGCACGTTATGCAGATTATTTATTTGCTGTAAAAAACGGAAAACTAATAGCTGAAGGTGCACCAAATGATATCGTGACAAGTGAGCTAATTAAAGAAACCTTTAATTTAGATTGCCAAGTCATCAATGACCCAATCTCAAACACACCACTTGTCCTTCCAATAAGTCGATATCATAAATAATCAGAAAGTAGAATTTGAGATCATGAACTGAACCCTATTTTATAGACAGTTTAATAAAAAGGGATATAGTTGTGTTTAAGCCGCAATAAGATGACTTCGGTAGGCTGCCGGAGTCATCTTTTTTAACGTCCATTGCTTTCTTG
>NZ_RBZN01000045.1 GCF_003628435.1 Ureibacillus endophyticus | reverse complement strand
AATCGTTAGGTTTTTTCGGCATGAAAAAATTAGTTTTAGAAGGGAGGGGTACCCCTCCCTTCTAAAACTAATTCATTAAAATAAAAGAAATAACTTAAATATACTTGACTAATCGTAAGAAAAGGAGTTGTCTGAAAAGTCATTTTGAGACAACTCCTTTGCGACGAGGATAGTGGAAATTTATTTCGACTACCGCAGGAGCAATAATTCATAAGATATTTTTATCAAGAAAGAAAAGAGGTGTCCAAAAAATTAGTACTTTTTGGACACCTCCTTTAGAAAATAATATGTGCAATTAAAGCAACAATCGGAATTGAAATGATTGTACGAATTAAGAAGATAATGAATAAATCCCAAATCTTTAACGGTAATTTCGTTCCTAAAATTAATCCACCGACTTCTGACATATAGATTAATTGTGTTACAGAAACAGTTGCGATAAAGAATCGAGTTAATTCTGATTCAATGCCAGATCCTAAAATAGAAGGTAATAACATGTCAGCGAAACCAACGATCATC
Source organism: Ureibacillus endophyticus (assembly GCF_003628435.1). Lineage (GTDB taxonomy): Bacteria > Bacillota > Bacilli > Bacillales_A > Planococcaceae > Ureibacillus > Ureibacillus endophyticus. The sequence goes on along the minus strand of NZ_RBZN01000045.1, from coordinate 24,240 downwards.
GTTTGAGCAGCTTCATCAGCGAAAGGAATTTGTAATACTGCTAAAATTGGCTCAAACGGCATACCTAAAATTTTGAAGAAACTAGTATACTCAGCAAGAACTAATGCGATTGTACCGAATGCCATAATAACAGGTGTAATGGCAAACCACATTTCTAAAACGTTTTTAAATCCAGAACCGATAACTTTACCTAAACTTTTATTGCTTTCTGCTTTAGTTAATGCGCTGTGTAAACCATAGGAAACAGTATTATAGCCTTCAGGAACATCCTCACGTTTTCCATCAGGGATAGAGCCATCAAAATTTGTATCTGGTTTACCTCGTAATGGAAAAATACGCGGCATAATGAAGGCAAGAATAAGACTTACTAGAATAACCGTACCATAGAATGAAAAGAAGTAATTATTTAAGTTAACCGTTTCAAGTACAACGAAACAGAATGTAATTGATACTACTGAGAATGTTGTGGCAATCGTTGCAGCTTCACGAGCGGTGTAATTTCCTTCTTCGTATTGTCTAGCAGTTAATAAAACCCCGATTGTTCCATCTCCAACAAATGATGCTAAGCAGTCAATAGCAGAGCGACCTGGAATTTTGAATAGGGGACGCATGATTTTTACCATCATTGAACCGAAAAACTCTAGTAGTCCGAAATCAGTTAGTAATGGAAGTAATAATCCAGCGAAAAGGAATAATGAGAACATCATTGTAACCAGTCCGCCATCTGGTGTAATTAAAAGTCCTGCAGTGTTGTCACTAGTGAAGCTTTCTGGACCTACTTGGAATAAATACATAGCTGCGAAAATAACAGCTAAAATACGCATACTTGTCCAAAACCAATTTACACGGAATAATGAATCCCAAAGTGTACGGTCTTTTTTCTCGGGTACAAATTTCATGATTACTGCTCCCACAGCAGCAATGATAAACACGATAAATGCAAACCAATGGATAATCGGTGCTACTTGTGCAGAAAGTGTATTTGCTAAAATGGCAATAGGTACCTTAATCCCGTCAGCTGTATTAATTGGTGTGATAAATAAAAATATACCTACTAATGAAAGAACGATAAAAAGGAGCCATGTATAAGATGTGAATTTCTTCATGATGTTTTTACCTCTCTGTTATTTTTAAATTTGAATATTTATACACTATAAGGCCTCTATATACAATTGTAAATATGTTTTGGGAAAGTAAAATTATTCTGACTATTTGGGCTGTATACAAAATGAATAATAAGAATTCATAGCGGGAAAATTGTATACTTTCTTAATATAACATTGAGTGTCTATATCGAATATTTATACATTGTTATGTATAGGTTGGTAATAGTTACTCGAAAAATAGGGAGACTACAGTAATATAGTCTCCCTAATTTAATGAATAAATATTAATCCTAATTAGTCTTCAAAATGATATTGATAAAACTTTTCGTAGTGAAGCCAACTGTCACTCATTGGTCGGCCTTCTTCAACTCGTTTTGTGCTTTCTTCAATCATCCAAGCTGTCTGAGAGGCATGGGCTTGAAGTGCTTTTACCTTTTCTTGTTTTACACTGCTAACATCAATGACAACATTCGGCTCTCCAATTTCGGCAACAGTGTTATTAGCAAATGCACAAGCATAAACAGTAGGACGATTTTCAGGTTTCATACGGCGAACTGCTTCCATTACTGCACGTGCCGTTGCTTCGTGATCAGGGTGAACAGCATAACCCGGGTAGAACGTAAAAATTAGGGAAGGATTTAATTCATCGATTAAATCTGTTACCAGTTTCACCATTTTCTCATCGTCTTCAAATTCTACTGTTTTATCACGTAAGCCCATCATACGTAAATCCTCAATACCCATCACTTCACACGCATCTTTTAATTCTTTACGGCGAATTTCAGGTAATGATTCTCGCGTTGCAAATGGAGGGTTTCCAAGGTTTCGTCCCATTTCCCCTAAAGTTAAACAAGCGTATGTAACTGGGACTCCCGCATTTCTGTATAGACGAATTGTACCGGCTGATGAAAAAGCTTCATCGTCTGGGTGAGGGAAGACAACTAAAATTTGACGTTGTGGTTGTAAACTCATGTGTTTCACTCCTTAATAAGAAAATGGTGTTTCACTTATTTCAAGTGCAACAGCAAGTTTTCCTGTATAGTCTAACCCAGCCATAAGTAATCGACCTTGTTCATCCAATTCGTAGTGGGTAATTCCTTGTGCGTAGACCCAGCCATGTTCCATCTTTAAACCAACACGATGTGGCGAATCTTCAATAATCTTTGCTAGTTCATAGCGAATTTTTGCATTTCGAATAAAAGCTCCTGCATTAAACACCTTCTCATCAAAATGAGTTGCATATGCTCCATTCGTAGTTTCTAGATGAATATAGACGTCTTTGTTCGCAAAAGAATTAAGCAACTTTTGGAGCTCATTCGTTTGTACTTCCTTCATCTTAATTCTCCTTTCACATCTATTTACTAATATTATAGTAAATAATGTAACTTTATGAAAAGAAAAAGAAAAATACCCGGTACACAAATGATTCTGAATATTGTGAATTGTTTGTGTACCGGGTACGTTTTATAGTTAAATTTTATTTATTGTCACTTCTGGTGCGCCAAGGCGAGGTTTTGCGCCGTGGTATACAGGACCGACGAATTCATTCAGTTTCCAGCCGTGTTTAATCCCAGCTGCCACGAATTCTTTCGCTTCAAAGATAGCCTCTTTTACTGATAGTCCGTTTGCTAAGTTAGCTGTAATACTTGCTGCAAAAGTACATCCAGCACCGTGATTATAAGGTGTATCAACTTTCTCTGTTTCTAGTAAATAGAAGTCACTTCCATCGTAAAATAAATCTACTGCTTTATCCGTTTGAAGTGCGCGGCCACCTTTAATCACAACATTTTTAGCACCAAGAGCCACGATTTTTTCTGCTGCGACTTTTAGTTCTTCAATTGTTTTTGGTGTGCCAGTGCCTGCTAATTGACCAGCTTCAAATAGATTTGGAGTTGTTACAAGAGCGTTTGGTAGAAGATAAGTAATCATTGCATCTACAGTACCGGGATTTAGTACTTCATCTTCACCTTTACAAACCATTACAGGGTCAATTACAACATTTTGAACGCCCGATGCTTTAATTGCTTCACCTGTTGTTTGAATGACTTCTTCTGTTGATAACATACCAGTTTTTAAGGCATCAATACCAGTTGAAAATGCAGTTTTTAATTGAGCCTTTAATACATCGATTGGTAAAGTATGAACTCCGTGAGCCCAATTATTATCCGGATCCATCGTAGCAATCACAGTCACGGCAGCCATGCCATAAGTATTGTGCTCCTCAAAAGCTTTTAAATCTGCTTCTAAGCCAGCTCCTCCTGATGCGTCAGATCCTGCAATCGTTAATGTTTTTTTCAATGACATTTATATCGACTCCCTTAAGTGAACTAAAGTATATTCAGTATAAGTTATATCTGACTGTACTAAAATGGTCAGAATTATAAAATGATGTGTGGTCAGATGTGTGTGTGTTGCTTAAAATACATAAAATCTTCTATTGAAACGAATTGCACAATGAAGTACGGTGAAAGTGAGGTGAAAACGATTTGGATACAGTATTTGATAATGACTGGCAAGATATCCTTGCAGAAGAATTTGAAAAAGATTATTTCATTAAATTGCAAAAATTTGTTGATGAAGAATATAACATAACAACAGTTTATCCACCAAGAGAGAATGTCATGAACGCCTTTACGACGACACCTTACTCTAAGGTGAAAGTGGTTCTGCTAGGGCAGGATCCATACCATGGTCCAGAGCAAGCCCATGGACTGTGTTTTTCAGTTAATAGTGGTGCTCCTCTTCCTCCAAGTTTAAAAAATATATTTCAAGAACTTCAAAACGATATGGGCTGTCCAATACCAAAAGAAGGGAATTTACTAAACTGGGCAAACCAAGGTGTGTTTTTATTAAATACAGTATTAACAGTAAGACAAGGTGAAGCAAATTCCCATAAAGGTATGGGGTGGGAAAAGTTTACCGATGCGGTTATCAAGAAACTTGCCGAAAGATCGCAGCCTATGATTTTTGTGTTGTGGGGTAAACCTGCACAATCAAAGAAAAAGATTATTGAACGAGTTGGTACTCATCATTATATTTTGGAAGCCCCTCATCCAAGTCCATTAAGTGCATATCGAGGCTTTTTTGGAAGTAAACCATTTTCCAAAATTAACGCAAAATTAGTGGAATGGGGGCAACAGCCAATTGATTGGAGTTTATAGAAACCCAGACTTAATACCAGAAACACTTAACTTTTAACTTCACTTGAATCGTGTTACATTGTTATAGAAAGAGAGGTAGCAAAACGTGACAGTGAGTTGCTTTAAATGTGCGCATTTTCGTGTGACTTGGGACCAAAATAACCCAAGAGGATGCGTTGCCTATCAGTTTAAATCGAAACAGCTTCCTTCCATAGTCGTCAAAAAGTTTTCAGGGATGGATTGTATGCAATTTTCACCGAAACAAACACAGGAGGAACGTAGATGATGATTTCTTACAAAGCACTTTTAAATGAAATCGAGTTACTTTTGGCTAATGTGAAAAATACAGAGGATGAACAACAAATTCGTGAACAATTAAGTGCTATTCGTGCTCTGTGTAATGTTGGACTAGCAAGCAATCAAAATTCAAAAACACAAACAAAAAGTTCCAGTGCGCAGAGTCAACAGAATCAACAGAATCAATCAAATTCTTCATCTAGTCAGACACAAAACATCATTAATAGTGTTTCTTCGTTGAATGCCTCTAAGCTAAAAGAAGAGGACGCAAATGGCGATTCGATTTTCGATTTTTAATATTTAAGACGTACATATAGAAAGAGGTAAGTTTATTTATGAGAGGTTCAATCATATCAGGTGCCATTCACGGTTTATTAGCTGTGGCATTAGGTGCTTTTGGCGCCCATGCATTAAAAGAAGTACTAGATGACTACAGTGCAGGCATTTGGGATACAGCTGTACAGTACCAAATGTTCCATGCAACGGCTTTATTGATTATTGGGGTTTTAATCAAACTACTTGGACCAATTAAGCAACTTAAAATCGCCGCAATTTGTATGAATTTAGGAATATTATTCTTCTCTGGAAGCTTATTTATTTTAGCGATTTCAGGTATCAGTGTTCTTGGTGCAATCACACCAATCGGGGGAGTATTATTTATTAGCGGTTGGTTATTAATTATTATTTCTATCATGAAACTGAAATAAATTAGGCGTCTAATTATTCACTTTGAGCGCCTCCATTTGTGACTGTCGCTTCGCTTTCGTCACAGATAAATTGCAAACGAGGATGATGACATCTTAATGTGATCACCGCAGAAGCAATAGTTTAATAAGTATAGGCAAAGGCTGTGCAGAAAATTTTATTTTTCAGCACAGCCCTTTTTTAAATTTTCAAATAATACTCATATTCTCTCTATATACTACTGTGAAAGTCATGGTAAAGTAAAATTAGAGAATTGTCGAAACGAAGAGGGGGTCATTGTATGAATGATTTATTTTCGGCATTAAATAAAAATTACGAAGAAATGGTTTCTATTCGCAGACATTTACATGAAAATCCTGAGCTATCTTTTGAAGAAGTATTGACGCCTAAGTTTATTGCAGATTACCACAGAAAGTTAGGTCTTGAAGCGCGTGAAGGAGTAGGGGGCCGAGGAGTTGTTGCAACATTAAAAGGTGCGAAACCCGGTAGAACGGTAGCATTACGCGCGGATTTTGATGCACTTGCGATACAAGAATTAAACGAGGTTCCATATAAATCAAAGGTCGATGGTGTGATGCATGCTTGTGGTCATGATGGTCATACAGCAACACTACTTGTCCTTGCGAAAGTACTTAACGAAATGCGATCTGATTTAACGGGAAATGTTGTTTTTATTCATCAATTTGCAGAAGAAATTACGCCCGGTGGAGCTAAGCCAATGATTGAGGATGGTTGTTTAGACGGAGTGGATGTTATTTTTGGTACTCATTTATGGGCACCTACACCATTGGGCGATATTTTAGTGCGCAATGGTCCGATAATGGCTGCGGCTGACATGTTTGAAATAACGATACATGGTAAAGGTGGCCATGGTGCTGAGCCACATAATTCCGTTGATTCAATTGTTATTGGCTCACAGTTTATTACACAATTACAAACCCTTGTTTCAAGAAGAGTTGATCCCCTTAAATCTGCTGTTGTGTCAGTAGGTCATTTCGAAGCAATTAATCCGTTTAATGTGATTGCCGAGAAAGTCGTAATAAAAGGAACGGTCCGAACGTTTGAAGAAAGTGTTCGTACATTACTGGAGAAAGAGATTGAACTACTTTTAAAAACGTTATGTGAAGGGGCACATGCAAGATTTGAGTATAAATTTTCTAGAGGTTATCCACCAGTAGTGAATCATAAAAAAGAAACTCAATTTATTGCCGATATCGCATGCTCAGTACCAGAAGTAACGAGTGTAAAAGAGTGTGCACCATTTATGATTGGGGAAGATTTTGCTTATTATTTAGAAAAAGTACCGGGTACATTTTTTATCACAGGAGCAAAAAATCCTTCATGGGAAACAGCATATCCACACCATCATGCACGCTTTGATTTTGATGAAAGAGCAATGTTAATTGCTGCAAAAACGATGGGTATGGCAACATTGAAATACTTAAAACATAGTAAGTAACCTCAAATAACAAGCGAAGAGATTAACAAGTAATACTGTAGCTTTAGAATGTAGTAAAATAGCGCAAGAATTACAAAGTGAATAAAAGTTTAATATTTTGCCCACTTAAACTAAAAAAAGTTTAGGTGGGTTTTTTTATAAAAAATGCCAGCATACTTAAGTGAAGCATGCTGGCAACTTTTTTAAGTCCCAAATGGAGGACGATAATTTATATAATTTAACTCTTCATCGAACTCAGCGAAGTCAAAATAAATCATTGGGAATAGATAATTATGATTTGTATCAAGTTCACGAATAATTGCATGGTCACGACCTGCTTCAACAACGACACCGCGAACTCTTATTGTATTGCCATTGGCTGTATCTTGTTGCACATTTGCAGAAGGTACAGTAAAGAAGAATGTCGCAGGTTTTCCACGATTTAATCGTAGAATATTTTCGATGTACGATTCCTCACGTAATGTAGCGGCAGATGGACCTTGAGCTGGAATTCCACTAGGTGTTTGCCCGCCCATAGGAGTAGTAGTTTGTGTCATTGGGAAAGGTCTAGTTTGCGGTTGCCCGCTTTGAGTTTGCCCCATAGGATATTGTCCCATAGGATATTGCTGTTGATTTTGTTGACCCCAGTAATAATACAAGTATAAACATCCTTTCAATATAAATTTTACTTAAGCATCAATAAAGTGGATGATAAGTTTACACATCAGGACAATCCAAAAACATGTTGTGCGAGAGAGATCTTTCTAGCATGAAAGCAGGCCAGATAATATTAATGGCTTGCTACTGAATATGACACAAACCTCCTCATAAACATGTATATGCGCTTGTCATCATTTAAGAATAATTATTTATCAAAAAATCACCCATGCCACTAATGTATGTAACACAATACTTGTTGTTACAATTTGTATAAAAAATTAGTATTTTTAATACACTATATATATGAGGAAATTATTACTAAGTAAGTTTTAAGTTCACAGGGGATAAAAAACATGTAAGGGGAATCGGTGAAGAAATCTACCTGAGGGGTTGGTACGATGCAAATAGGCATTTGGATTGGAATTGTCATCAGCGCGATTATTTCTTTTGTGGTGGCAGGATTTTACGAGCAACCGGTGCATTGGTATTTGTTTGTCTTAATTGTGTTTATTGGCTTTTTTATTAATACCATCATCCTCATATTAAAAACAAAAGATGAAAAAGAGAAAAACGGTACGTAGAATATTTAACTGCTTCCAGATTTATTGGGGAAGCAGTTTTTTTATGAATGCAAAAAAAAGACATGAGTTCATTCCATATGAACTCATGTCAAGAAGAAGTCATTATTTATTTACAGAAAGGAACTTTAATAATTTTTCGTTATCAAGTACGTTTCCTACTAAGAACTCTCCAAATTCGCCATAGCGAGCTGATACTTCATCAAAGCGCATTTCGTAAACGATTTTTTTGAATTGTAGCATATCATCAGAGAATAATGTAACGCCCCATTCGTGGTCATCTAAGCCAACTGAACCAGTAATAATTTGTTTTACTTTTCCTGCATAGCTACGACCAATTAAACCGTGAGAACGCATTAATGCACGACGCTCGTCCATGCTTAACATATACCAGTTGTCATTTCCTTCGCGGCGTTTGTCCATTGGATAGAAGCAAACATAATTTGTACGAGGAAGCTCTGGGTATAGACGGGCACGAACATGTGGGTTTTGGTATGGATCTTCGTTTGACTCACCAGCTAAGTAGTTTGATAACTCAACGACAGAAACATAAGAATAAGTTGGAATTGTAAAATCTGCAATCGCTAATTTATTAAATTCCGCTTCTAATTCTTGTAGTTCTTCTGGTGTTTCGCGAAGAATCATTAACATAAAATCAGCTTTTTGCCCGATAATTGAGTAAAAAGCATGAGAGCCAGTTTTCGCTACATGAGTTTCATTTAATTTCTCTAAATATTGTACGAATTCATCGATTGCTTTTGATCGTTCCTCCTGAGATACTAACTTCCATGAAGTCCAGTCAATTGCGCGGAAATCGTGTAAACAGTACCAACCATCTAGGGTCATTGCTGCTTCATTCATTATAGTAACACTCCTTTAATTGATAATAATTCACAATTATCTTAGCATAAAATCTAAATAATTCCTTCTTTGAATGCTGGAATATGTCGAAATTCACCAATTTGACATTATAGTGTGTACAACTTTTACTATTAAAATAAGCAATGTGATAATTTGATTAAACATGATTTTCATGTATTCTTAAGTTAAATCGTTTTCTTTAAGGAGTAATTACTATGCATCCTTTATTGCAACAACCAACATGGCGTTTTATCGATCAATCGAACATAATGAGAAATCGTACACCCCTTGAATCCTTTGCGATAGATGATACACTTTGTGAAATCGTGGGGCAATTACGTTCGCCTGCTACAATTAGAACGTGGGTTCATGATGATACCGTCGTATTAGGTATACAAGACCATCGTTTACCTTATATACAAGAAGGCATTGAACTTTTACATACAAATGGCTACCAATCCATCGTACGTAATTCTGGTGGACTAGCTGTAGTATTAGACAGTGGTGTATTAAATATATCGATTATTCTTTCAGAGGAACCTGCATCTATCTCGATTAATGAAGGTTATGATGTGATGGTTGATTTAATAAAGAATCTTTTCCCAGAGGTAGCCGATAAAATTGAAGCTTATGAAATTATAGGATCCTATTGTCCAGGTTCATATGATTTAAGCATTGATGGAAAGAAGTTTGCAGGAATATCTCAACGTCGTTTAAGACAGGGAATTGCTGTTCAAATCTATTTATGTATTGAAGGCAGTGGAGTAACACGTGCAGAATTAATTAGAGATTTTTATAACATGAGTTTAAAAGATGTTGAGACTAAGTTTACTTATCCACAAGTTAACCCGTCAGTAATGGCAAGTTTGAGTGAACTATTAAACAAGTCGATAACTGTTCAAGATACTGTGTTCCGCTTGCAAAATCTTTTTAAAAACATAGAAGCAAATACTTTAAATGATGAAGAATTAGAACTTTATATGTTTTATTTACAACGAGTGTTAGAACGAAATAAAAAAATGCTTTCAAAATAGGAAAAACGTGAATGTGCTTAATGATGCACATCCACGTTTTCTTTTTCGATAGCGCCAGTTGTATAGTTCGCTACTAAGTTACCATTTTTCTCCATTTTAAATACTGGTGCAACACGTTGCTCATCTTCTTCTAGTGTTACTAATCTACGAGCCCGATTCATAATTTGTACGAATTGCTCGTAATCTTCTCGAATTTCTTTATTCTCTTGTTCTAGTCGTTTTAATTGAGCCTCTAATTCTTTTACCTTTTCAGTCGCAGTATTTGCGATATGGCGCCATTTTGTTGCTTCTGCATCATTGCCACCTTGATGTTGTAAACGTAATAGATACGCAATGACAATATCTAGATTAAGAGCTGATAACGGAATAGATTTTGCCTCTTCATTACTTTGATTATTAGCACCTGGTAGTAGATAAACAGGTTGAGAGCGACGTCTACCATTCATCCCTAATAATCTCATTCTTTCTTTTCTCTCTTTTTTAGCTTCTGCTAGTTCTTTTTCATAAAAACGGCGAACAACCGCATTCCATCTGAAACCACATGCTGCAGCTGTACGATTTAAGGCATCACCAGCTTCCTCAAAAGCATTTAACTGTGTACTACCTTCTTTCACATGACGTAAAACAGCTTCTGCTAATAGTTCATCATTTTCTTTTAACCAAGCATCTTGTCTAACTTTAACCATTGTAATTACCTCCTGTTTATAAAATAGTTTTTTTCTTATCTCAAAACCTAGAATGTCCAAGATGTACCAATTTTATTCATATATTTTTGCAGAAAAAAGGATTTTTATAGGAAGGTACATTTAAATGGAGTAATAGTCTTGAATATAGAAGTTTTATTTTTAACGTTAATGTTCAGACCTTTGACGGAAATGTTAGGTTTTGACTTGATGGGATAGGATTTAGTAAGATAAAATATCAATTGTGTTAAATGGGAATGATATATTTAAAATAGATTGTCTTGTCATGAAAAATAATTAAATAGAAAGGGTTGTTGACAAAATGGCAAACGAATTTAAAGTTTGCGATGAGTGTCAGGCCGTTAATTTAAAAACGTTAATTCCGAAATTGAAACAATTAGATCCAGATGCAACGATTGAAATTGGCTGTCATTCATATTGTGGTCCAGGACGTAAAAAGACATTTACATTTGTAAATGGTAGACCTGTTAATGCATTAACTGAAGAAGAGTTAATGGAAAAAGTAAAAGCAAAATTAAAAGATAAATAACATTTATATTCGACCACAGCAGAACAAAAAATATGAATTTTAAATCTAAGGAGTAGGGACTATCCAATTATGGAGAGTCTCTATTTTTTATGTGGAACGAGTGCAATTCGAGTTCTTTATGAGAATTTGATGTAATTATGTCTAAACCCACTTATAATAGAGTATAAGTGATATGGGAGTGAGGTGTGGACAGTGAGTAGTTACGCAAATGCTAAATTAATAGAAGAAAAAGTATTTAAGGATCCTGTGCACCGTTATATCCATGTACGCGATCAAGTAATTTGGGATTTAATTAGCACGAAGGAATTTCAAAGATTACGCCGTATTAAACAGCTTGGTACTTCTTATTTAGTGTTCCATGGAGCAGAACATAGTCGGTTTAATCATTCCCTTGGTGTTTATGAAATAGTACGTCGTATTGTGGATGATGTTTTTAGAGGACGTGCCGAGTGGGATGATAATGAACGACTAGTAGTTCTGTGCGCGGCTTTACTTCATGATTTAGGTCATGGTCCATTTTCTCATGCCTTTGAAAATGTATTCGACTTGGATCATGAAATGTATACAAGGGAAATTTTATTAGGTCATACAGAAGTGAATGAAGTTTTACGTAAAGTTTCTCCGGATTTTGCTGAAAGGGTCGCTTTAGTGATTGAGAAAAACTATACAAATACTTTAGCGGTAAGCTTGATTTCGAGTCAAATTGATGCGGATCGGATGGATTATCTACAACGAGATGCTTATTATACAGGTGTTAGTTATGGACACTTTGACATGGAGAGAATTTTAAGAGTTATCCGTCCAAGGCAAGGGCAAATTGTTTTCAAAGCAAGTGGAATGCATGCCATTGAAGATTACATTATGTCCCGCTATCAAATGTATCTTCAAATATATTTCCACCCCGTGTCTAGAAGTGCAGAGGCTGTTTTAAATCATGTATTAAAAAGGGCAAAGAAATTATATGAAGAGGGGTATCAATTTAAGTTTGAACCGACTCCTTTTATATCTTTCTTTGAAAATAAAGTCACGTTAAAAGATTATTTAGCCCTTGATGAAAATGTATTAATGGCTTACTTCCAGTTTTGGATGGAAGAAGAGGATTCGATTTTAAAAGATTTATGTAGGAGATTTGTCAATCGAGATTTATTTGCTCATGTCGATTTGAATCCTGAGGAAGAACCTGAGCGATTTGCTTGGTTAGTGGAGCAGGTGAGATCGATGGGGTTAGATCCAGAGTATTATATAAAACCAGACTCAACTTCTGATTTACCATATGATTTTTACCGTCCAGGGTCAAAATCAACAAAGAAACCGATTTATTTAGAAATGCCAAGTGGTGAGATAAGAGAGCTTTCTGAACAATCTCACATCGTATCTGCAATGGCGAATAATATTAAAGTTGATTATAAAGTGTATTATCCTAAGGAGATTATGTTTATTTAGGTTAAGGCGTGTTTTAAATTTACATTGTCTGCTTCACAGAGCACTCCAAATGTACGCACATTTGTGGAAGTAAAAAAGCCGACAATGCCACGCGATGTGACGAAATTGTCGGCTGATTTTTTCACGGCTGAGTGAATATGCTTTCGCTTTTCGAATTGTCTAGCTGCAGCGGCTAGGCTCTCGTGCCACTTCAACTGCTCCTGCGAAGGCAAAAAGCGCCTTCTTGTCGCAGTTTCCAGTGCGTGTCGAGCCCGAACGAGCCGCTTTCGCTTTTCGAATTGTCTAGCTGCAGCGGCTAGGCTCTCGCGCTACTTCAACTGCTCCTGCGAAGGCAAAAAGCGCCTTCTTGTTGCAGTTTCCAGTGCGTGTCGAGCCTGAACGAGCCGCTTCCGCTTTTCGGATTGTCTAGCTGCGAACAATAGCTCTTCGACAACTGGAAGAATCGCCTTCAAGGGTAAAAAGCCCCTTTTTGCCGATTCTTCCAGTTGTTGTCGGAGCTGAACGAGCGTTCTCCGCATTTCTTATTTATCAATAACGCGTACGCCGCCTGTTGCGTAATGATTTTTTGACATTTCTTCGATAATAATCGATACTGCTTCAGGTTTAGCATTTACTGTTTCAACAACTGCTGCTGTTACTTTTTCAACTAAAGCTTTCTTTTGTTCGTCTGTACGACCTTCTAATAATTTTATTGTTACGATTGGCATAATGTATCCTCCTTGGTGGATAATTGTAGTGTATATTCATTATAATAGGCATATACGGAGGGATTTACAATGGCTAATGAAGAAACTAAGAAGCAAAAATTGGGCTTTACTATAATTAAAAATGATCCAACAGATGGCCATAAGGGGTTTGGAATAGGTTCCTTATCGTTGGAGAATGTTTCACCAGTAATAATTGATATTCTAGAAAAAAATGCATTTATTGATATTGGGGCAATGCATGCGAAAAGTGAAGTTGAACGTGGTATAAAATTTACAACAGATCGCGCGGATTCTGAAGGTGGTAAACCATACTGGCTAGTTTGGGTTACAATAGATTTTAAAGAAGACGGTCCTTACTTTGCAGGAGTAACAGCATGTGAAATGGTTGTTAATCGCGAAAAGAGACGAGGCTACAAAATATTAGCTGATCATGTGAATAAAATGGATAAATCAATGAAGCGAAAAATCATCGTAGAACATATGGATGATACTTCTAAAAAAGTATTAGCAGAATTTCTGAAGTCTCATAATATTGAGATGTGGAATAATAGTAATGAACAATTAAGAAAAGATTTAGCGGTGGAATAAGGATTACAATTCTCAGTATTTTATACTAGAAAATTTACAAGTACATGTCAGTCAATAGTTTTTTAGTAAAATAAAATAGTAAAATTGAACAAAGTATGACATTTTTTTGTAGTATTTAATCCGATGTTGAAACTAACATTGAAAAAAAGTACACTAAATGTAGCTGACAATAGTGAGCTAGGACACTTGGCAAACCTAAGCTTGAGACTTATGCGGCATTTGTAAAATCCCAAGCCGAATGCCCCATGATTCTCATGCTTTTGCTTGCCATAAAAAAGCTTTCTCTTTTTACGGAAATTTCCGTAAAAAGAGAAAGCTTTTTTATTAATAATGTTTTTCTTTTGTAAGAGGCCAGCGCGTGTCGAGCCTAAACGAGCCGCCTCCGCTTTTCGAATTGTCCAGCTGCGAACGCTAGCTCTTTCGGACACTTCAACTTCCTTCTACGCGTGTAAACACGCTTGTCGGAAGTCTCCAGTGCCGTCAAGAGCTGAACGAGCGTTCTCCGCTTTTCTATTTGTCTAGCTGCGAACGCTAGCTCCTCGACAACTTCAGAATCGCCTTCAAGGACAAAAAGCGCCCTTTTGTCGATTCCTCCAGTTGTTGTCGAAGCTGAACGAGCGTTCTCCGCATTTCTAATTGTCCAGCTGCGAACGCTAGCTCCTCGACAACTTCAGAATCGCCTTCAAGGGCAAAAAGCACCCTTTTGTCGATTCCTCTAGTTGTTGTCGGAGCTGAACGAGCGTTCTCCGCTTTTCTAATTAAACATACTTTTAAATGCCTCAAATGGGAATAGATCTAGGAAGTCGTTCCAAGAGTCTTCATCGAAGAATTCGAAGGAAGAGCATTTTTCTTTTGGAATATCTTCTGTTTTTAAATACATAAGACGTTGTTTTGGACAGGAATCTGTTGCAAGTTTTCCTGTTTCGATATCGATTACAACACCTTCGACCCCTTTAGGAGGTGTGAAGTTTTCGTTTGGTGTTCCTTTATTGATTGACTCCATAAAGTCTATCCAAACTTGTTTTGATGCGGCCATATCTTCTTGAACTGATAAAGTTTTCCCTTGGTCGTATCCATTCCATACACCAGCTGTGATACTTGGTGTGTAACCAATTAACCATTGATCACTTACTGTTGTTCCTGATTTTGCCGCATACGTATGAGTCATACGAGGGCGAAGGGATACACCGGTAGCAGGTGAATAATCGCTAAATACTGGGTCGAAAATTCCAGTCATCATATCAGTTAATAAGAATGCATCCTTTTCAGAAATAACTTGTTCTGATTTAGGTTTTTTGTATTCGTATACTGTTTTACCAGATGCATCTTTAATGGATAGAATCGTTGTTGCTTTTCTTTTTTGTCCATTAGCGGCAATCATATTGTATGCGTTCGTTAAATCATACAGTGAGGTCTCAATCGTACCAAGAGCAATGGATGGGTTATCTGCATCTGTATAGTTAAGATCAAATCTCTTTAACATATCACGGTAATGCTCATATCCTATTTTCTCAAGAGTTTTTACCGCATAAATATTATCTGAAATCGCCAAAGCTTGAGCTAGTGACATCTCACCGTCTGCATATTTGCCATTTACATTTTGAGGCTTGTAAGTTGCTCTGCCATTATCATAGGTGAAGATTGTTTCTCCTACATCTAAATATGTTAATGGGGAGAACCCATTTTCTAATGCAGCTGCATAAAGAATTGGCTTAATAGATGATCCTGGTTGACGAACAGCCTGTGTTACTCGGTTAAATGAACTTTTTTCATAATCTCGTCCGCCAACTAATGCTGTCACATGCCCATTCTTAACATCCATGCTAACAAAGCCAACTTGTAATTCACTATCAGGCATATTGTCATTAACTGCTTCCTCTGCTGCTTTTTGATGAGCTTGGTTTAATGTTGTTTTGATAATCCATCCGCCTTCACGGATATTTCGGTTTTCTTCTGCAAGTATTTTTTCAGCTTCTTGCCATGCTGCATCTAAGAAGTAAGGTGCTACTGATTTAGTAGCTGCCCATTGTTCATTTTTCAACACAATTTCTTCTGAGTTCGCACGATTTTTTTCCTCATCTGAAATGTAATTTTGATCTTCCATTAATCTTAATATGACTTTTTGACGGTTTATTGCTTTTTCGTAGTCATTAATAGGAGAGTAGATGCTTGGTCCTTTTGGAATTCCAGCAAGTAGGGAAGATTCGGCTAATGTTAAATCACTAGCTGATTTTCCGAAGTAGTAGCGACTTGCTGCTTCCACTCCATACATCCCGTGACCATAGTTAACGGTATTTAAATAAGCTTCTAAAATTTCATTTTTATCATAGAAAACTTCTAGTCTATAAGCATAAAAAGCTTCGCGAATTTTTCTTGTCCATGTTTTATCTAAAGTTAAATAAAGGTTCCGAGCAAGTTGCATTGTAATCGTACTTGCACCTTCTGCTTTACTTTGTGTCTTTAAATCAGTTAATAAGGCACTAGCGATTCTTGAAAAGTCAAAGCCGTTATGTTTATAAAAATCTTTATCTTCAACTGCAACTGTGGCATCTAGTAGATAGGGTGAAACTTCATCAAGCTCTACCCAATATCTACGCTCGGCTGTAAAGAAATCACCAATTTTATTCCCATTACTATCTAAAAACACGGATGCTTTTGTTGCTGTTAGGGGTGGGGCACCAGCTATTTGAGCGTACAACCGCAATGCACCTAGCGACACGGCTACTGCACAAATAAAAGCAACAACCGAAAATGCACTATATTTCATCCATTTAAGCCGTTTCTTTTTTTTGTGATAGCTTTGTCTTTTCATCCGTATTTCACCTCGTTTTTTCATAGTAGTAGAAGTATAGACTTAACTTTACTCATTTAATCGGTTTTATACATAAAAAAACTGTTGCACTTTGTCTAAAAACATCTATACTTTTTTCCTGTATGTATAAACTATACGAAAAATGTCGAAAGAAGTTTCGGACTAAGATTTATACGAAATTTTCAGCTATTTCTCATCCCGTAAATGCTCTAATAGCTTTTGATGAAAGCAGTAAACGCCTCGCAATAAGGCAAAATTTAAAACTTTATGATGAAAAATAGCGGATTTTGTAAGAAGATTCGTTAAAGTTATGGTAATGTCACAATATAGAAAATAAATTTAGTAGGTGAAAATAATGAGATTTGATGAAACTTATTCTGGAAACGTTTTTATTAAAAGTCATCCAAACTACGAAGAATCGAAAGCAGTTCTTTATGGGATGCCAATGGATTGGACAGTAAGTTATCGTCCAGGTTCACGTTTCGGCCCAGCTCGAATTCGTGAGGTTTCAATTGGTCTAGAAGAATATAGCCCATACTTAGATCGTGAATTAGATGATGTGAAGTTTTTTGATGCAGGTGACATTCCACTACCATTTGGTAATGCACAAAAATCTTTAGATGAAATTGAGAAGTTTGTAAAACGTGTATTAGACGATGGGAAAATTCCTGTTGGTATGGGTGGGGAACATTTAGTTTCATGGCCAGTAATGAAAGCTGTTTATGAAAAATATAACGATTTAGCAATTATTCATTTTGACGCACATACTGATTTACGCACTGAGTATGAAGGGGAACCACTTTCTCACTCAACACCAATTCGTAAAATTGCGGAACATATCGGTCCGAAAAATGTGTATTCATTTGGAATTCGCTCTGGTATGAAGGAAGAGTTTGAATGGGCTCGCGAAAACGGTATGCATATTTCAAAATTTGAGGTATTAGAACCTTTAAAAGAAATTTTACCAACATTAGCAGGACGTAATGTTTACGTGACAATCGATATCGATGTACTTGACCCAGCTCATGCACCAGGTACAGGAACAGTAGATTGCGGTGGTATTACATCAAAAGAATTATTAGCTTCTATCCATGCAATTGCTGGCAGTGATGTAAATGTAGTTGGTTTCGACTTAGTAGAAGTAGCTCCAATCTACGACCCAAGCGAAATGACTGCAAATACTGCTTCTAAACTTCTTCGAGAGATGATTTTAGGATGGGTTAAATAAAACTTATTAGTAGTTATAAACGAATTATTCTGCACCGAAAGCGTTAGCGACAGGTGCAAATACTGCTTCTAAACTTCTTCGAGAGATGATTTTAGGATGGGTTAAATAAAACTTATTAGTAGTTAGAAACGAATTATTCTGCACCGAAAGCGTAGCGACAGGTGCAAATACTGCTTCTAAACTTTTAAGAGAAATGATTCTAGGTTGGGTGAAGTTATACCATTTATTCAATAAATCCAAAGGCAGACGTGCTTTTGGATTTTTTATTATTTCAGTCGATTGTTGAACTTTAAAATGTCTTTAATATATAATATAAAGGTTATAGTTATAGTAAAGGTAGGCTGGAGTGACTACAATATGAATACGTTTGAAAAAAACGTGAAAATTAAATTAACATCTACCATTCGACCAATTGATGGAGAAACTGAAAACTATGAAATGTGGTTAAATGGTTCTTTCATTGAAAAGTCGGGTAAGGCTTATTTGCGCTATACAGAAGTGCATGAAGACCAGACAGTTAAAACAACAGTTAAGTTAGGTAGTGAACAAGCACTGATTTTACGAAATGGTGCGGTAAACATGCGGCTTCCATTTAGCCGTGACCATATAGAAAATGGGCATTACGAAACTCAAATGGGTACTTTGCCAATCAATACAAATACCCATTCATTAATACATGAAGAAAACAGTGAATTAAATGTAATTAGTGGCAAGTTTAAAGTTCAGTATGATCTCATTATTAGCGGTCAGCCTGTTGGGAAATATACGTTGGAAATTCAATATTCGGAGGGACAATAATGAACGCAGTAGAACAAGTGCAACAATCAATTAAAGCTGCCCTTGCATCAGCAGTTGAAAAATCAGGTTTAGTTGAAGAGGGAACTCAACTTAACATTCACCTAGAAACACCAAAAGATAAAGCAAACGGTGACTTTGCAACAAACTTAGCGATGCAATTAACAAAATTAGCAAAAAAACCACCTCGTGCAATTGCTGAAAGTATTTTAGAAAACCTTGTAACAGAAGGAACTGAAATTGAAAAAGTAGAAATTGCGGGACCAGGTTTTATTAATATTACAGTACGTAAAGACTTCCTTGCAGACGTTATTAAAGCTGTAAATGAACAAGGTGAAAACTACGGTCGTACAAATTCAGGAAATGGCGAGAAAGTACAAGTTGAGTTTGTTTCTGCAAATCCAACTGGTGACCTTCACTTAGGACATGCTCGTGGTGCAGCATTCGGTGACTCTTTATGTAACGTTCTTGACTTTGCTGGTTATGATGTTTCCCGCGAATATTACATTAACGATGCAGGGAACCAAATCAATAATCTTGCGTATTCATTAGAAGCACGCTACAAACAAGCGTTAGGCTTAGATGCGGAAATGCCAGAAGACGGTTACCATGGACAAGATATTATTGGTATTGCTGGAAAATTAGTAGAGCAATTTGGTAACTCAATTTTAGATAAATCTGATGAAGAGCGTTTCAACTTCTTCCGTGAACACGGTTTAAAATTAGAGTTAGAGAAATTAAAAAATGACTTAGAAAACTTCCGTGTAAAATTTGATGTTTGGTATTCAGAAACTTCTTTATATCAAAACGGAAAAATTGATGTTGCACTAAATAAATTAAAAGAAAATGGCCATGTGTTTGAAGAAGAGGGAGCAATCTGGTTCCGTTCTACAACATTCGGTGATGATAAAGATCGCGTTTTAGTTAAATCTGACGGTTCATACACTTATTTAACTCCAGATATCGCATACCACGAAGATAAAATTGTACGTGGCTTCGAGAAATTAATTAACATTTGGGGAGCAGACCATCACGGATATATTCCACGTATGAAAGCTGCAATTCAAGCACTTGGTTATGACCGTGATAAATTAGAAGTTGAAGTAATTCAAATGGTTCAACTTTATAAAAACGGCGAGAAATATAAAATGAGTAAACGTACAGGTAATGCGGTAACGATGCGTGAACTTGTTGAAGAAGTAGGTTTAGATGCAGTACGTTACTACTTTGTAAAAACTGCTTGCGATTCACATATGGACTTTGACTTAGATTTAGCCGTATCTCAATCAAATGAAAACCCAGTATACTATGCACAATATGCACATGCTCGTATTTGCTCAATCCTTCGTTCAGCAGAAGAGCAAGGCTTTGCGGCATCATTAGAAAACTTAGACTTATTAACGGATGAAAAATCAGAAGATGTACTGAAAAAGGTTGGCTCTTTCCCACAAGTTGTGGCAGAAGCAGCAAAACATCGTACACCTCACCGTATTGCAAACTATATCCAAGAGTTAGCAGCTGCTTTCCACAGCTTCTACAATGCGGAAAAAGTTTTAAACCCAGAAAACAAAGAACTAACAGAAGCACGTTTAGCATTAATCAATACAGTTCGCATAACATTAGCAAACGCATTACGTCTAATCGGAGTAGCAGCTCCGGAAAAAATGTAATATATAAAATTTTTAACCAGTCTCTAAAACAGGGACTGGTTTTTCTTTTGGTTTAATTCTAAAATTTCTACCCTACGTAGATAAAATTCTATAAATTTTAAAAATATTCTTGAAGTTTACGTTAACGTCAATGCTATACTGAGTGCAGAGGTGATGGGATGAAATCGATTCAGGAGGTTGCTAGTGAGTTTAAAGTTTCAACAAGAACTCTCAGATACTATGAAGAGATTGGTTTACTCAAGCCAGGTCGTTCCATTTCAAATCAACGAACCTTTTCAAAAAAGGAAACCGCAAAACTTAAACTCATTCTTCGTGGCAAAAAATACGGCTTCTCATTGGAAGAAATAAAGGAGATGGTGTTACTTTTTGACCTTGACCGTACCGGCATCCAGCAATTAGAACGTACCGTAGAGTATGGCGAGCAAAAAATGTTAGAAATTGATGAGAAAATTGCTGAGCTGACGCAAATCAAAAGTGAAATTCAACAACTGCATACGTTATTTAGTGAAAAATTAACGAAATTAAAGGGAGAGATGCTTGATGAATAGTTCAAATTTGTTAGCAAGAAATGCCCGTAAATATCCAAATCAAGAGGCGGTTATCTGTCATGGCCGAAGAGTCACTTATAAAACATTAGATGAACAAGTTACTCGTTTAAGTCATGCCTTACTTTCAAAAGGGATTAAGCAACAAGATAAAGTAATTCTCTTTATGCCGAATGTTTTGGAATTTGTCGTTAGTTATTTTGCAGTACAACGAATTGGTGCTATTGTGGTTCCAGTAAATGCGAAGTTTACTCTATCTGAAGTGGAGTATGTAGCAGAGCATGCAGAAGCGAAAGCAATACTTGCCCATGAAGCGATTTTTGCAGCGGTAGAAAGTATCTCAAATATCGAAATGAAAATTAAAACAGGTCAAGCGGTAGAGGGTTGGGAAAGCTATACAACGTTAATTGAAAACGCTAACAATACACAAATTGATTGTCAATTAAATGAAGATGATTTATCCACAATTCTTTACACTTCTGGAACGACAGGAAAACCTAAAGGCGTACTATTTAGTTACCGTAATATTTTAGCAGTAGCCAAAATGATTGCGATAGAAATGGAAGTGAAGCCAGAAAGCAGAATTCTTTTAATGATGCCATTGACGCATTCTGCACCACTTCACTTATTCTTAATGTCTAGTATGCTAGTTGGGGCAACAAGTGTACTTACTCCTACGTTTACCCCAGATTTATTAATAGATTCAGTGGAAAATGAAAGAACAACACATTTCTTTGGAGCACCAGTAGCGTATTTACTAACAGCCTCACATCCACGACTACAATCAGCAGATCTTTCCTCAATGAAATGGTGGGTTTATGGTGGAGCGCCTTTATCCGAAAGTGAAATTCGTCAAATTGAAAAAGCCTTTAATGCAGAATTAACTTGCGTTTATGGTTTAACAGAAGCTGGCCCAAGTGGTTCACTTTTATTTGCTCATGAACATAAAGAAAAGGCGGGCAGTGTTGGTAAACGAGCACCGTTTGGAACAGAATTACGTATTGTTAATGAACTAGGTGAAGACGTTGCTATAGGTGAAATTGGCGAAATTGTTTTATACGGTGAAGGAAATATGGTTGGTTATTATAAAGAAGATGAAGCTACCAAAGCAGCCTTTATTGAGGGGTGGGTAAAGACGGGGGATTTAGCGCGGTTTGATGAGGACGGCTATATATGGATTGTCGATCGTAAAAAGGATGTAATTATTTCAGGTGGAGTAAATATTTATCCAAAAGAAATAGAAGATCGTATTCTACAATTTGGAGGCATCTTTGAAGTAGCAGTTGTCGGTGTACCTCATGAAGAATGGGGAGAAACGGTGAAAGCTATTTACGCAGCTAAAACACAAATTGATGAACAAGAGTTAAAAGATTATCTAACTGAGCACTTAGCTAAATATAAAATTCCTAGACTCTTCGAACAAGTGGATGCACTACCTCGAAATGCATCTGGCAAGATATTAAAACATCAATTGAAAACGCAGGTGGTGAATTAAATGAAGGTATTACAATCAATTCCGAAAAGGGAAATGAACTTTTTCGAAAATGACGACACATTGCATAAAATACTTGAACAGATTCTCGACTCAGAATTTTTAGATTATGCTCAGCGTGAATTACAAGATTTTGGTGCACTTGTTGCTGGTGAAATTGATGAGCGAGCTAAACACACGGACCGTGAAGGAGAACCTCGTTTAAAACGATACAATAAGTATGGGGAAGAAGTTTCAGAGATTTGGGTGAATGAAGGGTATAAAAAGACGATTCAACAAACCTATAACACTGGAATTGTTGGGTACGTTCATAAAGAGATTCCCCAACTAGGAAAAAAGGGGAACTATGTTTATAGTTTTGCACAAGGATATCTACTATCTCAAGCGGAACCTGGTTTTTATTGTCCAGTCACGTTAACGATGGCAACCACCTATTTATTGGACCAATATGCAGATGACGCATTAAAAGCACGGTTTTTACCCCATGTCTGTTCAACAGGAGAAGTAGAGTTATTCGAAGGGGCGACTTTTTTAACGGAACGTCAAGGTGGGTCAGATGTTGGGGCAAATGTTGTAGAAGCTCGTTTTGATGGTGAGAATTATCGATTGTACGGTGAAAAATATTTTGCTTCAAATGCGGGAATGTGTGGAGTCGCAATGGTGTTGGCTCGTATTGAAGGTGCAACACCGGGCTCGAAAGGGTTAACTCTTTTTGCAGTACCTTGGAAAAAGGAGGACGGGTCTGTAAATGGTTTGCGTATTCGCCGTTTAAAGGACAAACTTGGAGTTCGGGCAGTGCCTTCAGGGGAAGTGGAATTCGATGGCGCACTAGCTTATGTCGTAGGTGACCTAAACAAAGGGATATACTACATGTTAGAAGCGTTGAATTTATCGAGAATATGTAATGCTGTTGCTTCAGTAGGCATTATGAGACGTGCCTTTTTAGAAGCGAAGCAATATGTTTCGAACCGTTCTGCATTCGGTAATGTTTTGACCAACTATCCGATGATTCAAGATTCATTATCCAAGTTTGCAGCAAAAGTACACGTAGAGGTAGCGACTACTTTTGATTTAATTCAACTTTATGATGTTGTTTCTAGTGGTAAGGGTACAGAAAAGGAAACAATTTTAAACCGATTAAAGATTGCGATTGTGAAGAAGGAAACAGCAGAACAAGCAGTAAAGTTTGCTAGTGAAGCGATAGAACTTCATGGAGGTAATGGCTATATAGAAGATTTCGTCACACCGCGCTTACTTAGGGATGCACAAGTGTTAACAGTATGGGAAGGAACAGCAAATATTTTGGCGCTAGAAGTCATCAGATTAGTTAATAAACACGATGCTCACAAGTTATTTATTGAAGAAATGTCTAATCGTCTTCAAAAAGTATCGAACACTCAACTAAAAGATATTGTTGTTGATAAGGTAAATAAGCTTCAAGAACAACTAAATGTCTTTGTTACATTAAATGAAGACATGCAAACCTATGAAGCAAAAGAGGTTGCTCGAAAAATGGCTTTAGTTTATGAAAGTGTAGTCGCGGTAGAGTGGGCAGATCAATACGGTGGAAAATATGAGAAGCTAGCTGAAATCTATATAGAGGATACATGGGCATTACGCAAAATAGGCGAACAGATGAAAACTGTGGAATATTTTAATGAGATATTTTAAGAATATTTGGGGTGTCCTAAAAGAAAAAAACTTTTAGGATGCCCTTTTTGATAATTAAACTTTATCAATTATTGCTCCTGCGGTGGTTGACACCATCCTCGTCGCAGAAAGAGAAATGCTCCTGCGGTGGTTGACACCATCCTCGTCGCAGAAAGAGAAATGCTCCTGCGGTGGTTGACACCATCCTCGTCGCAGAAAGAGAAATGCTCCTGCGGTGGTTGACACCATCCTCGTCGC
>NZ_RBZN01000044.1 GCF_003628435.1 Ureibacillus endophyticus | reverse complement strand
GTCTCTACGTTTAATTGAATATACATTTCCAATCACCTCTAGATCAGTATGTATACCCCGAGCATTTTTGTACATTGTTATTCAAGCGGGAATGTACATATTTAAATTAGCATTTGTACATCAGGGTAATGAAGGTCACTAGAAAGGATTTACACATGGGATTTGACCTTCATCAGGGTAATGAAGGTCACTGGAAAGTATTCACATAAGAGAATTGACCTTCATCAGGGTAATGAAGGTCACTGGAAAGTATTCACATAAGAGATTTGACCTTCATCAGGGTAATGAAGGTCACTGGAACAGGATTTCACAAGAGAATTGACCTTCATCCCAGTGATGAATGTCACTAGTTTGAGTTTATTTAAGGACTAACTCAGAATAAAGTTTAGTTCTTTAATCTAGTTTTAAGTTCGTCTCTACCTCAGAAAAAATAAAATGAGTAACCGTAGCAGCAAACGGATTTACAGTGTCGATAAATTCCTCTGCTTTAGAAAAACTCTCAAATTGCATTTTTAGCATATAACAGGCATTTCCCGCAACTCTATAACAAAATTCCACATTTGGGAGACTTTCTATAAAATTTTTAAACTTCTTATAATCCCCATTTTTTACAGTAGCTTCGATGATACATTGGATAGGTAAGCCGATTTTTTCATAATCAATTTCCAAAGTATATTTTTTAATAATGCCAAAAGACTCCATTTGCCGAACTCGTTCAGTGACAGAAGGGGAGGACAGATGAACTCTTCTACTTAGTTCACTCATCGACAAACGACTATTATTAGATAACTCAACAAGTATTTTTTTATCAATATCATCAATTTTCATTTTTAAAGAAAATCCTCTCTTTTACGTTAATTATCAAAATCATTTCACCAAAAAACATTTCAAATTTAATGTGAAATTCAGAATCCGTATTTTATATTTAATGTAACAAGGAGGAGTTGCATATGGCAAGAATCAAACAATCAAATTTTGGAGGAACACCTTTTCAAAAACTATTAGGTCACAATCAAGAAGTGATGACGTCATGGGCAGAGTTAGGGGATGAGTTAGAAAAAGATGGATGTTTATCAGCTACATTAAAGGAACAAGTTAGAAGAACATTGGCACAAGGGAATGGATGCGAGTATTGCAAAGCAAAAGGGAAGCCAGATCCTCTCAATTTTGATGAAAAAACATCTGTTGCAGTGGGTTTTGCCGAGGCTTTTTTAAAATATGAAAAAGGAATTGTTCCAGATTCAGTATTTCAAATACTACACAACTATTTCACAGAGGATGAAATAAGTGAGCTTTGCGCGTTTATTTGCTTTACTACCGCACAACAATATTTTGGAGCATTAATGAAATTAGAAGCGAATGAATTTTAATTTTTCATGCCTTTTCACTTTACATGCAACCAATTAGTTGCGTATAATCGGCTTATGGAATGGGAAAAAGACGCAATTTTTAAAGCACTTGCAGACGAGAATCGACGGCTAATATTAGATGAACTTTCAGAAAGTAACGAAATGACATTGTATGAACTGAATGCTCGTCTAATTATGAAGCACAATCTTTCCATTTCACGACAGGGTATAGCAAAACATCTTACATTATTGGAAGATGCAGGGCTCGTCCTTTCAAAAAAAGAGGGAAAATATCGAGTGCTACAATTCAACAAGGAGCCGCTAAAAAATTTGTTGGATAAATGGTTAGAGTAAGTTGTGCATCACAAATTGTAAAGGAGAAAAAATTAAATGAAAATTATTGTAACTAGCATTTTCGTAGACGATCAAGAAAAGGCATTGAATTTTTATTGTGACACATTAGGATTTATTAAAAAGCATGATGTTCCTGCTGGTGAATTTCGATGGATTGCTTTAGTTTCACCAGAAAATGAACAAGGAACGGAACTAATCCTTGAGCCAAACAATCATCCAGCTGCAAAGGAATATCAACAAAAATTATTTGCTGATGGTATCCCGGTAACGATGTTTGGCGTAGAAGATATTCAAGCAGAATATGAACGTTTACTGGATAAAGGCGTGAAGTTTACAATGAAGCCAACATCAATGGGCAATGTAACGGTTGCCGTGTTTGACGACACATGTGGTAACCATATTCAAATCATCCAGCAGTAATATTTGATGTACCCAGTAAAAGGTAGTCGATCGTTGTCTAAATTTTTCAACAGCAATTGAATTACGCAAAAATAAGAAATAGAAAAAGGCAATCGTGATGAAAAATCATGATTGCCTTTTCTAAATTTTATGAATTAGAAATACTTAAAAATCGATCCATCGCATTATCCATCTCGTTTACAAGACGGAAACCTCCATCAATGATTAAAGTAGCACCTGTAATAAACGAGGCTTCATCTGAGCATAAAAATGCAGCAGCAGCGGCTACATCAGAAGGGGAACCAATCTTACCTAGTGGAGTTGCTTTTGCTAATTCCTCCTCAGCCATTGATAAAATGCCACTAGTCAAGGCAGAGCGAATAACCCCAGGCTTTAATGCATTCACAGTGATACCATATGGTGCTAAATCTTTAGCCGCCGTTTCTGTTAAACCTAAAAGGGCATACTTAGCAGCTGCATAATGACCATATCCACGTAGCGATGTTTCAGATGCAAGTGAGGACATATTAATAATGCGACCAGAACCATTTTTTTTCATGTAAGGAACGGCACATTTTAAACAATAAAATGAACCATTAACATGAATATCAAGCAAGTTTGTCCATTCTGCATTCGGAATCTGCTCAATTGAACTTGGTTGACCAGGTATGCCTGCATTATTAATTAAGATGTCCAGTTTCCCAGTATCATTGGCAACTTTTTGGAATGTAGCTTCCACTTGCTCAGGATTCCTTACATCAAGAGGTAAATACTTTGCTTTTCCATTATTCCTTTTAATGATATTTACAGTTTCTTGCCCACTAGCTTCTGTAATATCTGTTACGTAAACGAATGCACCTTGTGAAGCTAACTTTTCTGAAATCGCTCTCCCAATCCCACTTCCTGCTCCAGTAACTACGGCAACTTTGTTTAACAAATTCATATTAGTCTCACTCCTTATTTGATATTGCTATATCATAAGGAATGTAACTTACTCATTACTTACTTTTTATGGTTAATAAACTTTCAATTTCAGATTGTATTGGAATTCCAAGTTCAACTTCTATATATTGTATTGCTTTATTAGCTATTTGATGTGCTTTGTTTCGTTGACCGGTTTTTAATAGGCTTTTGATATAGTTTAAATAAAATTGTTCTTCAAACGGATCAACTTGAATCATTTTTTCATAAATCTGATAGCTCTGTTCTAGCTTTCCATTACCCTCTGATTCTTTAACTAGGTTTTTTAGTACATCAAGATAATCGGATTTTAGTTCATCTCTTTTATCAATTAGGAAATCTTCATATGGGTATTCTTCAAGTAAATCCCCTGAATATAGTTGAATGTAAGTCTCAAGGGAAGTGTTCGTATTGATTGGGTCATCCAATAAATCGTTCAGTTTTTTGAAATCGCAATCTATATTTTCATAAACAAAATAGTAGTGAGAACCGTCATATTTAATATATTTAGAATCCCTTCCTTTCTTTAGGTTAGGTTCTAACTCCTTGCGAAGATAGGAAAGGGCTACATTAAAATAGTTAGAAGCAATTTCTTCTTCTTCATCCGGAAAAAGTCTTCCAATAATTTCTTCCTTCGACCAGCGTCTTTTGTATTGTGTAGCCAAAAGAAAAAGTAGTTTTTTACTAGATTTTCTCGATATTTTAATTTTCTTCCTTCCAACTTTGATTTCAAATGAACCAAGTAATTTTAATGTTAGTTTTTCGTCAATGTCAGGTTCTATTTTAGGTTCGTAAAAAGTAATCCATTCATAATCATATTTTTTTACAGTCTTTTTAATATCATCGAGAATTTTTTGTGCTTCTTCATTTTTGTTGAATTCTCGTAAAATATCAACAAGATGAAGACGTACAATACAGTTGTGATGCCGAAATGATTTAAACAATTCTTCAGCCTTTTTTATATATTGTTCGGCCAACTCAAATTGTTGGTTATCTTTATACCAAAGTGCTAATTCTGTATAAGCCCAACCTAAATCAGTTTCAATCTGATATTTTTCAGCATGCTTAACGGCTTTCTCTACCCATTGAAAGGACTTGTCCAGTTGATTTGTCTTTCTATAATACTTGCTAATTGTACAGTAAGGGTAAATAACAGCTGCATCATCACATTTTAACGATACATCAATCGATTCCATAGCAAAGCGTTTACCTAAATGAATATCTCCCTCATCTACCATAATTTCAGAAAGGTTCCAAAGTGAATGCATTTGAGTATGATCATAGCCATCTTTTTCTGCTAAGAGGAGTGCTTTCTTAGCGAGAGAAATTGATTTTTCTTTATTTTTAATAAATCGATACATTTGTGCTAACATACTTGTGTTTAAAGCGATCATTGGACGATTATCTATTTGTACAGCTAGATTTAAACTATTGTTGTAATCTATGATTGCCTTTTTAAGTTCACCTTTATAAAAATAAATCGTGGCTAATCGATGATAGATATTTAAAGTAATAGCTGGGTTAACATTTTCGAATTTTTTTAATAATAGTAACAAAGGATCGATTAATCGTTCAGATAACTTTACAGGTATGCATCGAAATATTAAGAGGCTAGTCATTGATAAATCTAAGCTAGGTGAAATACTTTCTAACCAACCATCTATTAATTGTAGGAAATGCTCTGGTTCATATCGGTCTATCATTAAATTCATAATTTCTGCTGTCTTTTGTGCATTACCAGATGCAAGGGAGTGGGATAGGGCGTTGAAAAATTGATATTTTTTCAAAAATGTTTGGGATACTTGTCCATGAAATGCTTGAATTCTTTCTTCTCCCAACTCGATTAATGCCTTTTTATATAAATAACGTCTAAAAAGTTCGTGTAGTCTTGGGGTTCCATTTGCATCATAAATCATAATAACTCCTTTATCTTCTAGTTCATGTATTGCTTCGTGAACAGATAAGTTAGGAAAGACTTCAATGAAAATTTCCTTATCTATGGTTCTACATAAAGAGCAGTAATAAAGAAATTCATGTAAATGATGAGGTAGTTCTTCTATTATTTCATTCGTGATGTATTGATATATATCATCACCTGTTTTGATATTATTCCAAAATTGTTCCCGATCAATAGAAGGCAATTCTTTAACCGCTTCGTAATATAGTGCAATACCAGCAGCCCATCCCTCCGTTTCTTGAAGCGTTCTCTCTATCTCAAAATCACTTATTTGCAATTGATAGATGGAGTGAAATAGATATTTTATGTCCTCTTTATTGAAGGCTAGGTCTTCTGAATTTATAGATAGTAATTTCCCCTGCATTTTCCACTTGCTTTGCGTTATCTTGTTTGGTAAACGCTTTCCTAAGAAAACACAAGTAACATGATTCGGCAATCTATCAATAAATGAATTTAATAAAGCGAAGTGATGATTTTCAAATTGAATATGTTCACAGCCCTCTAGAATAAGCCAATACGGGTCTTTTTTCTTTAAAAGTATATTTATTACTTCGTCTACTTGTTGATTAATAGGTAATGTCTCAAGTTGATTTTGTTGTATGGATTCTAAGTGCATTATTATAGTTGAGAGGAATTCTTGTAATGTTGTTAAGGGTGATTGCAGAGTAAACCAGGTGTAATGAATATTATTGTGTTTAAGATAACTAGAAATCAAAGTTCGTTTTCCAAAACCATTACCAGCTATTAATGTAATTAGTTTCTTTGAATGAAAGCTATCTAGTTTTAAAAATAGATCTTTCCGAACTAAAAGGTTGTTTTCATTAATTTCTATAGTAGATATCATCATGATTCTAACACTTCCTTTATTAGAAAATAATGAATATTGATTAATTTTAACTTAACTTCCTTATATTAACAATAAATTTAGGTTGTTTGTAAGTTGTTTTGTAAGTTGATAGTAAGTGGTGTTCTGTATGATGTAAATGTAGTTAACTTCAAACAATTAGGAGGAATGTAGAATGTCTAACGAACAAGGTCTTTCAAAGAAGTATAATCCATTATACTGGATGAAAAATCCTGGTAATACCCCTAAAGGAAAAAAACGTGATTTTATAAATCCTGATTGGATTCCGTGGACTGATTGGCTGATGCCGGGAACTTATTTTAAGCTTTTATCCTGTGATCTTGTTTCAGGTAATTTTACAATTCTACTAAAAATTGATCCGGGTATAAAAGCAGCTACACATTGGCATCTTCATAATTCTGAAGCTTATATTATTGAAGGTGGTTTTTATTATGAAGATGGTGATGATAAAGGATATCCGGGTTATTACACTTGCGAACAAGCAGGTCATATACATGAACCATTTGCAGCACCAGAAGGCTGTACAATGTTAGCTGTCTCATATGGTCCAATTGCAGGTTATGATGGTGATGGTAATCTTGCACTTATAGCAGATGCACGATTACATTATTATATGGCAAGGGAAAATAATGCAATCGAGTATACAACAATTATTGATTATACGGATGGTACTACAGAAATGCATGAGTATAAGTAAGTTAAATTGTTATGTACATCCCCTTTTTAAAGTCACCCAATTTTGGGTGGCTTATTTTATTTGAATGGGTACTTGCATTGCTTTCTAAGATCAGAACTCATTCAAACCACGAAATATGATACTCCTATAGAGATACCGCGAAATTGTATGAATATGGAATATAAGAAAAATCAAACCTACTATAATTTTATGAAAGATTTAGAGTCGGATACAATCATTCTGATGAAAAATCAAATTTGATGAAGTTTACAATTACCGATTGAAATAAAATATTTGATTCGTAAAAATTCGCATCTTCACGTTTTGTTTAGGTGCTGTTTTTCTAAAAATCTTTCAACTAACTGACTATATTAATACTTTACTTAGATAGTTTTTTCTTGATCATACAATTTCCTTCGTATCCCCAACAGTTTATTATCCCCTTATTTTTCCACATCTACATTTCTAAAGGAACATACTACTAAATGGTATTTCGAAAAAACATTCTAAATTTTTACTCTAGTAATATTATAAAAAATATTCAAAATTTTTCATTTACAATATTAGGGATTATGGTAAAATCGAAAATAATTACAGTAATACAGTAATTATTCTTCTCGTAATAGAAAGGAATTAAGCTATGGAAGAAATTTTTCAAAAAATTAAGCAATTGCGATTTGAGCAAGGAATGACTTTAAAGGAGTTAAGTGAAAAGACAGACCTATCTGTTAGTTTTTTATCTCAAATAGAACGAGGGACATCATCACTAGCTATTACATCATTAAAAAAAATTGCTGACGCTTTTGGAGTAAAAATGATTCATTTCTTCGAAGAGAGCGAAAATCTAAATTATGCAGTAAAAAAGCAAGATCAAAAATCCTTTAAAATAGAAAGTTCGGATTCAACTTATGTAAGGTTAAGTAATAAATTTGCAGATAGAAAAATAGAGCCTTTATTGGTAACAATCAAGCCGCATCAAAAGGAAAAAGAGCCGGTAAAACACCCTGGAGAAGAGTTTTATTACGTTCTAAAAGGTGCAGTATTATTCACAGTTGATAATACCGAATACTATTTGCGAGAAGGGGATGCCATTCATTTCCCATCAACCCTACCACATATATGGGAGAATCCACTCGACCAGGAAACTCTATTACTGTCTGTCATTACTCCAGTTATTTTTAACTAAAATTTTAAAATTAATTATTAACAATACAGCGAAAAAGGTGAGGCTATGACATTACTAAAAGTAGAGGATTTGACGATTCAATTCAAATCGCGACAGGGTGTTGTCAAAGCAGTAGATAATTTAAGCTTTGAATTAGCAAAAGGTATTTCACTAGGAATCGTAGGTGAAAGTGGTAGCGGTAAGAGTGTCACATCATTAGCTATTATGAGACTTTTGCAAAATGCAAACACTGAAATAACTGGAAAGATAGATTTTGAGGGTGTAGATTTATTAAAACTATCGCCTGATGAAATGAGGAAAATAAGAGGTAATTCTGTGTCCATGATATTTCAAGAGCCGATGACATCTTTGAATCCACTACATACTTGTGGTAAGCAAATCATGGAGCCTATCCTAATTCATCAAAAAGGGATAAGTAAACAAGAGGCAAAAAAACGCGCAATTGAGTTATTACGTTTGGTAGGAATCCCTTCACCTGAGCAAAGGTTCCATGAATATCCACATCAAATGTCTGGTGGGATGCGACAAAGAATCATGATTGCGATTGCGTTAGCTTGTGATACAAAACTATTAATTGCTGATGAGCCTACTACTGCACTAGATGTAACGATTCAAGCTCAAATACTCGATTTAATGAGCAAACTGAAAAAGCAACGAGATATGAGTATTATTATGATCACCCATGACTTAGGTGTTGTAAAAGAAATGTGTGAGAATGTAGTCGTGATGTATACTGGCCAAATCGTTGAAAAGAGTCCTACTGACCTTGTATTTAAGGATCCACTTCACCCATATACAAAGGGTTTACTAAATGCAATTCCTAAAATCTCTAGTAAAGTTGAAAGACTTGAGGCGATTCCTGGTACAGTACCAGATGCGTTGAGAATGCCAACTGGTTGTAGTTTTCATCCTCGTTGTAAGTATGCTACGGAACGTTGCAAAGCAGAAAAGCCTCCATTATATAAACGAGAAGATGGTCGTGAAGTAAGATGTTTTATTTATGACGCAGGAGAAAAGGGTGATGATGGAAATGTCACAAACGAATATAAAGAGTACAGCAACTCTATCAATCCAAAGTGAAGTTGAAAATATTTTAGAAGTTTCCCATTTGAAAAAGACGTTTCAAATTAAAAGCCCTGATGGAAAAAAGGGATTACTTAAGGCAGTAGATGATGTATCTTTTACGATAAAAAAGGGAGAAACATTTAGTCTTGTAGGTGAAAGTGGATGTGGAAAAAGTACGTTAGGTAGGACTTTGCTTGGTCTATATCCGCCTGACCGCGGTTCTAAAATATTGTTTAATAACGAGGACATTACGAATATTTCGAAGACGAACCGGAAAAATTTTGCCAGAAAGGCGCAATTGATTTTCCAAGATCCATCTGCTTGCTTAAATCCCCGCAGAACGATTAAGCAAATTTTAATGGAACCTTTCAAAATTCACAAAATTAAAAATGGGGAAGCGAAAATTACAGAACTAATGGACATGGTTGGGCTACCAAGTCGTTTTTTAGATAGATATCCTCATGAGATGTCTGGAGGTCAGAAACAAAGGGTAGGAATTGCAAGAGCACTGGCACTAGATCCAGAACTGGTTGTCTGTGATGAACCGGTTTCGGCTTTAGATGTATCAATCCAAGCACAGGTTATTAATTTACTAGAAGACCTTCAAAAACAATTAAATCTTACTTATCTATTTATCTCGCACGATTTAAGTGTTGTTCACCATATTAGTGACCGAGTGGCAGTAATGTATCTAGGTAAAATTGTTGAGCTGGCAACTCGTGATGAACTATATGAAAATACGCAACATCCATATACAAAGGCGCTCCTTTCATCGATTCCAGATGTTAGCGGTGAAGTTAGAGAGAAAATTATTTTGACAGGGGATGTTCCAAGTCCATCGAATCCACCATCTGGATGTAGATTTCACACAAGATGCCCTGCAGTAATGGATATTTGCAGAACAAAAGAGCCAGAGTTCAAACAAACAAATAGTAACCACTTTGTTGCATGTCATTTGTGTACAAAGTGATTCTATAAAAATATAAAAAAAGGGGTCTTTGCTAATGAAAAAGATAATTTTACTGGCAATTACATTGTTAGTGAGCTTATCACTAATAGCATGTAGTGAAAAAGAAGAAAGTGGACAAACGACATCATCTTCATCTTCATCAAATGGTAGTCAAGATACGATCGTTATTGGGGTTGCATCTGACTGGAAAACACTTGATCCAGCCCGTGCTTATGAAGTGTTCGGGAATTTTTATTTCTATGCAACATATGAGAACTTATATATGTTAGAAGGTTCAGAACTTATACCAAAACCAGCCCTTGCAAAGGAATATTCTGTTGATGAATCAGGACTTGTGTATACTTTCAAACTGGTTGAGGGACGTAAATTTGCAAGTGGAAATCCTATTACTGCAAATGATGTTGTATTTAGTTTTAACCGTACAATGAATATTAAAGATAATGCATCTGCTCTAGCAGAAGGCGTTGAAAAAGTAGAAGCACCAGATGAAAATACGGTTGTTGTGACGTTAAAGGAACAAGATGCTTCATTCCTATCTAAACTAACAAGTAATGCTTTCGCGGTTGTAGATAGCCAGGTTGTGAAGGAACAAGGTGGTACCGATGCAGAAGATGCAAGTACAACGGATACTGCAACAGCATATCTTGATGGGACATCTGCTGGTAGTGGTCCATATGTATTAACGAAGTGGACTCAAAATACAGAAATGGTACTTGAAAAGAATCCAAATTATCCAGGCACTGTGAATGCAAGCAAAATTATTATCAAAGAAATTCCAGATCCAAACACACAAATTCAAGCACTAGAAAAAGGTGAAATTGATGTTGCTTTAAGTGTTGGTCCTGACCAAGTAAAAACTATTAAAGAAGGTGGAAATGCAAAAGTTGTATCTTCTCCTACTTCAACGATTTCATTCTTACTAATGAACAATAGTCCTGAGATTGGAAAGGAAATGTCAGATCCACTTGTTCAGCAAGCGGTACGCTATGCACTTGACTATGAAGGCTTTAAACAATTAGCAGGTGATGGCGCACTACTACCAATGTCATTTGTTCAAGATGGCTTTGTAGGTGCTCAATCAAGAGCAGATAACTATCAAAACATTGAAAAAGCAAAAGAATTAATGAAGGAAGCTGGTTTTGAAAATGGCTTCACAGTACCTTTAATTGCAGCTAACTATGATTCTGAGGGACTTTCATGGGTAACGATTGCTGAAAAAGTAAAAGAAGATTTATCTAAGATTAATATTAATGTAGAAATTCAAACGGGTGATGTTGGCGTTGTCATCGAAGACTATCGTAATGGTAAAACACCATTTCTAGTAATGCACTGGTCACCAGATTACTATGATCTAAGCAATCAATTAGCATTTATTCCTGGAGATATTGTAGGAACACGTGCAAACTGGGATCCTTCAGCAAATCCAGAATTAGTAGCTTTAGCTGAACAAGCAAAAGTAGAAATTGATGAAGCAAAGCGTGCAGAACTTTCAGGTAAAATGCAAGAAATCATTGCAGAGAATAGTCCTTATGCATTTTTAGTACAACACCCGAAATCATTTGCAGTTAGCGCTAACCTTGAAGGTGTTGCTTATAATGATTTATTTAAGCTAAGTTTAAAAGATTTAAAGCTTTCAAAATAATGATGTAAATGTCCAAAAAGCTATCTGTGGGCAGTCAATTGCCTACGGGTAGCTAGTTTATGAGTATCGACTTGTGAGTTGTTTTTAGTTGGGAGTGTGATCTTAAATTGCTTAGGTTTATAGGTAGACGTCTAATCTTTCTACTTTTCTTATTATTTGGTGTGGCACTGTTCGTGTTTATTCTTTCGCATTTAGTGCCAAGTGATCCGGTTGCTGCGAATTTGAGCCAAAGTGCAATGAATAATCCCGAAATTGTTGCTGCTTTCAAAGAGAAGTGGGGGCTCGATAAGTCGCTATTTAGTCAATTTATACTGTACTTCCAACACTTATTGACTGGTGATTTGGGTACCTCAATTCGAACTGGCAGACCAGTGATGGAGGACTTAATGCAGTTCTTCCCAGCAACCCTGGAATTATCGATAGTGGCTATGGTTATTGCCTTAGTGCTTGGAATTCTTTTTGGAGTAATCTCTGCTATTTTTCGAAATAAGCCTGTTGATCATATCATTCGTACGCTTTCTATTAGTGGGGTTTCTGTACCGAGCTTTTGGTTTGCATTAATTATGCTCAATATTTTCTCTTCTGTTATTGGTATTACACCTGGTCCTGGCCGGATAGATGCGAGATCAACAACTCCAGAAGGGGGAACTGGACTATTATTATTAGATTCTCTTTTAAATGGAGATTTTCAACTGTTAGGTGATGTCGCGATGCACTTGATTCTGCCTGCAACGGTGTTAGGATTCTTTACAATGGGACTAATCGCTAGGCAAACACGATCGAATTTACTTGAAGTGATGTCTATGGACTATATTCGTACAGCGAGATCAAAGGGATTAAAAGAATCCGGCATTATCGTTGGACATGCAATCTCCAATTCCTTAATTCCTGTCATTACAGTCGCTGGTATTGGTTTCTGTAATCTTTTAGGTGGTATGGTGCTTGTTGAGAATATCTTTGCGTGGCCAGGAATCGGTCAATATGCATATCTTTCAGCAGTTTCACTAGACTTCCCAGCAATATGTGGAGTTTCACTTTTAATAGCATTTATTTATGTAGTCATTAATCTATTGATTGATATCTTATATGGAATTATTGATCCGAGAGTGAGGTACAGATGATGAGAACATTTAAATCTTTTATCACTCAAAAAGGATTTCTATTTAAACTCGGACTAATTATTTGCGCATTATGGTTTATCGTTGTGATATTTGCACCGTTAATCGCAACACATAGTACTACTGCACAAGATCTATCGATTCGATATGAGCCTCCTAGTTTATCTCATTTATTTGGGACCGACGAATTGGGGCGTGATGTATTCTCAAGGGTTATGTATGGCTCGAGAATTTCTTTAACAGCCGGAATCATCACAGTTATTTGTGCCTTATCTATTGGTATTCTCTTTGGTGGGATAGCAGGATATAAGGGTGGGAAAGTCGACGAAATCATGATGCGTTTCTCAGAACTGATTATGGCGTTTCCACCTCTAATTTTGGCGATGGTCATTGCTGCGGCACTTGGACCGAGTATCTTGAACTCAGTAATAGCGATGGCAATTATTTGGTGGCCAAACTATGCGAGGTTGATGCGATCGATGGTTATTTCTTTAAAAGAAAGCGAGTATGTGACGGCCTCCCGGGTTATGGGTGCTTCGCATATAAGGGTTTTATTTTTAGAAATTTTACCTAATAGTTTTGGTCCTTTACTCGTGATGGCAACGCTTGACCTTGGAAATGCAATCTTGATGTTTTCAGGGCTCAGCTTCCTTGGTCTAGGAACACAACCCCCAACACCTGAATGGGGTTCAATGGTATCGGATGGAGCAAAAGTTATTCAAAATTGGTGGGTTTCAACCTTCCCTGGCTTAGCTATTTTCTCGATTTCTATAGCAGCTAACTTCGTAGGTGATGGTCTACGAGACTTTCTAGATCCTAAACTTCAAAAAGAATAGGTGGGAAATGAATGGAAAAAATCAACATAAATCAAGTAGATCCAACTGGTATGCCTCTTTATGAAATGAAGAAACTCTTCACAAAAAAGGGAGATTTTAAAGAAGTGAGCATGAGTGTTATTTCTCTTACACCTGGTGAAAGAGTTCCAGCTGAAGGGATGAGTTGTCATGAGGAAGATGAGTTCTCGTATATTTTCAGCGGGGAAATCGAAACTTACTGTAATGGTAAATATAGTGTGGAAAAAGCTGGAGATGCAACATTGATTCCAGCGGGTGAAGAGCATTGGTGCATTAATAAAACAAACGAACCATGTATGCTCGTTTGTTTTATGGTAAAAAAAGCTGATTCTTAATCTAATACTTATTAAAACATCTGCAGATATAATTTTGTAGGTGTTTTTTATTTTTCTATAATATTGGTATATACAGAGGTAGAAGTAAGTATATTTAGGGGAAATGCAATGGCTAGAAAGGCTATGAACCGCAAATTGGTGAGCGCGGAGTAAAAAGTTATCAGGTGGTTAAAAGCAACGAATTTTCATTGCTCGTGCATTGCTGAAAAATCCAAACTTAACTCTATTGGATCAAGCAACGGCAACCCTTGATACAAAATCTGAAAAACTGATTCAGGAGACACAAGTTCATGTGTCTTTTTTATTTTTTGAAGGAAATTTTTCCATCATTATCGAAGTAATTTTCGAAATCAAGAAAGGAGAGCCCAAAATGGAGTACCGGATGGAAACAATTGATTTTGATATTAAAATTATCGGTAAGGGAATAGTTGTACAAACGAACGATAGTTTTAAAACAATTTCCACTATTTGGGATAATGCTGAAACGGAAGGATTTTTGCAACAATTAATTGATTTGTCATGGAAAGAACGGAAATGCACCCTTGAAGGCATATTAGGCGTTTGTGGCAATGAAGCCGCGATTAAGGAAGATGAATTTACTTACTTTATGGGAGTTCGTTCTGATGGGGAAGTGCCAAGTGAGTTAGGAATTATCCATATCTCGCATAATTTATGGGCTGTTTTTCCAAATGTAAGTAATGCCTGGGAACGTTTATATAGTGATTGGCTACCGAATTCGGGATATGAACTTGCGAAAATTCCTTGTATTGAATGTTATTATCCACCAAATCATGAACCTAGCAACGAATTATGGGTACCCGTAATTGTAAAATAAGTATATAAAAAAGGCCAATTTTCAAATTTGGCCTTTTAGCATTTATTCAAACTT
Organism: Ureibacillus endophyticus; assembly: GCF_003628435.1. Lineage (GTDB taxonomy): Bacteria > Bacillota > Bacilli > Bacillales_A > Planococcaceae > Ureibacillus > Ureibacillus endophyticus. Next base: position 10,179 of record NZ_RBZN01000044.1, on the reverse strand, counting down.
CAAAAGGTAACTTTGGAGAAATAAACTGAAGAAATTGACGAACTGCCGGTGAAGGGCGTTTCTTTTTCTTGGAAATTAAACCTAAATTCCATGGTAGTGTTGGATTTTCAATATGAACCGATTTGATAATTGTTTGGTCGACTTTATTTTCCATAGGTTTTGGGAAAATGGAAATCCCTAAGTTTTCTCCAATCATTCCACTAATGAAATCCCACTCCAAACTTTCGTATGCAATTTCTGGACGAAAACCAGCTCGTAAACATTCTTGCACAATAAGCTCCTGAAATAACTTTTGTTTAAACAAAATGAAGGTTTCGTTTTGCAAATCTTTCAAATCTACTTTTTCCCTCTGTGCCAAAGGATGGGTATGATGAACGAAGAGAATCAATTCATTCGAAACAAAAGGAATCGCATCGAGTACCTTTTCATCCACTGGTAACATCACAACACCAAGATCCAGCGTTCCATCTGTCACTTCTTGTTGCACCGTTTTTGAATCTGCTTCAAATATTTTGATTTTAATATCGGGATATAAACTATTAAATTCTTTAATGATTTTCGGGAAAAATAAAGAACCAATAACTGGTGGTATACCGATTTTGATTTTTCCCTTTTTTAAATTCATTAAATCGTAAAGGTGAATCGATAAATCATCGAGGGATTCCATAATTTTTTCCCCTTCTGCCAAAACGATTTCTCCCGCGTCCGTTAGTTCAATATTCTTTGCGGAACGATCGATTAGTTCTACCTTCAATTCTTCTTCCAAACTTTTGACGACTTTACTTAATGTTGACTGCGATAAGTGCAAGGATTTAGAGGCTTTCGTAAAACTTTTATATTTTGCCACCTCGATAAAGTAGGTAAGCTGTCGTATATCCATCCATTCTATCTCCAATCTTTGAAGAATCTTCAACTTTAAGTGTACATGAAATATATTAAAAATTTCCCTTCAACTTAGTATGAAAAAAAGGAATACAAAACATGAATTTTATATATTTTACGAATGTGTGAAAGTTACGTTATAGTATGTTTGCAAGACAAATTCGATATTAGAAGGAACAATGGTAAGGCGAAATTAAGCGCTTCCAATTAAGTTAATTTGTCGTAGAGTAGAAAATTCCAAAAGGCAGAAGTGGCAGAAACTTTGGTAGCGTATCTAATATCATCTTGAATTCGAGAATAAGGAATTCGAAATATCTGAAACAACAAGAAATAAAGAGGTGATAGAAAATGGATATATTAGGCATATTCGGAATATTGTTAGGGATATTAACAATCATTCTATTTATCGTAAAAAAATTCAATATTATTGTTGCAGCACCAATTGCGACAATTGTTGTGTTGCTATTTAATGATGTAAATATTTTAGAAACTGTTTTTGGTAAAGAAAATTCTTATATGTCTGCCCTTGCTGGGTTCGTGGCATCAAACTTCGCGATATTCTTATTAGGTTCTATATTAGCAAAATATATGGATAAAAGCGGGGCAACGATATCGATTGCCAATAAAGTGTTGTCGGTAGTCGGAACTAAAAATCCGTACAATGCGTTAGTAGCGTTATTCATAATTTCTGCACTTCTTACTTATGGAGGAATTAATGTATTCGTTATTATCTTCGCATTAGTTCCGATGGCAAAACCAATCTTCCAACAATTAAATATCTCTTGGAAATTGGTCATCATCCCCGTTTTTGGTGGTACATCCACATTTACAATGACCATGTTACCTGGGGCGCCTTCCTTACACAATGTTGTGCCATCCACAGCTTTAGGTACAACATTAACTGCTGCGCCATTCATCGGAATTGTTACTTCCATCGCAGCAATTATTTTCTTATTAGTTTTTATGAAAATGATGCTGTCGAGAAGTTTACGTAAAAAGGAAACATTTGAAGCAGAGCATTCTGTTGAACATAGTGAAGATGCAATGAAACGCGATCTTCCACCTTTCTTAATCAGTTTACTTCCGATTATTGTATTATTAGCAATTATCTTATGTTTCAGTTCTGTAAGCAATATTATTATTGTCGCTTTAATTGTGGCAGTTGGTTTAAGTGCAATCTTATTCCGAAAACAACTTGATCAGCAAAAAGAAGTATTGAATCAAGGAGCAAATGAATCGGTTACTTCAACGATTACAACGGGTAGTACGATTGCATTTGGTAGCATTGCAACGGGTGTTCCTGCCTTTAAAGGTGTCTTCCAATTGATTCAATCGATTCCTGGACCTCCCGTTCTGTCATTAATGATTGGGACAGGCTTAATCGGTGGTATTACGGCATCCGCTGTAGGTGCAATCGGTATTTCTGTAGCGAACTTTGCTCCATATTATTTGGATTTAGGGTTAGATTCTGAAACGGTTCACCGTGCAATTGCCATTGGTTCTGGAGCATTATCAATTGTTCCTTATTCAGGCTTCTTAATTATCTTTAACAAGATTACTGGTTTAACAATGAAAGATACATTTAAAAATGGATTTATTAGTATAAGTGTTACGCACTGGGTCGCAATGGCTGTAGTCGTAATTTTAACTCTAGTAGGTTTAGCTTAAAAATATTAAACATTTGGAGGAATAAATATGAGTAAAAAAATTGGATTTATCAGATTAGGTACTATGGGATTCCCTATGGCGGCGAATTTAAAGAAAGCTGGTTTTGAAGTAATCGGTTTTGATGCTTGGAAAGGTGTTTATGAAAAAGCAGAAGCTGCAGGATTTACAATGGTTGATACAGTGAAAGAAGTAGCAGAGCTAGCGGACGAAGCAATTATTTCTATGGTTCGTGACTATGCACAAAACGTGGACGTTATCTTTGGTGAAAACGGCATCCTTACTGGGGAAAATACGGACGGAAAAACGGTCATCGTCATGAGTACTCTATCTCCAGATGCGATGAACGAATTAGGTGCAAGAGTGGAAGCTGAAAGTGGATTAAAACTAATCAGTGCTGCTGTTTCTGGCGGTGCATCAGGCGCACAAGCTGGTACTTTATCTATCATGACTTCAGGGGATGAAACAATCGTAAAATCTTTCGCTCCATACTTTGATGCGATGGGTTCTCACACATTCTACTACGGACCAGAAGCAGGGAATAGCCAAGTAGCAAAATTAGTGAACAACATGATTTTAGGAATTAACATGAATGCAGTTGCAGAAGGATTAAAACTTGGGGAACATTACGGCTTACCTGAAGAAGAAATTTTAAATCTATTAAAAGTAAGTACGGGCGACAGCTGGGTAGTACGAAACTGGAGCGATGTATCTGAATGGACTGCAGACACAGCTTTAGCAGTATTACTAAAAGACTTAATCGCTACGTACAATGAAGGGGCAAAACTTAATATTCCAATGCCATTCAACGCACTATCTTCTACTCAATTGTTTAATTCTATGGGAAAAGAGAAAAAATAAGATTGGTTGGTTAGCCATAAAGGAAAGTGTTCTGTGTAGAGCAGAATGCTTTCTTTTTTTAAAAAATTGAAAGAAGGAATTTTCTAAATTGTATTGACAAAATAATAGAATTCGTTAAAATAAAAAAACAATTAAAAATACTTGTATATAACAAAGGCTATGAAAAGAACTAGTATCAATTATTTTTACGAACAGAAAGTTACCGGTTGCTGAGAGGTGCATGTAAAACGATTGTGAATTCATCTTGGAGCTATGTACCGAAAGGTTTTTTCTAAGTAGGCTACATCGGTAAGCACCCGTAATCATGTGCTTGAGTATCGTCATATGACTGTACTTTTTGAGGTAAGTAATGTGAATTACTTATAAATTTAAGGTGGTAGCACGAGTTGAATCGTCCTTTTGGTGAATCCAAAAGGGCGTTTTTTTTATTCCTTTGTTGAACAAGTAATTTTAAATAGAAAGGTATGAGGTGTAAGGGGAAATGAGAGAAAATCATCAAGATTCACAACTTAGACGTGGTTTAAGTAACAGACACATGCAATTAATTGCCCTTGGTGGGTCCATTGGAGTCGGTTTATTCTACGGATCGAGTTCAACGATTCAAATGGCAGGACCATCGATTTTATTCGCTTATTTAATTGGCGGATTAGTCATTTTCACAATTATGAGAGCATTAGGTGAAATGGCTGTAGCTGAACCAGTATCAGGTTCCTTTAGTACATATGCAAATAAATATTTAGGGAACTTTGCAGGATTCTTATCTGGGTGGACATATTGGTTCATGTGGATTGTCGTTGGTATGGCTGAATTAACTGTAGTCGGTGTTTATATTAACTATTGGTTTCCAGATATTCCGCAATGGGTAACAGCTCTTGTGGTCCTTGTCGTTCTGACGCTTGTTAATTTAGCAAATGTAAAAGCTTATGGTGAATTTGAATTCTGGTTTGCAATGATTAAAGTCGTAGCCATTATCGGAATGATTGTCCTTGGATTAGCCATTATTTTATTCGGAGTTGGTAATCAAGGCGAAGCAATCGGTTTTTCTAATCTTTGGTCTCATGGTGGCTTCATGCCAAATGGCTTCAACGGTATATTAATGTCTTTAGTATTAGTTATGTTTTCATTCGGTGGCGTTGAATTAGTTGGTATTTCTGCAGGAGAAGCGAAAAACCCTGAAAAGACGATTCCGAAAGCGATTAATAATATTGTATGGCGTATATTAATTTTCTATATTGGTGCATTAGGGGTTATGATGGCGATTTACCCTTGGAATGAAGTGGGAGCAGAAGGTAGTCCATTCGTTCAAATTTTCGATTATGTTGGTATCCCTGCAGCAGCACATATTATAAATTTTGTTGTCCTAACAGCAGCAATGTCTGCATTTAATAGTGGTTTATACGGCTCCGGAAGAATGTTGTACAATTTATCTTTACAGAATAATGGGCCAAAATATTTCAATACCGTTAGTAAAAACGGAAGTCCACAGAGGGGTATTTTGTTTTCTTCGCTAATGTTATTAATTGGCGTTGTTTTAAATTATGTTGTACCAGAAAAAGTATTTATATATATTTCTGCGGTTGCGACGGTTGCGGTTATAACAAGTTGGATGATTATTTTGCTCACACAATTGAGATTCAGAAAATTCAAATCAAATGAGGAAATTGCAAAGTTAGATTTCAAAATCCCACTTTATCCAATTTCTACGTATATCGCTATCGTATTTTTACTAATGGTAGTCGTGTTAATGGCATTTATTCCAGATATGCGTGTTGCTCTATATGTAGCACCAGTTTGGTTCTTAATCTTGTATATTGGATATAAAGTTATAAAAAAATAGATTAAGAAAGTGTTCTGTGTCATGCAGAATGCTTTCTTTTTTATATGGATTATTGAGGATTACGGTAATATAATGAAGTGAAAAAAATCTATATGAATGATTCTTATGAAGAGGTGGCAACTATCAATCTTAAATTCATGATGTAATTGTGAGTAAAGTGGATTGGGATGGAAAGGGAAGAGCCCTTGATATTTGGGAATGAAAAAGAGCTGTACAATCAATTAAAGATGTATGGTGTTAAAGAGTTGAAAAGCCATAAAATTTAAGAAGTCATTAACTTACCAAATCTACTATTAAATAAAAAAGTGATTATATTGAACGGGAAATTGTAATTTTTGTTTAATAAATACATTTAATGGGTATTACAGATAATAATTGGTTAGCTATTAGAAAAAAGTGTTCTGTATGATGCAGAATGCTTTCTTTTTGTTTTTAAGCATACCCCGGATAGTTTAGCTACCAGTCGTCCAGCATTGTACCTTCATTTAGTTTTGAGAAAAATTTAAAAATGGACAACGTGTTGAATTTTGTTTATTAAATTACTTGCGTATTCCTTTTAAACTATTAATTGTGATGAACAAGGAGTTCGATTTTAGGAGGAAGTAATAATGAATAAAAAAGTAAAATTAGTGTGGTATTTGCAGCGGCAGTTGTACTAACTATAATAGGGTAATCATTTATTTTAGATGAAGCTGTGAAAGGTTATTTAGTGACGTTCTTTTTTGTAGGTGCTGGATTAGCAATGTTACGTCTATTTATTAATGGGATGATTGGTAAAATCAAAGGGAAGCGGCTCGGGGTCAAAATTGCTTTTTTCATAGGTCTTTTAAGTGTAGGTTTACCTTTTCAAAACTGGTTCTGTACAGAAGTAATTTTCGCAATGAGCAAAACGTTTATTAATCCAAGTGTGATCGTAATGGTCGCAAGTGTTGTATTAATGACAATTGTCTGTGGTGTAATTTATGAGAAAGTTCGCGTACCGTATTTAGAAGAAATACATGTTGCATAGATATATTAGGAATGAATTTCAATAGTGGTATTCATTCTTTTTTAGAAAGGATAGGGGGTAAAATTCATTAATACATTATCCATTATTGTTGCGATTTTGTTCGTGTCCATTGCAGTTTTTCAAATGTTGCTTTCGTTAGGTCTTCCTTTTGGTGAATATGCAATGGGAGGATTTTATAAGATTTTACCTAAAAGATTACGAATTGTTAGTGTTGTAAATGCATTAATATTATTATTGATGGGCTTTGTTTGTCTGCAACATACTCATACCTTGATTGATATAGATTTGCCCACAAGTAGTTTCATATGGTTTATTTCCATTTTACTCGGCATAAATACCATCGCCAATCTATTATCTCGAAGTAAGAAAGAGAGATTGGTAATGACACCATTATCAGGTCTTACATTCCTATTGTGTTTAATTATTGCTTTATTATAAAGTAGGAGGTGTCCAAAAAGTAATAATTTTTTGGACACCTCTTTTCTTTCTTGATAAATATCTCTTATGAATTATTGTTCCTGCGGTGGTTGTCACTATCCTCGTCGCAAAGGAGCTGTCTCAAAATGACTTTTCAGACAACTCCTTTTTTGCACTATTGTTGGTTTCCTACAAGTTTATCATTTATATTCATATTGTTTTTTCTAACATTTCGATGATAGAAAGCAAAGTAAATGACCATCGCAATAAATGCTACTATTGCCGATGATACATACATGACACGATAATCGCTATATGAAGCTAATGCTCCTAGTATGTACGTACCTAAACCATAACCGAGATCAGCCAATAAGAAAAATGTTGATGTCGCTGCTCCACTTCGATTAATTGGTACTTGATTTACAACGGTATTTTGTAAGCAAGGTGTCAATATACCATAACTAAAGCCCATGATGACGCCAGCGCTTAATACTTCAAAATTAGAATTTGCTTGGCTTAAAAGTAGCATCCCTATTCCAAATGCAAGCATAGAAGGATAGAAAAAATAATGGACAGGAAATTTATCAAACAATCTTGACATAAATGGTCGGAAGGCGACAATCATGATGGCATACAGTACAAAGAAAATGCTAGCCACTTTTGCAAGGTTGATTTCCTTTGTATAGGAAGCTAAAAAACCAGATAGTGAGCTATATGAAAAAAATAAACAAAAGGACACAAGGGAAATAGGAATTGCCTTCTTTTCAATGATATTTTTAAATTCAAATTTAGTAGGCGTAGTTGGTTCATCTAATTTCGGGAGCTCAATTAATTTCATTAAAAGAAGTGCAATGGCTGATAAAATGGCAACTGCAATTAAAACAATATAAATATTTTCATCCTTCCATAAAAATAAACCAAAGGAAGGTCCTACCACCATGGCTAAACTAATAAACATACTAAAATAACCAATGCCTTCTCCTCTACGTTTAGCCGGTAAAATACTGATAACTGCTGTATTGGTAACAGTCGATGCAATGGCATAACTCATACCATGAATAAAACGTATGATGAGAAATAAAACCAGACCATTTTTTACACCGAAATAGACGATACACATGATAAAGAAAATAGAAAATCCAATCATCCCCATCTTTTTTTGCCCATATCGGTCTACGAGTGCACCTGAAAAGATTCGAGCAAACACGCTTCCTAACACATAAACGGAAATGATTAATCCCATTTGTTTTTCATCGCCATTTAGTCCTACCTGAACATATAAGGGTAATGTTGTAGCAAGCATATAAAACATTAGACCAATTAAAAAATTGCTACCACATAAATATAAAAAGTTCTTATTCCATATCGAGTCATTCAAAATAATGTACCCTCCAATAATTAACATTAGGTTATTATATATTGAAGAATTTCTAATGTATAATTAATAATTATGAAGATTTTAATAAGTTTTTCTTATGTAAAAGGGGAGTAATATGAACTTTGAACAACTACTCTATATAAAAAATGTTTTAGAACATAAATCGATTACCATTGCAGCGCAAAAGTTATTTGTTAGTCAATCAGCAATTAGTCAAGCAATCACAGCCCTTGAAAAGGAACTACAAATCAAACTATTTCAACGTTCAAGACAAGGGACGATCCCGACTGAGGATGGTAAATGGATGCTGCCGAAACTCATGGAAATATATCAAAAAACAGTGGATATAAAGCAAGAAGTGAAAAACAGACAGAGTGAATTGTTTGGAAATCTTGTAATAGCGACTGTTCCAGGAGTATTTATGACGATATTACCGAAAACCTTCGCAAAATTTAAAAACATCCATCCAAGGATTAATTACAAAATTTTCGAATCAGATAATCCAAAAGTGATTGAACGCGTTTTGAATAAGGAAGTAGACTTAGGTTTTATTGCAAAGTCAGATGAGATAAACGAAGAGATTCTACATGTTCGTAACCTACCAATTTCAAGCAACTACTATTTAATAGTAAATACACATTCTCCATATGCATTATTTCAACAAATCTCACTAAAAGATTTAGACAATACTTCTTTTATCGTGTATGGCTATGAATATTTTGCGAATTTAATACACCGCTTTTCAGAAAGAGAACCACACATTTTATTTTCATCATACAATTCTGAGGTGATCAAAAAGTCTGTTATAGAAGGATTAGGTGTTAGTATTTTATCGGATTTAATGTTAAAAGATGATCCATACATTGCAGGGGGACAATTAAAGGCGATAAAACTAGTTGATTCCCCATTCGATACACCGGTTACGTATAGCTTAATTTACCGTAAGGATTGTCCGAACAAAATGATTGTGGAAAAATTGATTTCGTTTTTGAAGGTAGATTGATATTAATATAATGATTTTGGGATTATCTCAAAAATATTAGATAGTGCTTTTTTCATGTATTTTCACTTAAAACTACAGTGTAATTTGTTATATCTTTGTATTATATGCTATTTTTAACCAACCTGTAATAAGTATGTAATAATTTTTTGATACTATGTATCTCGTAGACAAAATATAAAATATTACATAGATATAGAGGTTTAAGTAGATTATGAAAAAATTAACTAAAGTATTAGCATCAATAACTTTAAGTGCATCACTATTATTTACAACGGTATCCGGTGCATCAGCAGCAACATATACGGTAAAAAGTAATGATACATTATCAGGCATCGCAAGACAATACGGAACTACGTATACAGAAATTATGAAATTAAATGGATTAACTTCAACAAAAATTAAAGTTGGTCAAAAATTACAGGTGAATGGGTCTACTGCTGCTTCTTCATCCACACAATTGGTGAATATTGCGAAGAACTATCTAGGTGTACCTTATGTATTCGGTGGAACATCAACATCAGGTTTTGACTGCTCTGGATTTGTATATTATGTATTTAAAAACGCAGGAAAATCTGTTAGTCGCACATCAGCAGCAGGTTACTATTACATGGCGAAAAAAGTAACGACTCCAAAAGTGGGGGATTTAGTATTCTTCAGTAATACATATAAAGCAGGTATTTCTCACGTAGGTATCTATATTGGAAATGGGAAAATGATTAATGCGAGTGGAAAAAGCGTAAACATCGCTTCGATTCAATCAGGTTACTGGAAATCACATTTAACTAGTTATGGACGTATCTAGGGGATAAAAGGGGATTGTTCCCGTGAATATAGCAAAGGTAGAAAAAGGGGAATTGTGGATTAATGTGGTACCCAAGTCAAGGACAAACTAAAAAAAGAGTTTAAGCTATTAAGAGATGGTTTCTGTATTGTACAGGAGCCATCTTTTTTAGATTCCATTGATAACGATAATTGTTGTAGTAAACCATGTAGTGATCGATTTTAGCGCGTAACTCATCCAGTGTTTTGACCATGCTGAAATCAACTTCGTCTTTTAAGTGTCCGAAAAAGGATTCCTGTGGTGCGTTATCCCAACAGTTGCCTCGACGTGACATCGATTGACCAAG
>NZ_RBZN01000043.1 GCF_003628435.1 Ureibacillus endophyticus | reverse complement strand
CGACACTTTAACAGTAGAGTGACTTGGGGTGGCTGGCAAGTCTATTTTTTTGCACTAAAAAAGTGCTAGACTCTGTACAAATTCGTTGCACTAGTCTGCACTTTTATTATGCAATACACAACACCTCTTTTCTTTCTTGATAAATATCTCTTATGAATTATTGTTCCTGCGGTGGTTGTCACTATCCTCGTCGCAAAGAAGCTGTCTCAAATTGACTTTTCAGACAACTCCTTTTCTATTGCAAATAACTTCAGCTTCACCCTCCACTACCACTATAATCAACAATTTTCTATTATGTAAAATTACCTCTTCCAAATCGCAAGTCGAAATTTTTTTCAATCGTTGACAAAAAGAAAAAGCCATCTAATTTTTTGAAATTAGATGACTTTAATATGTAAAGCTTTAGCAATTCTCCGCTTACGCTTTTCGAATTATCTAGCTCCGCGCGTTAGCCGTTCGGAAACTTCAACTCCTTTTCTGCGTATGCAAGCACACTTGTCAGAAGTCTCCAGTTTCTGTCACGGCTGAATGAACGCGCTCCGCTTTTCGAATTGTCCAGCTTCAGCGGCTAGCTACTCGAAAACTTCAACTCTCTTCTGCGTGTGCGGGCACACTTGTCAGAAGTCTCCAGTTTTTTTCGTAGCTGGGCGAGCCACTTACGCTTTTCGAATTGTCTAGCTCCGCGCGTTAGCCGTTTGGAAACTTCGACTTCTTTCTGCGTGTGCGGGCACACTTGTCAGAAGTCTCCAGTTTCTGTCACGGCTGAACGAACGCGCTCCGCTTTTCTAATTAGAACGCGATTCTTTTTGCTTCGTATGCTGCGATGTGGTCTTCGTATTTGAACGTTAACGCAATTTCATCCCAGCCATTTAGTAGCATTTCTTTGTAATATGGGTCGATGTTGAAGTTGTATACTTTTCCGTCTTCCCCTGTTACTGTTTGTGCTTCTAAGTTTACTTCTACGTTATAAGGCTTTTCTAAACCTTTTGCTAAAATTTCATCGCACTCTTCTTCTGTTAAACGGATTGGTAAAATTCCGTTTTTGAAACAGTTGTTGTGGAAAATATCAGCAAAGCTTGGTGCGATCACTACGCGGAAACCGTAGTCTAAGATTGCCCATGGTGCGTGCTCACGAGAAGAACCACAACCGAAGTTATCTTGTGCTACTAAAATTTCAGAACCTTTATATTCTGGTTTGTTTAATACGAAATCTGGATTCTCGTTTCCTTGTTCGTCAAAACGCCAGTGGTAGAATAAAAATTCACCAAAACCTGTACGTTCGATACGTTTTAAAAATTCTTTAGAAATAATTTGGTCCGTATCAACATTTTTACGATCTAATGGTGCAATGACACTATTTACTATATTAATTGGTTGCATGTTTATGTCCTCCTTGCTAGACTTACGCTTCTTGTTTTACATATTTACGAACGTCTACGAAACGACCTTCAATTGCAGCAGCTGCCGCCATTGCTGGACTTACTAAGTGCGTGCGAGCTCCTGCACCTTGACGTCCTTCAAAGTTACGGTTTGATGTAGAAGCACAACGTTCACCAGATGGAATGATGTCTTCATTCATACCTAAGCAAGCAGAACATCCTGATTCACGCCATTCGAATCCCGCATCTTTAAAGATTTTATCTAACCCTTCTGCTTCTGCAGCTGCTTTAGTAGAATATGAACCTGGAACGACAATACCACGAACACCTGGATGTAATTTTTTACCTTCTACAATGCTTGCTGCTGTACGTAAATCGGATAGACGTGAATTTGTACAAGAACCGATAAATACGTGTTGGATTTCAATCGAAGTAATTGGTTGACCTTCTTCTAAATCCATGTAAGCAAGAGCTTTTTTCAATGCTTGTTTATCCGATTCATTTTCATAATCTGCTGCAGTTGGAACTGTTTTAGATACACCTGTACCCATTGATGGGTTTGTGCCCCAAGTTACGATTGGTTCGATTTCTTCTGCATCGATTTCTAATACTACATCATAAGAGCAGCCTTCATCAGATGCTAAGCTTAACCAGTAAGCTGCAGCTTCTTCAAATTTATCTTCTTTTGGTGCAAAACGACGACCACGAATGAATTCAACTGTTGTTTCGTCTGGAGAAATAAGACCGGCTTTTGCCCCTGCTTCGATTGACATGTTACAAATTGTCATACGCTCTTCCATTGAAAGATTGCGGATTGCTTCACCTGTAAATTCAATGATATGACCAGTACCTACACCGATACCCCATTTAGCAATGATTGCTAAAATGATATCTTTTGCTGCAACACCAACACCAAGTTTACCGTTTACACGAATTTCCATTGTTTTTGGTTTGTTTTGCCATAATGTTTGTGTAGAAAGTACGTGTTCAACCTCAGAAGTACCAATACCAAATGCTAATGCACCAAAGGCACCGTGAGTTGATGTATGTGAGTCACCACAAACGATTGTTTTCCCTGGTTGTGTTAAACCAAGTTCTGGACCGATTACGTGAACAATCCCTTGATCTGGATGACCGATATCTGCAAGTTGGATACCAAATTCTTTTGCATTATCAGCTAATGTATTAATTTGCTTTTTCGCAATTGGGTCATTAATTGTTGGTAAATTTTTTGTTGGTACGTTATGATCCATTGTTGCAAAACATAGATCAGGGCGACGAACTTTACGACCTGCTAAACGTAATCCCTCAAACGCTTGAGGAGATGTTACTTCATGAATTAAATGAAGATCGATATATAGTAGATCAGGTTTCCCCTCTTCTTGGTAAACAACATGTGAATCCCAAACCTTTTCAATAATATTCTTTGCCATAATCTTCACCAATCCTTAAATATATGATTCCATAATACTGTCTGCTACAAAACTTGTATCGATTTCTGCAATTACTTTATCTGTAAATTCATCAGTTGTTAGAGCACGGCCGCCATCTTTCACTAAGTCAGCAGTGAAGTAACCATCTTCAAATACTGTATTTACTGCACGTTCGATTTCTGCCGCTTCTTCTTTCATTCCGAATGAATATTGAAGCATCATTGCTACAGATAAAATTGTTGCAGCTGGGTTTGCAATTCCTTGTCCTGCAATTTCTGGTGCTGAACCATGGACTGGCTCGTATAAACCGAAACTATCGCTACGGATTGATGCTGAAGGAAGTACACCTAAAGAACCTGTAATAACCGAAGCTTCATCACTTAAAATATCCCCGAACATATTGTCTGTTACGACTACATCATAGTGACCTGGGTTTGTGATTAATTTCATTGCAACAGAGTCTACTAGATTGTGTTCTACCACAACATCTGGATATAGTTCTTTCTTTTCTTCTACGATTTGACGCCATAATCTTGAAGTTTCTAAAACATTTGCTTTATCAACAGAACATAATTTTCCGCGACGTAAGCGAGCAAGTTCGAAAGCATTTTCTACAATACGTTCGATTTCACGACGAGTGTAAATGTTTAAATCGCTTGCTTCTTCATTATCACGTTTTTTCTCTCCAAAGTAAATTCCACCTGTTAATTCACGAACGATCATTAAATCAACATTTTCAGCGACTTCACGTTTTAAAGGTGAAGAATCTAAAAGGGATGGGAATGCTTTTACTGGACGTAGGTTTGCGAATAAATCAAATGTTTTACGAATTTTTAATAAGCCAAGTTCAGGGCGTAATTCTGCAGGGTTGTTATCCCATTTCGGACCGCCAACCGCTCCTAAAAGAACTGCATCACTTTGTTCACACATTGCAATTGTTTCATCTGGAAGTGGATTGTTGAATTGATCGATTGCCGCCCCACCAATAGCAGCATATCCTAATTGGAAATCGTGATTATATCTTTTTCCGATTACTTTTAACACACGTACTGCAGCCGCTACAACTTCAGGGCCAATGCCGTCACCAGGAAGTACTGTAATTTTCTTTTCCACCTGCAAAAACACCTTTCTCTATTGAATAAACTTGATTTCGAGATTTATGGTTATCTTTTAAAGAAATGCCATCAAACGTCTAAACATTTGATGGCGCTTCGTTTATCAATTTACAATTGACAATTAAACTTCTGTTGGTTGTTTTGCACGGATGCTTTCTTGAATTAAATGACGGTTAATTGCATTTAAGTATGCTTTTGCTGTCGCTTCAAGAACGTCCTGTGCTGCATCACGACCAGTAGATGTAAAGCCGTTATAACGTAAGTTGATTACCGCTTCACCTAAAGCATCGCGACCTTTACCAACTGATTTCACTCGGAAATCTAAAATATTTACTTTCGCGTTTACTAATTGTTCTAATGTATTGAAGATTGCTTCTACTGAACCTGAACCAGTTGCCGCTAATGTTTTCACTGCGCCTTCTGGAGTAATTACAGATGCAGTAGCTGTTGGGATGTTTTCTGTACCGTAAGAAACTTGAACAGATTTTAATTCATATAATGGCACATCTTCAATTGATACTTGTTGTTCTGTAAGAAGTGTCATTAAATCTTCTTCTGTAATTTCTTTTTTACGGTCAGCTAACTTTTTGAACTCTTGGAATGCTTTGTTTAGCTTATCATCCGATAAATCGAAGCCCATTGTGATAGCACGATCACGGAATGCTGCACGACCAGAGTGTTTTCCTAATACTAAAGGAACTTCTTCTTCACCGATTAATTCTGGTGAAATAATTTCGTACGTTTCTTTATGTTTTAACACGCCATCTTGGTGAATACCAGATTCGTGTGCAAATGCATTTTTCCCTACAACTGCTTTGTTTGGTTGGATTACCACACCTGTTAAACGGCTTACTAGTTGAGAAGTACGTTTAATTTCTTTTAAATTTAACCCAGTTTCTACTTGGTAAATGTCTTTGCGAATGTGCATTGCCACACCGATTTCTTCTAATGAAGCGTTACCAGCACGTTCACCAATTCCGTTAATTGTACATTCAACTTGATCTGCACCATGTTGGATTGCTGCAATTGAGTTCGCAACAGCCATACCTAAGTCATCATGACAGTGAGCAGAGAATTTCACTTTATCTGCACCACGTACATTTTCACGTAAGAATGTGAATAGTTGACCATATTCTTGAGGTGAAGCATATCCTACTGTATCTGGAACGTTAATTGTTGTTGCTCCAGCAGCGATTACTTCACTAATGATACGTACTAAGAAGTCACAATCAGAACGGAATCCATCTTCAGCAGACCATTGTACAAGTGGGAAGAATTTTTTCGCGTATTTTACCGCTTCAACCGCTTGCTCTACTACTTCATCCGGCGATTTTTTTAATTTGTATTCCATGTGAATTGGACTAGTCGCTAGGAATACGTGAATATGAGGTTGTTCAGCAACTTTAAGTGCTTCCCAAGTTGTATCGATATCTTTTTGGACACAGCGAGCAAGACCTGTAACGATTGAATTTTTCACTGTTCCAGCGATACGATTTACTGCTTCGAAATCACCAGGGCTTGAAGCAGGGAATCCTGCTTCAATAATTGTTACGCCAAGGCGTTCTAGTTGCTTTGCAATCTCGATTTTCTCGGCAGTATTTAAGTTAATACCAGCAGATTGTTCTCCATCACGAAGCGTCGTATCAAAAATATCAATTTTTCTCACTATTTAATCACCACTTTTTTCTTGCCTTCTTGAATGAATGGCATCATTGCGCGAAGTTTGCGACCCACTTCCTCAATTTGGTGGTTAGCGCCTTCTTCTTTATATTGTGTATAACGTGGACGGCCAGTTTCGTTTTCTTTGATCCAGTCTTTTGCGAATGTACCGTCTTGGATGTCTTTTAATACAGCTTTCATGTTTTCTTTAACTTCTGGAGTTACGATACGTGGACCAGTTACATAGTCTCCCCACTCAGCAGTATCTGATACTGAGTAACGCATTGTTTCCATACCGCCTTCGAACATTAAGTCAACGATTAATTTTAATTCGTGTAATGTTTCGAAGTATGCTAATTCTGGTTGGTAACCAGCTTCTACTAAAGTTTCGAAACCAGCTTTTACTAATGCAGTTGCACCACCGCAAAGTACTGCTTGCTCACCGAATAAGTCAGTTACAGTTTCTTCAGCGAATGTAGTTTCAAGTAAACCACCACGAGCTGAACCGATACCTTTACCGTAAGCTAAAGCTAAATCACGAGCTTGACCAGTAGCATCTTGGTGAATTGCGAATAATCCTGGTACGCCTGCACCTTCTTGGAATTGACGACGAACTAAGTGTCCTGGGCCTTTTGGTGCCACTAAGAATACGTCAACATCAGCTGGTGGTACGATTTGACCGAAGTGAATGTTGAAACCGTGAGCGAACATTAACGCTTTACCAGTTGTTAAATGTGGAGCGATTTCTGCTTCGTAAACTGCTTTTTGTCTTTCGTCTGGAAGTAAGATTTGGATTACATCTGCTTCAGCAGCTGCTTCAGCAACAGTTTTTACATCTACACCATCTTCTTTAGCTTGGTCGAAAGATTTACCAGGACGTACACCTACTACTACGTCAAAACCAGATTCTTTTAAGTTTAGAGCGTGTGCGTGACCTTGAGATCCGTAACCGATGATTGCGATTTTTTTACCTTTTAATGCTGCCTCGTTAATTTCGTTTTCATAGTACATTTTTGCCATTGTAATTTCCTCCTAAGAATGTGTTCAAATTATTTTGGAGCTTAGCACGCATGTAATTTTACGTGCTAGCTAATATATACTAACTACCTGTAAGTAAAGCTTACTTAAGAATAGAAAGTTGCGGTGTGTCTAAAGGTTGTGTTTCACGAACTGTTGCAGTTACACCTGTACGAGTTAATTCTTTAATTCCGTATGGTTTAATGAGTTCAATGAAAGCATCAATTTTGTCTGGGTGACCAACAACTTGATACGTTACTACATTTTTAGATGTATCAACAATTTGTGGTCTAAATGGTTCAACAATTGCATTCATTTCAAGTCGTAAGTTTGCTGGTGATACAACTTTTACAAGTGCGAGTTCACGCAACACAATCGACTTTTCAGTAATATCAGTAACTTTTAGTACGTCAATTTGCTTCGATAATTGTTTTACTAGTTGTTCTAGTTTCACTTCATCTGCTACATTCACGACAAAAGTCATTTTTGAAATATTTGCTTGTTCTGTATGACCAACAGTAATTGATTCAATATTGAATTGGCGTTTCATAAGTAAACCAGTTACTCGGTTTAAAACACCACTTTGGTTAATTACAGTTACTGTAATGACACGTTTCAAGGTTTCTTCACCCCTACCATTTCATCTAATGCTTTACCAGCTGCTACCATCGGATAAACATTTTCTAATTGTTTAACTCGACAATCAATTACTACTGGCTCATCTGAATTTAATGCTTCTTCAAAAATTGCTCTTGCTTCATCAATCGTGTTAATGCGGAAGCCTTTAATACCGTATGCTTCAGCAAGTTTTACAAAGTCAGGTTGTACTGGCATTAAACTTTGTGAATAACGTCCTTCATAGAACAGTTCTTGCCATTGACGAACCATACCTAACGCTTGGTTGTTTAAGATGACAACTTTTACTGGTAGGTTGAATTCTTTTAATAATGCAAGTTCCTGATTCGTCATTTGGAAACCAGCATCTCCACAAATTGAGATAACTTTTTTATCAGGTTTTGCAAATTGTGCACCAATTGCTGCTGGGAAACCGAAGCCCATTGTACCAAGTCCACCTGAAGTTACCCATTGATGACTAAAGTTTTGACGGTAATATTGCGCCGCCCACATTTGGTGTTGACCAACGTCTGTTGTCACAACTGCATCACCATTTGTAATTGTATGAATCATTTCAAGCGCTTGTTGCGGTAAGATTTCATTTTCGTCTTCCTGAATCCAGAATGGGAAGTCGACTTTCTTTTGGTTTAAGTAATCAATCCAAGCAGTTGTGTCCGGTGCTTGGAACTCTTTTTTAAGAAGAGATTTTAATGCTTCTTTCGCATCCGCTACGATTGGGATATCAGTTGGAATGTTTTTACCAATCTCAGCTGGATCGATATCGATATGAATTACGCTCGCGTTCGGCGCAAATCTTGAAGTATCCCCTGTTAAACGATCATCAAAACGTGCTCCGATATTAATTAGAAGATCACATTTTTGAATTGCATCGTTTGCAACTACGGCACCGTGCATACCAGCCATACCGTAATTTAGTTCATGCTCTCCATGGATACTTCCAAGACCTAATAACGTGTTAACCACTGGGATTTTGTATTTTTCTACAAATTCAGATAATTCGTCGCATGCTTCTGCAAATAATACACCAGCACCAGCTAAGATTAATGGTTTTTCTGCATTTGAAATTGCAGTAATGGCTTTTTGAATTTGTAAGTAATTTGGTTTTGTATTTGGTTGATATCCTGGTAAGTAGATTTCTTTCTCTCTACTTTGCTGTGCTAGCTCCTCATCGAATATAGAAGCTGAAACATTTTTCGGGAAGTCAATTAATACTGGACCTTTACGACCTGTATTTGCAATATGGAACGCTTCTTTTACGATACGAGGAATATCGTTTACATCTTGCACTTGATAGTTATGTTTTGTAATAGGTGTAGTAATCCCCATAATGTCTGCTTCTTGGAATGCGTCTGTTCCTATTAAGTTAGAAGCAACTTGACCAGTAAAGATTACTAATGGGATTGAGTCAATCATTGCATCTGTAATACCTGTTACTAAGTTTGTAGCTCCAGGACCACTTGTTGCGATTACTACGCCTGGTTTATTTAATACACGTGCATACCCTTCTGCAGCGTGTATTGCACCTTGTTCATGTCTAGTTAAAATATGTCGGATTGGGTTTCTGTACATCGCATCATAGACGTTCAGTACTGCACCACCTGGATAACCGAATACGATATCTACACCTTGATCATGAAGTGCTTGAACTAATATATCTGAACCATTTCTCGGTTTCATTTTTTCTTCTGGCTGCACATTTTCAGTTGCATCTACTTTTACACTTGTCGGTACATTCGCAGACATTTTATTACTCCTCCCTAATTTTCCTTTAGGTGATGTTCAAATTATATAAAATAAAAAAGCCTTTTTATCCAACGCAAAAGAAGACCTTTCGCGTAGGGATGAAAAGACTTTCATGGTACCACCCTTGTTCGTAGCAAAATAAGCTACCTCGCGAATAGTGGGAATTATCTATTTTACATTAAACATTTCAAATAGTACGAATATTTAATGTGCAACTAAAATAGATACACTATTCATTAGTAACGAGCACCGAATAATGCCCGGAGCTATCTAATTGCAAATACGCGTTTAATAGCTCACTCCGAGGGGATGTCGGATATAGTTGTATCATCGGCTTCCAGCAACACCGACTCTCTGGTAGATACAAGGCTCTATAACCTTTAACCTCATCATCGATTTATATTTTCAAACTTTTAATATTTATATGACAATTATAACACTTTTATATCATTTTGTGAATAGTAATTATATTTTCATAATTCCGCCTTTAGAAGCGTTAGTTACCAATTTAGAATATCTTGCTAACCATCCTGTTTTAATTTTTGGTTCGAATGTTTTTAAGTTTTTTCGACGTTCGTTAAGAACTTCATCAGAAACTTCAAGATTGATTGTTCTATTTGGTAAGTCGATTACGATTGTATCGCCATTTTCGACTAAAGCAATTGGACCACCTTCAGCAGCTTCTGGTGAAATATGACCGATAGAAATACCACGAGATGCACCACTAAAACGACCGTCTGTGATTAAAGCAACTTTTGTTCCTAAACCACGACCCATAATTGCAGAAGTTGGTGCAAGCATTTCTGGCATACCAGGACCACCTTTTGGACCTTCGTAGCGAATAACAACTACGTGACCTTCTCTAACAGTACCGTTATCGATCGCAGCTTGTGCTTCGTCTTGTGAATCAAAGACAATTGCTTCACCGATAAATGTTTTGATAGAAGGATCAACAGCACCTACTTTGATAACTGAGCCTTCAGGTGCGATATTTCCGAATAATACGGATAAACCACCAACTGGGCTATATGGGTTATCTTTTGTGCGAATTACTTTGTCATTTGTAATTTCATATTCTTTAACAAGTTCGCCCATTGTTACGCCTGCAACTGTGATACGGTCTGGATGAATTGCTCCAGGGATTTTTGTAAGTTCGTTGATAATAGAACTTACTCCCCCAGCACGGTTAATATCATCCATTGAGATATCTGATGCTGGCATAATTTTTGCTAAATATGGAACTCTAGCAGCAACCTTGTTTATATCTTCTAAGTTATACTCGATACCTGCTTCATTAGCAATGGCTAGAGTATGTAAAACTGTATTTGTTGAACCACCCATTGCCATATCAAGTGCAAAAGCATCGTCAATTGCTTCTTTTGTAATGATATCGCGTGGTTTAATATCTTCTTTAATCATGCGTACTAATTGTCTTGCAGCTTCACGAATTAGTTCGTGACGTTGTTCACTTGTTGCAACGATTGTTCCGTTACCTGGTAAAGCTACACCTAGCATTTCCATTAAACAGTTCATTGAGTTTGCTGTGAACATACCTGAACAAGAACCACATGTTGGGCATGCATTGTTTTCAATATCTAATAGCTCTTCAGCAGACATTTGACCTGATTTGTGAGCTCCTACACCTTCAAATACAGATGTTAACGAAAGTTGTTTACCTGTAGAAGATGTCCCTGCTTCCATTGGTCCACCTGATACGAAGATAGATGGTACGTTTGTACGTACAGCAGCCATTAACATACCTGGTGTAATTTTATCGCAGTTTGGAATGTAAAATACTCCGTCAAACCAGTGTGCATTAATAACTGTTTCAGCTGAGTCTGCAATTAACTCACGGCTTGGTAATGAATAACGCATACCAATGTGACCCATTGCAATCCCATCGTCAACACCAATTGTATTGAATTCGAATGGAATCCCACCTGCTTCGATAATTGCTTCTTTAACTACATCTGCAAATTCTCTTAAATGCACGTGTCCAGGAATGATATCAATGTATGAGTTACATACTCCGATAAATGGTTTTCCTAAATCTTTCGCTTTTACTTTTCCCGTAGCGTATAGAAGACTACGGTGAGGAGCACGATCAACTCCTACTTTAATCATATCACTTCTCATAATTGAAACGCCCCTCAGTTCTACTATGTTGATACTATGTTAGTAGATAATAAAACAATTTTTATAATCACTGTACTTCAGTAAGAGGTAACGTGATTGTGTTCGCTGTATTCAGCAAACGTTGTATTAAATTGTTGTCATCATAGTACAAAATCGGTACACTCGTCAACAGTATTTTTTGAATTATTTAAACAATTTAAAAAATTCATCATCATTGAAATCGTTTTCTTTCTCGAAATTACGCGAAATATTCTGTTTCAATTGATTTTTTTGAAAATTTTTCGAATTTTAAATTTATCGATATCCATCTTCAAGAAAAAGGGAAATGCAGAATTTAATGGTATTTCACAATAATTTCATAACGCTACATAAGGTTGTAAATACAAAAAGTGTAGGCAAAATCACTAAATGATTTGCCTACACTCTTATTTATAGTTTACTAGATTATTTAACAAATATTAATTCTACGGAGAGGTTTAGGAGGATAACCGTATGAAGTAAAGCGAACATTAAACCTTGCTTATCTAATTTTTTCATTAAAATTCTATCCATATTAACCACCCCATCTAAATATTTTTTCTAACTTGTGTCAATTATATGACAATTTCATTCAAATTGCAAATAATTTTGAAATTTTTGTGAATTTTTTATTGTAGGATGGAGTTTTCCGCATCCATGCATTATTTTTTCAAATCTGTACATATTACGAAGTGTAATGTTGTTTCACATTTTTTAGTCATCTAAAAAGGAGTTGAGCAATTATGATGAGTTTTATTTGGTATTTAATCATCGGTGGGATCCTCGGTTGGTTAGCCGGTGTCATTATTGGTAGAGATGTTCCTGGTGGTATTATTGGGAATATTATTGCAGGGATTATTGGATCTTGGATTGGAAGTGCGATTCTTGGGAACTGGGGCTGGCAAGTTTCTGATTTCTATGTCTTCCCTGCCCTTCTTGGAGCAATCGCTTTAATCTTTATCGTAAGTCTTGTGATGCGATCAATGAAAAAATCAACTTCATAAAAGTAAAAAGAAATCAACGTGCCTTTTTCAAGGTGTTGATTTCTTTTATTTTACTTCATCAATCGTTTTTGATTCGTCGGTTGCGAGGATTAATTGTTCTAATTCATCACTAACATCTTCGTATAAATGGTAGTAATACAAAATATCATCCACATACTCTTCGCTGTGATTGTAGTTATAAATTGCTTTCTTCAATTCCCCTTTGGACACACCTGCTTTTGCTAAGTAATTGGCCGCACTAAAAATGGCATCTTCAATATCATAAGGATCTGCAATGCCGTCTTGATTGGCATCTACCCCATATCCGCCATATTTTTTAATGATTTTCGGGTTTGTTTTTTCTTCCTCAGGTATTTCTCCTTCTCCCAAACCACTACACGTTGGATGACCCCAACCGACAAAGGTACACGGCATAAATTGCATATGCCCTTCAGCACCTACTGGAGAAACAAGTGTCTTCATTGTTGAAAATCTTGTTTCAATACGGTGATGCGCTGCAAGTAATGTCCAAGGAACACCATATTTCTCTTCTGCTGCCATATATATTGGGATATATTCTTCAGGTATTTTCAAATCTAAATTTTCCTGCACCATATCCATTTCACTTTGCACAAGGTCGCTAATAAACGGGAGACTTTTTAATTCTTGCCAAGCTAAAAAGGCAAAGAAATAAATCGTAATCGATGCAGGGATTAATAATAGAATTAAAAATAATTTCACCCCAGGACTAATGAGAGGTTTTTTTTGCTTCTTTTTTGCCATTTTTTCCACCTAAGTCTAAAATAGTTACAAGGTATCATAGTTATCAATACCATAAAGTTTTATACTAATTAATTATACATCAAGGAGTGAAATTAGATGTGGAAAGATTTTAAAGAGTTTGCGATGAAAGGTAATATACTAGATTTAGCTATTGCGGTTGTTATTGGTGGCGCATTCGGTAGCATCGTTACTTCCCTAGTAGAAAATATAATTATGCCTCTTGTCGGTATGCTTACAGGTGGAATCGATTTAACGAAAAGTTTCGTATTCGGTCCAGAAGATAGTTTAAAATTAGGCGTATTTTTACAATCAATTATTGATTTCTTAATTATTTCCTTCTCTATTTTTATGGCATTACGAATCTTAACTAAATTAAATCGTAAAAAGAAAGAAGAAGTTGCTGCAGCTGAACCTGCTCCAGAAATTGATACAAAAGAAGAACTTTTAAAAGAAATTCGTGATCTACTAAAAAATCAACAATCTTAAAGGAAAAAGTGTTTAATCTTCGTGATTAAGCGCTTTTTATTTATTTTTAAGAGACTTATTTTATTGGAATGTTCACTTTTCCCCTTTTCTAGTGTTGTTTTCACTAAATTAACATGTTAAATTGTATAAATAATCGAATCATTCAATATGTTTCGGCACATTGTATTATACGAGAGAAAGAGTGAGACTATTGACAAAAGCTATTGAAACGAAATTAGTTCAATTAGGAAATTTAAGCGATCCAAAAACAGGTGCAGTAAATCCTCCAATTTATATGTCTACAGCTTACAAACATGCTGGAATTGGACAATCTACGGGTTACGATTATACACGTACAAAAAACCCAACGCGCGAAATTTTAGAAAAAGGGATTGCCGATTTAGAAAATGGCGATGCAGGCTTTGCGTGTAGTTCAGGTATGGCTGCAGTACAACTAGTTCTATCTTTATTTAAACCAGGCGATGAAATTATTGTTCCTGATGATATTTATGGTGGTACATATCGTCTATTAAAATCCTTTAGCGAAGTATACAATATCAACCCTGTTTATTTTTCAAAACCAGAAGATATTGATGGCTTAGTCAATGAAAATACGAAAGCAATATTCTTAGAAACTCCTACAAATCCATTAATGCTAGAATTCGATCTAGACCAATTCAATGATATTTGTAAAAAACATAATCTACTTTATATTGTGGATAACACGTTCTATACACCTTATTTCCAACGTCCAATTGAACATGGTGCGGATATCGTTCTTCACAGTGCAACAAAATATATTGCAGGTCATAACGATGTATTAGCTGGCCTTGTAATTGCAAAAGGACAAGAATTAAGTGATAAATTAGCATTTAACCATAATGGCATGGGCTTAGTGCTTTCACCAATGGATAGCTGGTTAGTTATTCGAGGGTTAAAAACATTACATTTACGTTTAAAACAACACGATGCAAACGCGAAAAAAGTTGCTGCGTATCTTGAAAGTGAACCACTTGTGACAGATGTATTATATACAGGTAAAGGTGGTATGCTTTCTTTCCGCGTGAAAGATCCGAATATGGTAGACCCATTCTTACAAAAAATGCAATTAATCACATTTGCTGAAAGTCTAGGTGGCGTAGAAAGCTTCATTACGTACCCTGCAACACAAACACACGCAGATATACCATATGAAGAACGTATTGCTCGGGGTGTAGACGACCGCCTTCTACGTTTCTCTGTTGGTATCGAAGAAGCAGAAGATATTATTGCAGATTTACAACAAGTATTTGATCAGTTGCGAAAAGAGTTTTAATCAATACCTATTATCATAAGGCTTAATTAATAGGATAGATGTACAAGGTGTTATACCTGTGCACATCTATCCTTTTTGTCTGACCTCATTTTTGCGAGTAGATCTTTTCTTAAATGAGTGGATGCTTAATAAAATAAAAGGAATTGGCAGAAGGATGATCATATATGCGTAGATCGCATACAATTGTTCAATTCGAAAATAATCACTGGATAAGTAAAAGGTACTAAAAAATACCACCAAAACAAATCCTGTGAACCAACTTCCTTTCCCCCATTTAGAGGTGATCTTTGTCGTTGTTAGATCATACGCAATTCGAAAATAAAGACTACATCGTATATAAGAGCCTAACGCCATTAAAAGTAAACCATAGATATCAAAGCGGTCTACAAAACCTAAACTAACAATTCGCACCGCCTCTAATGCGGGATAGATAAAATTATCAGCCTGACCTAATCCGAAAATCGTAATACTCCCAGTCATGGTTGAAAACATCATTAATGCGTTTAATAAGATGCCTATACTCCATAATAAAAACATTCCCTTTTCACGAATATTTTGGATAGGAA
Source organism: Ureibacillus endophyticus (assembly GCF_003628435.1). Classification (GTDB taxonomy): domain Bacteria; phylum Bacillota; class Bacilli; order Bacillales_A; family Planococcaceae; genus Ureibacillus; species Ureibacillus endophyticus. The sequence continues at coordinate 9,843 of NZ_RBZN01000043.1, read as the reverse complement.
CACATAAAAGAAGCAATAATTCATTCCAAATACTAATTAGTAGCAATGCTCCCCATATAATTGGTTCTAATCCAAATTCAAACATAGGAAGAAGCTGACTCCATTCTTTCATTCGAGTATCCAAAAATGTAACAGTATGTCCAGAAATCATGGCAATGATGGATAAAATACCTGCAGTTAAAGCAATTCTTTTGATTCCCTTTATGGCTGCATAGACAAATGCAATTAAAAACCAAACCATCAACGCCCATCGTGGTGTTTCTGGCAAAAATGAAATGTAGATAAAGTCAATAACCAAAACAAAAGAGAAAATGGTTAAAAATAAAAAATAGAAAATGAAAACTATTGTGAGCACTGTTCCGAAAAATTTCCCTAATATACTTCGAAATATATCGGAAATTTCTCCTTTTGGATACTTAACACGTAACCGATAAATAGCGATAGCAATCAAAAATGCTACTGGCAGAGATATAAGGATAGAGATCCAGCTATCTCTCCCAGCCACATCAAGCATTAATGGGAGGATGACGACATGCCCCATAATCGGAAGCGTCATTATTAATAAAAAGAGGGTCTCCCATTTCGTTAGCATATTTTATAATCTCCTTCGTTTTACCTCATCTTTGGAAAGGGTATTTAGGTTTTTTATGATCTCTTTCTACACTTTTATTGATCAGACCTTTATGCGTAATCGTAGTATGGACATCAACGCTAATTTCTGCAGTAGAAAAAATCTCATTCCATTCGGCTTGTATTGTCTTCCATTCCTTAGGATATTTTCGATAGGTTTCAATCCCTACTCCCGAAATATCCGTTTTTAATTCTTCCTGTAGCTTTTTTAAGGTTTGTTGCACGATATCTTCAATATGCTTAGAAAATAACTTTTCAACCTTACTGATCCATTCTTCATCGATATTTGATGTCGTCATATTATCAGCCAAGTTACCTTCAACATCTACTTTTACTTTTGCCTTAAGGTGTTTTCCCTGTAAGGTTGGAAGGATTTCTGTGTTCGATTTGTTGACCTCTATGGATACTTTATCTTGATCATTCCAAGTTACTGTTGTAGTTCCACCTTTTGCTTTGTTCAACAGAATATTTAGTCCAACTGTTTCCTTTGTATCAAGTCTTCCAACCATTTTGTTCGTATTAATCACAGCCGTACCTTCGATTGAGGTAATGAGTTTATCGTTTTGTTCTTTTGTTTGAATGATTGGCAAATACGCATTCGGAACGGGTCCCTCCAACAACTTAAAAAACTCAAATATTTTTACAGAAGTAAATTCAGGGTTATACTCCATTTGTTCCAATGCCGAAATTATTTCTGCTGACGAAAGATTTTCATAAAGCGTAGAAGTACTTAAGATATCGATTGGATTCGTCTTAGTAATAAAAATATTACTATTTAAACGAAACATTTGGTTCCGTCTTCCTTCGTCAAGAAGTCTAATAAAATCTTGCTTTGCTAATTCTTCGCTGATGAGCCATGCCCGCGCATGATTAAAATAGAGGCGTCGCTTTGCATCTTGTATTAATCCACGAGCTCCAGATATTAATGAATCCGCTTTTTTTTCTAAAACAATCGTTTGTACATTTCCCCCTCCTAAACTCCCCTGTTCATTTGATCCAGTTGGTTTGATAATTTCCACACTGATCATTAATTCGTCTTCTGCTTTGTCCAACCCAATTCCATGGACTAGTGCAGATTTATCGATTTCGTGACTACTCCAACAGCCTGATAATAAAAGAAGCGTTAAAATCATAAATGAACATCTTCGCATTTATTTATCACCAGTCTTTGGTAAGCTTTTTATATTGGTCGAACGTTGATTGGGTATACTTTTTAATCGTTGTTTTTTCCACCTTAACGGCAAACGGATTAGTGAATCTTTCCAATCTTTGAAATATAAAGGAGCAAATGGCGCCATGTATGGAACCCCTAATGAGGTTAAAGACGTCATATGCGTTAAAATAACTAGCAATGCAACAATTAATCCATAACTTCCAAATATACTACTAGCAATAAATAATCCGATTCTAAGCAACGCCGTCACATCGGCTATGGATGTAATAATAAAAGCTGAAATGTAGGATATCGATACAACCACAATCGTGGGTGCGCCAACAAGACCAGCTGAAACAGAGACTTGTCCAAGAATCAGGGCACCAATAATACTTAATGCTGAACCAACCTGTTGGGGTAATCGAACACCCGCTTCTCGTACAACTTCAAACATTAAAATCATCATGATCACTTCCATTGTTAAAGGAAATGGAACGGTTTCCCTTGCTTGAATGATTGGAATAATCATTTCTGAAGGGATCATCTCTTTATGGAAATTGATTGCTGTCACATATAAGGCTGGTAAAGTGATACTTATTAAAAATGAAATAAAGCGCATCAGTCGAATGAAGGAACTATAATACGGACGAGAACTGTAATCTTCTACACTTTTTATATTTTCTAAAAACAAAGCTGGGATGAATAAGCCTACAGGATCTCCATTTACTAAAATGATAATTCTACCTTCCATTAATAATGCTGCCGCTTTATCCGGGCGCTCTGTATTGCCAATGGTCGGAAAGATGGAAAATGGATGGTCTTCAATAAATTGTTCAATTTCCCCTGAATTTTTGATTTCATCCACTTTGATTTCATTGATTCTTTGTTTGACCTTTTCAACTAACTTGGGATCTGCAATGCTTTCCACATAGGCAATTGAAATATCGGTTTGACTATATTCACCCACGATCATTTTTTCAAATTTTAATGAGGGATGTGGTATTCTTCTTCTAATGAGTGCAATATTATTCGATAAGGATTCTATAAAGCCTTCATGGGAGCCTCTCACGGATCGTTCAGACTGTGATTCAGCAATTGCACGAACCTCATATCCATGTGCAACTAACATTAAACCTTCGTTAAAACCATCTATCAAAAGTAAAGTATTTCCCTTCAGGATTTGGAATATAGCTTTCTCAATATTATTTTCTTTTTTTATATTTTGAATCGAAATCTTTTTCTTTACTTGTTCCAATAATTCTCCTTTAGAACATTCAAAAGATTCATCTGATAGTGGTTCTAATACATTATTACGAATAGCATCTTCATTGATTATGCCATCTACTAAAACTAATATGGCTTTCAAAGTATTCCCCGTATGTAGTGAAATAAGAAAATGATGAAATACAACATCTTCACTTAAATCTAATTGTTTCTTTAATTGTTTTTCATTGTGATCAAGATCGAAGGAAAAAGTAGGCGATGGATGAACCTGTACTTCATCTATCTTTTTAGGTTTATTCATTTTACTAAAAAAGGATTTATTTTTTAGAAAGCTCATCTTTTACACCCTAGAAAATTTATTTGTTAAGGCTCTAACAATCGTTAGTATGTGCAGATATGGAAATCTATATATTTCTAAAATATCCCTATATATACAAAAAAACGAGAATGCACGATGCAATCTCGTTTTTTTCTTGATTAATGATGACCTGGCTCAGAGATTTCGCTTAAGGCTTCTCCTGCTTCGTTGATGTAAATGTTTTCTTTTGCTAAGTCACCAATTGCAACGATTCCACAGATTTCGCCATTTTCCACAATTGGGATACGACGGATTTGGTGTTGCGCCATTATGCGTGCACATTCATGCACATCTGTATTGGAATCACAAGTAATGACATCTGTTGTCATTGCGTCATGACAGTGTACTTTGTTACTGTCTTTTCCATCTGCTACGCAGTTTAACACGATATCACGGTCTGTAATAATCCCTACAACTTTTTTCCCTTCACATACAGGAACAGAACCGCAGTCAACGTCTCGCATAATTTGCGCAGCTCGTGTTAATGAATCATGTGGTGTACATACTTGAATATTTCTTGTCATAATGTCAGATACAGTTCTCATTTACATCATTCCTCCAATCAAATTCATCTCTCTTATTGTTGCTAATTTCATGAATTTTATTCCGAATAAAAAAACTGTTAATTAGCAAAATACTAATTAACAGTTTTCATCATTATTTTAATCTTTCTTCAATTAACGTTTCCATGTCAATGGCGATTGTATCAAATGGTACGCCTTCTTCTGATTCAGAATAGCCCGTATAGTTTTTCACGGCTACGCCATTTTCATCCACTAAATAAAAAGTCGAAGCATGAAGAACTTGATCCCCATTTTCCGGCATTTTTACGATGGTTTTAAACGAATTTAATCCGAACTGTTCAATCCAGGCTTGATCATAGTTTGTCACTAAATGCCATTTCGACTCATCCGGAACTGTATATCGGCTTAAGTATTCCGAAAGCACTTCAGGTGTGTCCCTTTTTGGATCAACTGAGAAGCCCACAATATTATAGTCTTCCACACCCCGTTCTTTTAGCTCTTCTTGAATGACTGTCATATTGTAAGTCATTGGCTGACAAATCGTTGTACAGTTCGTAAAAATAAACATGGCAAGCCAAGGTTTCCCTTTTAAACTATCCAGGGTTACGGTTTCCCCTCGATGATCCGTAACTGTAAAATCGGCAATTTCATACTCAGTATCTGCTTTAAATTTATAATTGCTACATGCGCCTAGAATGGTTGCGATCACAAGTATGCCGATAAGTCCCATTATCTTTTTCATTACGTCAACTCCCTTTTCCTCTTTCATCTTATCGAAAAGGGTTCGTTTTCACAACCTTTGAAGATGACACATCTGGAACAAATTTGTGAAGTGAAGTTTCACAATCTTATCTTTCCCCAATGGAAACAAGGGCAGTATGAATTGCTTCAAGTTTTGATTCAATTCGGTGTAACAAATAAAAGGACACCACCATTGGAAAGCCAATCTCTTGAAGGAGCATCACCCATTCCTCCATCCATTTTCCCTCCTCTTAGATAAAAAGTCGGCAACCAATACGGTTGCCGACTTTTCTTTAGACTAAATCAAATTCAGTAATAGTGCGAGCGACCATTCTTGCTTGATTGATTGCTGTCAACGCGTGGCCATCCTTATGAAACACATTTTGATTAATCACCGTTGTCATCGCAGTAGCAATTTCCGCAGGTGTTAAATTAGATTTCGGATTATTAATTGATAACGTCACCTGCTTCCCATTATCCGTATCAAATTTTAATTCCAATACTTGTGTCAAAGCCACTCTCCTCCTTTAAAATTATTGATTTACCGTTTCCGTAACAATTCTTTTCATGTCGTTTAATGGATCCTGACAAAGACTGGCAATGGCTTGTACAACTGCGAAAAGTTGTTCTGGTTGGACATTGGGACGCACGTTTTGATAAGTTTTCGAACTAAAAATTGGCTTACCAAACTCATCCATCCCTGTTTCAAATACTAGTTTTAAAGAAGCACTCTCAAAAGTATATGCTGCCATTTTCTCCCTCCTTTCATAACGATATATGCCTTTTTTCGAAGCAAAAAGAGACATTACTAGTGAAAACTTTTTTCGTTCAATTTATAATGGAAGTTAGTATGTCATAATGAGGTGAACGTTTTGCTACAAGGTTGGTTTTTATGGTTTATACTTTTTTGGGTTGTCGTACTTGTTTCTTTAATGGCCATTGGCGGATTTTTCATGTTTCGCAAATTTTTAAAGTCATTACCTAAACAAGATGGCCGATCCGATTTAGATTGGCAAAATCTATACATTGAAAAAACCGTCCATTTATGGGGCGAAAAAGAAAAAGAATTGTTAAACGAACTAGTAAGCCCCGTGCCAGAATTGTTCCGACAGGTGGCAAAGGAGAAAATTGCGGGGAAAATTGGTGAAATAGCCTTAAAAGAAAAGGCGAAAGCGATTAATCACGATATAATTATCAAAGGATATATTCAAGCAACCCCAAAACGTGATCATAAATTCCTAAGAAAAAAACTAGATGAATTAAATATTGATGTTACGCCATATGAGCATTATTTTGAGTAACTCACTACTTTAAAACGGGTCCGTCTAAAAAAGACGGGCCTTTTTAATTGCTAATTTCAAACATCACAAGAAGCGAATTATTATGATAAAAAAGTATTTTAAATACCTCATATACTTCTATAAATCAAGAAAATACATGAATTGAACCACATTTATACTGGGAAAAATATCAAAATTATAGTATTATTTAACTAATAATTTTACATGCATTTCTTTTCGAACTTTTCTTCGGACATCATCCAGAGCCCAATGAATATAACGACAATAATGGAATCGATCCGCTACAATAATTGGTTTGGCGAAGGCTTGATGGATCGCTGCTTTAAAGCTACCATTCATATCCATCACTACGATTTCCACATCTTGTTCGTATTTTTGGAGATATGTTTTTATCGTTTGGAGTCGGCGATTTGGCAGAATATCAATGGGTTCATGTGTTTCCGCATTCGCTATAATAAGCTGATATTTTCCGGCATCTGTATCTGACTTATATTCGTCAATGGCAATCGCCTTTGGTAAACGGAATCCTTCTGGTAACGCTGCTTTTACTTGTTTGATAAATCTTCGAATGATTGTTGAAACGGAAGTACCAAGTGTCATTGCCGCATCTTTAAAAGTTTTTGATTGAACAGATTGAATAATCATCGCTTGATTCACTTCTTTAGAAAAACGTTGATAACGCTCGACAAATGGAGCTTTTTCGGCAAAACGCTTCCCGCAAGTGCATCGATAACGGCGACATCTATACATCAATTTAGTTAAACGTCCCCAAAACGATAGATGACCAATTTTCCGTGTTCGATAATCATGTACTTTTAACGTTTTTACACCACATGCTGGGCAACTATGTTCTTTTAGAGGCATCGAAACATAGACTAAAATACGATTTTCTTGTTCGATAATTTCCTCAATATTTACACCTTTTAATCCTGGTAATTCCATGTTAAAATTCATACAGCACAACTCACTTTTTTCTACTTGTTTCTAGTCAATTCAAGTATAGAAAAATAGATGATGTTGTGCATTTTCTTTTTCAAAAATTGTAGGAAAACCCCAACAATTAATATAGAACCGAAATTATATAAAGGTTAAGTTTGATAATTGATGGAGGATCTATTTAGAATAGAAATGACAATTTTTCATAAACCCCATTTACGCATAAAGGCTGTGCAGCAATTCCACTGCACAGCCCTACTTTCCTCACACCATCGCAAGGGTTTTCTCTATTTTTTTATATTGAATATACATGGCAATTCTCCATGGCCATAACATAGAGAATGCTAGAATCCAAAACATGCCGCCTAATTCTCCTACATTAAAGGAGTCTGAGAGAATCACTTTTGCTAAAACTCGAATTACTAATAACCCGACTAAAATGAAGAAAAATGCTTTGGACCGTTTCATATAAATTTCGTTATCTCGTACTTCGAATTTAGATGTTGCAATTAACACGAATGAAAAAACTATCCCTGCTAGTACTGCTTCTAATATTTGCATCGGTGGAACTCGAAATTGCTCAAAAATAAACATGAGCCCCCCAGTCGACATGGCAAATGGAGGTATCAATATTTTTTTAGCGTTTACAGGTTTCTTTTGGGAACGTACACGAACGAACATGACAAATACACCCATAAACACCGCCATGACCGTTGAACCGATAATTAAATAATGAGAAGGTATATTAGCAATCATCGAAAGTCCCCTCCTCTTTCAATTCTACATTATAATAAAATAACGTATTGATGATACCTCATTTATAAAATAAATTCCATATTAAGCCTTCAACTTATTAAAAAAATCCTACTCTTCGAAGAATAACTTCGAAAGTAGGATACTTTTTACATACCGTATATGCCTAGAATATTATTTACAACCATTTTAAGTTGATTCGGTTCAAAAGGTTTTGTAATAAAATCCTTTGCCCCCGCCTCGATGGCATCAACGATTATTCTTTGTTGCCCGAGTGCTGTAATCATAATGATGTTTGCATCGGGAAACTCTGGAATTATCTGTTTTACTGCATCTAACCCAGACATGACAGGCATTGTAACATCCATTGTTACAAGATCGGGTTGAAGTTCTCGATATAGCTCCACAGCTTCTTTTCCATTTGCTGCTTCTCCTACAACTTCAAATCCCCACTCTTTAAACATATTTCCAACCGCTACTCGCATAAAAAGCGTATCATCTACTACTAATACTCTAGGCATCAATCATTCCCCTTTTAAAGACATGCATCATTTATTCTTATCAATGAATGTTTTATTGCGATTAGAATCCAGTAAATCCATTAAAGATAGGTAATAAGAAACGTGTAATGTATTCTAATCCATTGAAGAATAATAGAATACCTACCGCAATCATAATGTACCCGCCGATTTTAACAATTTTTTGGCTGTGCTTGCGTATCCATCCTAATTTTGAAATAAAGAACGATAGAATGAAGAATGGTATTGCAAAACCAAAATAATAAGCAAGCATATACATCATACCTGAACCAGGATTTGAACCTGCAAGTAAGATAATCGACCCTAAAATCGGTCCTGTACAAGGTGTCCAACCAGCTGCAAACGCTAACCCAATTAGTAAGGAACCAAAATATCCAGAAGGTCGATTTTTGAATTGGAATTTATGATCTTTCATTAAAAAATCAATTTGAAGTAGCCCTACAATCATTAGTCCAAAAACAACGATTAATATAGAACCGATTTGACGGAGTAAATCTTGATAATTAAAGAAAAAGTCCTTTGCTATTGATGTTCCAAACCCAATCGCAATAAAAATAATTGAAAACCCAATTAAGAAAAATAAGGTATGTAAAATTGCTCTTTTCTGTAACATGCCTTTTTCATTTTTCAGCTCGTCGTAACTCATGCCTGTAATATATGAAAGAAAGGCTGGATAGAGCGGAAGTGTGCAGGGTGAAATAAAACTTAAAAAGCCTGCACCTAAAGCTAAAAAGACATTAATATCTGTATTCATGGTGATATTAGCTCCTTATAATTAATGTCTTCATCGTACCAAAATAATTGAAACAATGTGTAGAATTGGCTTGTGAAATTTTATTGACAAAAATGTGTTGCGAATGTGAAATTCTAATTCTAGTATAACATATTTCCTAAGTTTTGGGTGGAAAAGATTACTAAATACCTACGAAAGATTCTTCCCTTCCATATCGAATATTCCAAATCGGTTCGAATCGATTAATAATCGCATTTCTTAAATTCTTCATTTGATTTAAATCCGTCATTGGACATATTTTAAATTGTATTTTTGCCTTTGGATAAATCTCTGTAATTTTAGAATTAATATGGCAATGTGTTGCTGTTCCATCTTTAAAACAACACTTAGGTGAAATGTTTCCGATATGTTGATTAAACCTTAGTCTAAAGGCATTAGCACAAACGCCAGTAAATACAAGTTCATCGTCCGCTACAATCGTATATACACCTGTTTTATTTAATAATGTTTCATTCCCTGTGACCACAAAATGTGAATAAGTTAAATCCCCATATTTATTTAAAAATAGTTGGTAGAATGAATCCCCTTTGTATTTTAAATCGTATAAAGCTTGCCCAGCAGGTACGTCTAAATACTGTTCATACTTGCCCTGGAACTGACTTTTTAACCCCTCATACCTACGATGGCGAAGTAATTCTCGCATCGTTTTTTTATCAAATCTTGCAAAAGTATCCTTGATCCCCGTTTCAAGGAACTCTACATCTAGCTTATAAAAGCCAAATTCTCGATCCCCTAATTTTACGTACATTTGTACGCTCCCCCTTGCTACTATACGTATTGTCAAAACTTATATATATAAATCGCTAATAATCGTTGGTTTTATAGTCTTTTACGCAAAAAAACTTGCCACCCCCTGGATTTTGGTGTTAGTTGAGGTTACCACACACAAAA
>NZ_RBZN01000042.1 GCF_003628435.1 Ureibacillus endophyticus | reverse complement strand
CGTTCTGCCATCCATTCCTTCTTCGCTACGCTTCAGAAGAAATGGATGGCAGAATAGTATATCAAATATCCAAGTTTTCTTGTCCTCTCATTTCTTACCCCAACAATTGACAAAGGACCATTTATTATTATTCTACGGTAATGTGGATATATTGACCTGATTTTAATGCATTACCATGAGAGTCTTGAAGTGTCGGGTGTGCAATTAGTATATATTGATAGCCCGCTTTTAATGGTTTTACGGGTTTAACGATTACTTGATTGTTATTAACTTCAAAGTTTACATCCACTTTACTTCCGCCAAGCTCTACTAATTCAATGGCGTTAGCATCAATCTGTTCCTTTACAGGTTTAGTAAATGTAATTTTAAACGTTTTAGAGACAGGTACTTCTAGTAAGCTTTTACTCTCTTTATATTTTGATAGTTCTTTAGTGATACTATCATAATGGGCTTTGAATATAGGATTTGTCGTTGTGACAACTTGTGGTTTTAAGCCTATGTCTTTTACAACTGTACCATTTGGACCAAAGAATTCAGCCATAGTAAGTTTTAAATAGCTTCCATCGGATAATGGATAAAGTGATTGCATCGTACCTTTACCGTAAGTATTTTCTCCATAAACAATGGCTGCATTTTGATCGATTAATGCTGCAGCGGTCATTTCAGAAGCACTTGCGCTAAATCGATTCACTAGAATTCGTGTATCTTCTGGAAATTTAACATTTTGTGATATTGAAGTCTCTTGGTAAGTATTATCAGACGTTTTAAGCTTGTAGGCATAAGGTGCATTTGGGAACATCCCAATTAGTTTCTCAGCAGTAGATACATAGCCCCCGCCATTATTTTGCAAATCAAGTATGAATGACGTTGCACCTTGATTTTTTAATTTCGTATAAGCGTTTTTCACTAAAGTGGTACCATTTTCTGAGAAAGAGCTTAATCCAATATAGCCTACATTGCCATATAACAATTTGCTTGTAACATTGGGCATGGAAAAGGGTATTCTTGTTATTTTTTTAGTAGTCTGTGTTCCATCTTCCTTTAAAAAAGTAATGTCAACGGTTGTATTTTCTTTACCTAAAATAAGTGCTTGTGCCTGTTCTATACTTAAGCCAACAATGGACTGACCATTTACATTGATGATAATATCTCCAGCAACTACGCCTGCCTTGTATGCACTTCCACTTTCAATTACATCTACTATTAAAATACCATTCTCATGCTTTTCGATAACTACTCCAATACCTACAGTTGTCATTTCGATTGAGTTTGTAAACGCATCGAATTCCTCTTTTGTAAAATAGGAGGAATAAGGATCTAGCATTTCAATCATTTCATCAATAGTGGTTGCGCGGTTTAGGTCTCCCTTAATTTCTCCAACATAATCATTTTGTATTAGCCATTTAACCTCATCAAATGTTGAGGCAAAGGATTGTATAGGGAGGATGAATAATAGAAACAACCCTAACAATATTGGTATTATTTTCTTCATATAAAAACTCCTTATTTTGTGACTGTTCTCATTATATATCTTCTAGAATGGTAGTAGATATTAATATTTCCAGAAAAATTTCGACAAATTATTTAAGTGATTCTTGTAATTCTGCTTGAATCGTTTGAAGTTCTGTTTTATCAAGGAAGTAGTACCAAATGCCGTTTTCAATACGACCATCACCTTTTTCAAAGTTTAATTGTTCAATATTATTTAAAGCAGGTTTATATGATTTTATGAAAGTTTTCATATCATCGTAGGTAATATTCGTTTCTACGTTCGAACGAATTGTTTCCAAAACAGAAGGGACTTGCCAGATAATATTGAGTGAAGATAGTTGTTTTAGTATATTTTCCACAACCATTCTTTGACGATTTTGCCGTCCAAAGTCTCCAAGGGGATCATCGTAACGCATCCGCACATAGGCTAAGGTTTCTGGTCCCGATAATACGATCTTTCCTTTAGGGAAGTCAAACTCATCTGTAGAAAAGGCAATTTGATTGTCAATTTCAACCCCGTTTAAAGTATCAATTAAGTCTACAAAACCTTCCATATTAATAGAAACAACGTAATCTATCGGAATTTGCAATAAATTTTCCACCGTTGCATAAGTCATCGCTACGCTACCAAACGCATAGGAGTGGTTTATTTTATCGTAAAAATTTAGTCCAACAATTTCTGTATATGTATCTCTAGGGATACTTAACATTTTGATTGTTTGAGATGTAGGATTAACAGTTAGTACAAGGATGGTATCAGCTCGTCCAGGGGAATTTTGTAACTGATCAATGCCAAGTAAAAGAAGTGTTATAGGTGGCGTGTTATTTTTTGCTTCCGAGCTATTTTGAGAGGGTGTAGTAGTAGGAGTAGGTGTAGGTAGAGCTATTTCAGATGATGTCTTTTCAATTGTTAGAGGTGAATGGATAGCCTTCATAGTAGCTTTTACATTTAGGAAAAGGTAAGTGGCATAACTAATTATTAATAGAAGGAAGATAGAAATCGTAATGATAATTATTTTTTTCAAAAAAATCTCCTCCTATTACACAATATGCAATGGGAGGAGAGGGTAGTAATTTTTTGTAAGAAAAAACTGGGTGACTTTTTGATTGTTATAATTGAGTCGGTTTTCGGGCTAGCTCCTCGACAAACTTAGAAACGTATTCTAGGCAAAAACGTCCTGTCTACTATCATTCGTTTGTGGTCGGAGCTTTAATCGAGCGGTCACCGCTTTTCTTATTGTCTAGCACTATATGTGTTCTTGGTCATTAAATGAATAATCCAACCAATTGCTAGTCCAACGATTGCTGGAATTAACCAGCCAATGCTTTGATCGTACAATGGTAATGCAGACAAGATGTTTTCGTACCAAGAAACTTCTATTCCAGCCGCTTTAAAACCATCGTATAAACTTACAAGCGCTGTAGCAATTAACGATAAACTGTAAACGATAGGTCTACGGTCAAATAATTGGTCAAATAACACTAAGAACATTAGAACAATCGCAATAGGGTAAATAAACATTAACACTGGTAATGTAATCGAGATTAATTTAGATAATCCGAAGTTTGAAATTACTAAACTAAATAACGTAAAGATTACAGCTAACGTTTTATAAGATAGGCTTGGGAATAGTTTATGGAAATACGTTGCGTTTGCAGAAACTAATCCAACTGCTGTCGTAATACAAGCCAAGATAATAACAAGCGATAAAATAATATTCCCTGCACTACCAAATAGCACTCGTGCAGATTCGGCAATAATACTAGCACCGTCTCCTAAATAACCGATTTTTTCAGTACTTGTAGCCCCGATATATTCTAGTGAGATATAAACAAACGCTAATCCAAGAGCAGCGACAATACCTGAGAAAATTGTAATTGTCACTTGTTTTGAACGCTCCATAATGCCTTTCGCTTGTAACGATTGAACGATGACGATACCAAATACTAAAGAAGCTAACACGTCCATTGTTAAGTAACCTTGTACAAAACTTTCAGAAAAAGCCTTTGTTACATATACTCCTTGTGCTTCACCAAAGCTACCCATTGGAGTAACAAATGATTTAATCGCAAGTAGTGCTATTACGATTAATAGAGCAGGAGTTAAGATTTTCCCGATACGATCTACTAATTTTGTAGGATTTAAAGATAAATAAAGCACAACTGCAAAGAAAACTAACGTAGTAATTAATAATGGAACTCCGCTTGTTTTAGTGGCCTCAGATAAAAATGGTGCAATCCCAATTTCATATGTTACAGCACCAGTTCTAGGTATGGCAAAAAGTGGTCCTATTGATAAATAGATAACCGCAGTGAAAATGGCACTAAACATTGGATGGATTCGATTTGCGACCACTTGTAAATCTCCACCATTTTTCGCAACTGCAATTATCCCAATTAACGGTAAACCGACACCAGTAATCAAAAAACCGATAATTGAAGGAAGAAATTCTGTTCCGGCGTTTTGACCTAGTTCAGGTGGGAAAATAATGTTACCAGCACCAAGGAATAATGCAAAAAGCATAAATCCAACAGCGAGGTTTTCTTTAATAAACTTCATAAAAACCTAAATCCTTTCTAAATTTGAAAAGCAAAAACTTTCAAAAAATAATAATTATTTGTGTTCACACAAGGTGAAATTGTATCACAGAATTCAAAGAAATCAAATAGTATATTCATATTCTTTACTAACATTTGTCGAAATATTGATAAATTCGTAAAATTTTTTCTTTAAATAATGGATTGTGTATCGTCGAAAAATTAACTAAGATGGTAATATAGGAAAATTCCTCATTGAAAGGGTGATTACACCAAATGAGTTACAACAAAAAATTACTTTTATTTACATCTGCTATCATAGCAACTTCTATTGTTACACCCCAAATTGCAGAAGCTTCTACATATGTAGTAAGTAAAGGCGATACTTTAACAAAAATCGCAAAAACTAGTAATACTACTATTGATCAGTTAAAAGAATGGAACAAATTAAAAAATGATACTATTTTTGTAGGTCAAAAACTTGTTGTCCAAAGTAGTAAAACTAGTAAGCCTGTAGCAAATACAAATACGATAACGGAATCAATTGAAAAGGATGTTTCTACCTATAAAATAGAAAAAGGTGATACGTTATCCAAAATCTCTAAAAAATTCGGAGTTTCAATTGCGGATTTACAGAAGTGGAATAAACTAGATTCTGATAAAATTTTTGTTGGACAAGTATTGAAATTAAATCCAACAGCACAAATTAGTAATATCGGAGAACCAGTGAAGGATTTTGCAAATGAAGTAATTGCTACAACAGAGCAACAAATTAATAATCAGCTTTCAAAAGAAGTTCCTATTAAACAAGCTCCTTCTAGTAACGTTCAAACAATATATAAGAAAGTAATAGAGTTAGCAAATACGTTTATTGGTACACCTTATTTGTATGGTGGTAATACTCCTGAGGGTTTTGATTGCAGTGGTTTTGTACGCTATGTCTATTCAAATGCAGGAATCAATATTGTTCGAAAAAGCAGCAATGACTACTTTTTAAATGACACAACAACGGTTCAGACAGCGGTTCCGGGGGATTTAGTGTTCTTTAAAGACACATATATTGCAGGAATCTCACATATGGGAATCTATTTAGGTGATGGCGTATTTATCCATGCTGGCAGTGATGGAGTTGAATTGTCGAAATTAGAGTATGAATATTGGAATTCACGGTTTGTTACATTTAAACGCTTTAACCAAATAGCTTCTAAATAGTTAAATTTATTAACCACCTCTATCTTTAGTAGGTGGTTTTTTATATGAATCTATGTAAAAAAGACGATTTAAGTAATGAAAAGGTTTCATTTTATATTACAAATGTTACAAAAATCGAGAAATTTCTTTTCAAATTTTATGTTAATAGCTTAATAAAAGTATAAATATAAATTTAGAAACTAAGGAAAACCTTGGTATTATTGGGTTTTAATCCATTACCAAAAATGCGAAAATTATCAAACTATGTAACTTCTTTGTTATTAAACTGTAATGTCACAGAACAAAATCTCGTGGTACTCTTAATACAGATAATTTGACAGAATATTTACTTTTAGAAGTTGGAGGGGCACATGAGATATAGCAAGCGAATTCGACAATTCATACTAGCAACTGTAGCTGGACTAGCATTATACTTTTCACCAATCGTGGCAGAAGAATCTTTTGCTGCAGAAAAGGGAGATATAACAGCGGTTGAGTTAAAAGAATCAGCAAAACAATATTTAGGTGTCCCTTATCGATATGGCGGCACATCAGAAAATGGTTTCGATTGTTCAGGGTTTGTTTTAACGGTTTATAAAGAGTTAGGAATCAAATTACCACGAACTTCTTCATCTATGTATCAAGTAGGTGAAAAAGTAAGTAAAGATGACTTACAACCAGGCGATTTAGTATTCTTTAATACTTCTGGCAGTGGAATTTCTCATGTGGGTATTTACTATGGTGATGGAAAATTCATTCACTCACAAACAGGTAAAGGTGTAAGTATTACAGAACTTAACGACAAATGGTACTGGGGCGACCGTTATGTAGGTGCAAAACGTGTTGCAAATGTAAAATTAGTAGCAAAAGCTGACTAATACATAGAAAAAAGTGTAGATGGAGACAACGTATTGTCTATATCTACACTTTTTTCGTTTTTTAGCGTATTTAACAAAACCCGCTACTATTAATCTAGTAGCGGGTTTAGTATTGGCTATTTATTGTAGCTGAGCGAGCCGCTTAGGCATTTCTAATTTATTGAACAACTCTTGCAGTCCAGCGGGAGAAGTCTGCGTTTTCGGCATCTACTAATTCAGCTGGGAAGATAAATGTCCATGGTTTTGTTGAGTTTGGTTGTACAGTTAGGATTGGATCTAATTTGAATGATCCTTTCGCAACTCGTTTACCGTTTGCATCGATAATTTCTAATGGTAGTTGCTCTAAATTAATCGCTTTTTCGTTTCCGTTACGGATGAAAATTGATGCATGTAAGCTTTGGTCATCACGTAATTTCACTTGGAAGCCAGTAAAGTTCACTTCTGTTTTGCCTAATTTCGGTAGGTCTTTTACAACCTTCGCTAAAAGTTCTTGTTGTTCTTTAGGAAGTTGTTTTTTCCACGTATCATCAAGGTCTAACTGATGACCACGTAATGAAATTAAATTAAAGGCAATTTTCCATCCTTCTTCAGGAATTTCTTCTGCTTCAATTGAGTTTTTATCAAAAGTAAATACCCAAGGACGAGCACTTTCAGCTGGGATTGTACCCAGTTCTTTAAAGTTGAATTGTTTTGAAGCTAAACGTTTATCGTCTTTGTCTAGTAAAATTAATTCAATGTCACCCAGTTCGATTGGTTGTGATAATGATGAACGGAAAAATGCTTTTACGTGCCAAGCTCCGTTGCGTGCTTCTTCTTCTATGCTGATTGCTGCTAAAGATAATTGATTTGGTTTTAGTGGTTCCAATTCATTTGCTAAAAAGCGGAATACATATTGTTGTTCTTGAGGAACATTCCAATCTGGGTGGAAAGAAAGTTTTGTTACTACTTCTTTCGTTGCCGATTTTTTATTATTAGAACTTCCTACAAGTTCTTTTGAATCAATCGCACTATCTTTACCTACTTTATCTGTTTTCTTGAAAAAATCAAAAATTCCCATTATAGTTCCCCCTCTTGACTAGCCAGTTGTTTCATAAACGTTATAAGCTCTCCTACAATTGAACGGCGTAGCTCTTGATAGTTTTTACCGAATAGTTCTAAGCCTTCACGTTGGTAAATGCGCATTGGGTCTTCTTGTTGATAATGACGTAAGCCAATCCCTTCTTTTAAATGCGCCATTTGCTCTAAATGTTTTACCCACATAGTGTCGATGAAACGTAACATTACTTGTGGAATTACAGCCATCACTTGTTCGTTTTGTTCAAAGTTTTCAATTGTGCTAACAATTTCGTCAACTGATGATTGCATCGATTCTAAAATGCGTTTTGCCTTTGTTTCTTCGCGATTGATCGAAACAGGAGTTAAGAATAGTGAATTCACTGCATTTTCCATTTTGCCGAAGTCCCATTCCATTGGGTCAAGTTCTTCTGGTGCATTATCATAAACAGCGAATTCTACTGTTTCTAATAGCATTGTTTTTAATTCACCAATAAGATCTTTTCCTTCTAGCACACGGTCGCGAAGATTATAAACTACTCGACGTTGGTCATTGATTACATCGTCTAGTTTTAAGTTATATTCACGCATTGAGAAATGAGCACCTTCAACAATTCGTTGTGTACGATTAATTAATTCGAATACGTCTTTGTTTGTAATACGTCCAATTTCATCAACTTGCATTTTGCTTTGGAATTTTTCTACTTCTTCCTTAGCAAAACGACGGAACATATCGTCTTGGATTGAAATGATAAATCGGCTCTCACCAGGGTCTCCTTGACGTCCCGAACGACCACGTAACTGATTGTCAACACGGCGGCTTTCATGCTTTTCTGTACCGATTACATATAAACCACCTAGCTTTTCAACACCTTCGCCAAGTACGATGTCAGTACCACGACCAGCCATGTTTGTTGCGACTGTAATACGTCCTTTTTGACCAGCTTCAGAGATTAATTCAACCTCTTGTTCAACAGTTTTGGCATTCAATAATTGATATTTCAAACCATATTTATCTAATCGTTTTGCCACTTTTTCTGATTGCAAAATCGAAGTTGTCCCAATCAATACAGGTTGTCCCTTTTCGTGACGTCGGGCAGCTTCTTGTGCTACATATTCGTATTTCGCATCGATTGTATCGAAAACCATATCTTGTTGGTCAATACGAATACGTGGACGGTTCGTTGGAATTTGCACAACACTCATTCCGTAAACTTCTTGGAACTCTTTTTCTTGTGTTTTACCAGTACCCGTCATACCAGAAAGTTTTGGATACATACGGAAGTAGTTTTGAATGGTAATTTGTGCTTGTGCTTTATTTTCTTCCGTAATTGTAACGCCTTCTTTTGCTTCGATCGCTTGGTGTAAGCCGTCTGACAGAGAACGACCTTCTAAAATACGACCAGTAAACATATCGACTAATTCAATTTTGTCATCTTTTACAATGTAATCTACGTCACGCTCGAACATCACGTGAGCACGAACAGCTTGAATGACATAGTGATAAAGTGTTTGATGTTCTAACTCATAAAGATTATCCACACCAAATGCTGCTTCTACTTTTTCAATACCTTGATCTGTTAGAGAAGTTGCTTTTGTTTCATCATCGAAATCATAATCTTCATCTTTTTTGAATCGTTTTGCAAGAAGTGCTGCAATGCGGTGAAGTTCTTCATTTGCACGCATTTTCCCAGCTATGATTAGTGGTGTTTTTGCTTCATCGATCAGTACTGAGTCCACTTCGTCAATAATAGCGAAATGATATGGGCGCTGAACTTTATCTGCAATGGAATGCGCCATATTATCACGTAGGTAGTCGAAACCAAATTCTGTACCTACACCATATGTAATATCTGCATTGTATGCTAACTTCTTTTGTGCAGGTTCCATCATTGGGACGTTTAGACCAACTGTTAACCCTAAAAAGCGGTGAATTTGACCGATTAGTTCAAAGTCACGTTTTGCTAAGTAATCATTTACTGTAATTACGTGAACACCTTTTCCTTCTAAAGCACGAACATAAGAAGGTAGTGAGGCAACTAAAGTTTTCCCTTCACCAGTAGGCATTTCGGCAATGTTTCCTTCAGTAAGAACAAGCCCACCGATTAATTGCACATCGAAATGTCTCATGTTTAAAACACGTTTCGATGCTTCACGAACTACTGCAAAAGCGTCTGGAATAATGTTTACGATGTCTTCACCTTGCTCCAAACGTTCTTTAAATGTAATTGTCATATTACGAAGCTCATCGTCTGTCATCGATGAGTATGTAGCTTCAAGATTATTAATTTTATCAACTATTTTATAGTATCTTTTTAATTCTCGAGCACTCGTTTTTTCTTTATTACGACTAAAAATTGAGAACATGATTTTACGCTCCTTCGAAAATTGTCTATATATGTAGACACTTCATTATTCTATCAAACTTTTGGGGGTATGACTATAAAACCAAAGGGAAAACTAAGGCCTAAACAGTTATCTTCATGAGTAAATTTCCAAAATTGATAAATTCATAATATTTGTTCCACTTTTGTAACAGAGAAAGACCTATATTTTAGATATTAATCATGCTATAATTATTCTGGATTATCGTGCATATATTTTATTTTTGAGGAGGAGAGACATGCTTTACGTGTCTTTAATCGTGGCGTTATTAACGTCTATTTTAATTACTCCGTTAGTAAAGCGATTAGCGTTTCGTATAGGTGCTGTTGATGCGCCAAACTATCGAAAGGTCCATTCGCGCATCATGCCTCGATTGGGAGGTTTAGCGATTTTTATTGCATTTGTAGTCGGATATATCATTCTAATGCCTGAAACACCAAAATACGAATCACCATTCATGCCTTTAGCAATTATTTTGGGTGCTACAGTGATTGTTATTACAGGTATTTTTGACGATATGTATGAAATTTCTGCAAAAGCAAAGATGTTGGGTCAGATTGTAGCTGCCTGTATTATTATTTTCTTTGGCGGTATCCAAATTGAATTCATCAATTTACCATTTGGTGGAGCTTTAGATTTTGGATTTTTAAGTATTCCATTCACACTACTTTGGATTGTTGGAATTACAAACGCCATTAACTTAATTGATGGACTTGATGGACTTGCTGCGGGTGTTTCTACAATCGCACTAATTACGCTAGGGTGCATGGCATTCATCATGGGGAACGTGTTTGTTGTCGCAATTGCAGCCATCTTAGCATGTAGCACGATTGGTTTTTTATTCTACAATTTCCATCCAGCGAAAATTTTCATGGGTGATACTGGTGCATTATTCTTAGGATTTATGATTGCTGTGATGTCGCTATTAGGTTTCAAAGGAATCACAGTATTTTCGTTCATTATCCCAGTTATTATGCTTGGTGTTCCAATTTCTGATACATTTTTCGCAATTGTGCGTCGCTTACGAAACAAACAAAAATGGTCGGATCCAGATAAATCACACTTACATCACCGTTTAATTGATATCGGATTTTCACATCGTCAAACGGTTTTAATTATCTATGCAATCGCATCATTATTTGGACTAGCAGCAATTACAATTTCAGTGTCCAAGCTATGGGGTGCAATTCTACTTATCACGGTTATCATCGTTGCAATCGAATTATTCGTTGAGATGATAGGCCTAGCCGGTAAGAACTACAAACCTTTACTAAATATCGTGAGAATTTTTAATAAGTAAATATTAGATGAACCACTACTTTTTTATGGGTAGTGGCTTTTTTGTTTTGGTTAGTGCAAATAGGGTAGGAAATGCACGAGAGGTTGAGCTATGCACACAAGTGGTTTTGGTAAGTGCACAAGAAGTGGAGCTATGCACACAAGTGGATTTGGTAAGTGCACTAGAAGTTAAGCTAAACGCACAAGAGTATGTTACAAATGCACAAGTGATGAAATTATCCTTACATCTTTTACAGTTGGATTAGTTAGATAAGAAGTGAATGAAAAGTGTGGCCGAGTGGACGAAAGTTGCTCGAATGTGGACGGAAAGAATAGCTAAGCGGACGAAAGCTACGTGTATATGGACGGAAAGAATAGCTAAGTGGACAAAAGCAAGTTTTGTGGACGAAAAGGATTGCCAAGTGGACGAAAGCAGGTCGTGACGAAAGCAGGTCGTATATGGACGAAAACGATAGCCAAGTGGACGAAAGCAGGTCGTATATGGACGAAAAAAGTATCCAAGTGGACAAAAGCCTCCGTTATGTGGACGGAAACAAAAACTATGTGAGCAAAACCAGCAGCTATGTGGACGAGAAACGTGTCAACTCAGCCCAAACTGCACATATAGAAAACCACGAAGAAAAAATTCTCCGTGGTCCAATTTTTAATTATTCACCGAAAAATTTAATTCAGTTTCTACAGCTGTTTCTTTTTCAGGTGTAGTACTCGAAATGTCAGATGTATCTGGAATTAAGCCGAGGTGACTTTTTAGAATATGTTGTGTTTCTGACAGCGATTCTTGGTCAAGTTGATAATAATAAACTCCAGTGGACATATCATCATAACCTTGTAACGTAAGTGTATCGATTTGCGGAATACCTTTTGATACGTAACTGAAGAAGGATTTCATTTCATCAAAGGTCATGTCCGTCTTCATGTTGTCACCGATTGCTTCGATGATGTCATCATATTTTGTGATAGATGAAACTGAAGCTGCTTTTTTTGCAATTGCCTTTAAAATATCTTGTTGACGTTTACCACGCATTACGTCACTATCGTGTTTTCGTGTACGAGCTAGTGATAAGGCTTGACTACCATTAAGTTGTTGTAAACCTGGTTCAAGTTTTACTGTGTAGCGATCGTTTTCGTCTTTTTCTGTGAAAGCATATGGAATGTCGACATCTACTTCAATTCCGCCTAGTGCATCTACCACATCGATGAATGCATCAAAGTTCATTCGTACATAATAATCTACAGGAATATCAAATAATTCCTCAACTGTTTCAATAGTTGCACGTGTTCCACCAAATGCATGAGCGTGTGTAATTTTATCGTTATAACCGATTTCTGGGATATAAACGTATGAATCACGAGGAATACTTACTAATTTTACTGTTTTATCCTCGTTGTTTAATGTTGCTAACAATAAAGCGTCAGAACGGGAATTTTCAGCACCTTGCCCACGTTTTTCACTATCATCAACACCAACGAATAAAATGGAAACATTGTCTTGTATTGGTTCGACTTTAGCTTCCCGCTTTTCAGAAACAGGGCGATCCTCAATTACTTCATAAGAATCTTTTACTGCAAATTCAGCCTTTTTTGTAATGTATACACCGTATGCAGTGACGCATATTAAAAGAGAAGCCGACAGTAAAAGCAAAACTTTAAGAATCAAAGAAAATTTTGTCGACTTTTTTTTCTTCTTTACATTATGTGTTTTTGATCTTTTCATTTAAAATTCTCCTCTAAAATGTAGGAATCGTGTATATTTAATTATCGAATTGTATATATCTATAGTATGTCGAACATTTTTCAAAAAATCAGTGGTAATACTTTCACTATGTAATGACAATCACATTTAACGGGCAGTATGACTCTAAATAATTAGAGTAATCACTGCCCGTTATTCGTTTTAAATTTATTAATACGATTAATTATACTATGTTGTCGAATGGTGGTAAATAAAATTTTATCACTCTACTATAAATTCCACAAACTTCTTATCTACGCAATTGATAGTAGACTGTCCATTTGTTAATTCTGTTATCCAATTAACAAATGCTTCCTCATCATCTTTTAATACCTCTACAAAAACGTCAACACCCTCAGCATATTGAATTTCTGCGAGTGTATAATGTGAATTTCTTACTTCATTTTCCACTTTCCCTAACCATGTATAGTCTATGGAAATTTTCATAACATGATGCAATTTTCGTTCAACAACTTGTGCAGCATCGATTCCTTCTGTGGTTGCTTTACCGTAAGCGCGAATTAAACCGCCGCCACCTAATTTTATGCCGCCGAAGTATCTTGTCACCACAACGACCGTATCTTTTAGGCCTTGTTTTTTTAGTACCTCAAGCATAGGGACGCCAGCTGTTCCACTTGGTTCCCCATCGTCATTGGCTTTTTGAATTTGATCATGTTCACCTACCATGTAACATGAACAATTATGGGTTGCATTTGGATGCTTTTTCTTAATAGAATCAATGAAATTAAGAGCTTCTTCTTCTGTTTCAGCTCGATTTACATATCCGATAAAACGGGATTTTGAAATGACAATTTCTCTTTCTCCGTAGCCTTTTACAGTTTTGTAGTCTTTGCGCATTATTATTTCTCCTTTTTTTACCAAAAAATGATATCATATGATACATAGGGATATACTTAATATTTAATGTTAAAATGGTATAATAGTTTTTAACATAGCATTAAATGGTTTTTTATAGAAAAAATCTTTATATTGTTATAATATCAACACCAATTAGATTGGGGAAAAGGTATGTTTTCGAACGATAAAGTTGACATAGGTTCACTTGACGTTATTTTTAATCGAATGGTAGAGACCATTACAAATTCAAAAACTGATATATTTGTTATAAGCGAACAAAGCCGTAGAAGCTTTGAAGAGATGCAAGCTGAACTAGAACTCATTAAACTTAAAATAAAATATTTAATTGACGAAAGTGACGATTTAGAAAAGAGAACCAAACTCGCCAAAGAACGTCTAGTAGAAGTGAGTCGTTATTTTGATCGCTATACGGAAGAACAAGTTCGAGTTGCATATGAGTTTGCGAATGAACTTCAATTAAAACTTTCGTTAACCCGTGCAGAAGAAAAGCGTTTACGTGAAAAACGAGATGATTTGGAGCGTCGTTTAAAAACATTATACGATACAATTGAACGCGCTGATCATATTGTTAGTCAAGTAAATGTTGTGCTGAATTTCTTAACGTCCGATTTAAAAAGCGTAGGTGCTGCGTTAGAAAAGGCAAAAATAAAGCAAGATTTTGGCGTCAAAATTATTTCTGCTCAGGAAAAAGAACGGAAACGCCTTTCACGAGAAATTCATGATGGACCAGCTCAAATGATGGCAAACGTACTGATGCGTGCAGATTTAATCGAAAGAACGTACCGTGAAAGAGGAATCGAATCGGCCATTAAAGAAATTAAAGAATTAAAGGGAACGGTTCGAAGTGCGTTATCCGAAGTTCGCCGTATCATTTACGACCTACGACCAATGGCATTGGACGATCTTGGAGTTGTGCCTACGTTGAAAAAATATTTATCCACAGTGATGGAATATAATCCAGGTGTTCAAGTCCATTTCCAATCATACAGCAACGAAAAGCGTCTACCTTCTGATTATGAAGTTTCCATTTTTCGTTTAGTGCAAGAAAGTGTAAATAATGCTATTAAACACGGAAAAGCCTTGGATATCTGGGTGAAAATTGAATGGCTTAATAATTGTGTTAATATAGTAGTGAAAGATAATGGGACAGGATTCGATAAAGATAGTATTAAAGAACAATCCTTTGGTATTATCGGTATGAGAGAAAGAATTGAATTATTAAAAGGGACAATGGAGATTACAAGCAGTGTTGGAAAAGGAACGATTGTGATGTTTAAACTTCCATTTCCCGATAATGAGTTAGAATAGTATTTTTATTGTGTAGGGGGTAACATTTTTATGACGAAAATTATTATTATTGATGATCACCAATTATTCCGCGAGGGTGTTAAACGTATATTAGATTTTGAAGATACGTTCCAAGTAGTCGCAGAAGGAGACGACGGTACTGATGTAATTAGTTTATACCGTGACCATTTACCAGATGTTGTTTTAATGGATATTAATATGCCAGGGAAAAATGGTGTAGAAGCAACTGCTGATCTTATTGCAGAATTCCCAGAAGCAAAAGTAATTATGCTATCTATCCACGATGATGAAACATATGTAACGCATGCATTAAAATCTGGTGCGCTAGGTTACATGTTAAAAGAAATGGATGCAGATGAAATCGTAGAAGCAATTAAAGTTGTTGCAAAAGGCGGTTCATACTTACATCCGAAAGTAACGAAAAACTTAGTTGCGGAGTTCCGTCGTTTAAGTGAACACGAAAATAAAGGCAATTTCCATCAAACAGAAATTCGTCGTCCATTCCATTTATTAACTAAACGTGAATGTGAAGTACTTCAATTGTTAACAGATGGACAATCAAACCGTACAATTGGTGAAACATTATACATCTCAGAAAAAACAGTTAAAAACCACGTTTCTAGCATTCTTCAAAAAATGAATGTAAATGACCGTACGCAAGCAGTAGTAACAGCAATTAAAAATGGCTGGGTTGAAGTACGATAAGTAAAAGAAACCCCCTCTCAAATTAAATTTGGGAGGGGGTTATTTTTTGTTCTTTGACGCTATTTCAGTTGATAGTGAATCAATCTTTGCATCTGTTTCGTCTTGACGGTGTAGAATGGCTTTTGTAATTTCTGTATTCTCATTTAGTTGCGATTGCATTTGCTCTAAATTCTTTGCAAGCAATTCTAGTAATTCACGATCTGTCATGTTCATCATCCTTTACTTTTGTGTTACGTGACAATCTTGACCGCAATTTCTTTTATTATAAGACAAAAAAGTAACTTAAAAATCATTTTAATAAAAAGGGCTGAAAATCAAAATTTGCCTCCTAAAAACGAAACTAAATCTAACATTTTATCGTCTCGATTACGATAAAGTAACAAATGATATATTTCACTTACAAAATTCGACTTAAATTTACGTTGTTAGCCACAATAAGACAATTATGCTACAATATGCCCAGGAGGTTTAAAGATTATGAAAAAATGGTTATTAATGGTGGTAGCAGCCCTTTTGCTTACTGCTTGTAGTGATAAAGAAGAAACATCAAAGAATGAAATAACAGATGAAGAAAGTACAATTGGTTTCGAAGTAATGGGTGATGAAGTAGCAGAAGCGCCAGATGTCCCAAAAGATGAAGAAGAACGAATTTTAGCAGCTTTTGATGAGTATATTCAATCATTTAACTCAAAAGATATTGATCGTTACGTTCAAACGTTATCAAAAAATCCTCAAGGTTTTAACTATGAAGACGATTTAGAAACTGCAAAAAAAGCATTTGAACAATATAATATTGAAAGAACTCCTTCTGACGTAACAATTGTGAAGTATAGTGAAAACGAGGCCCAAGTATTTGCCAATTTAGATATTCAAATGACTGAGCTTGAAACAGATGTAGAACTAACAAGTAGTGGCCGTCAAGTAACCGTTTTTGTGAAAGAAGACGATGCATGGAAAGTAACAAGTGTTTATTATATAGGAAATGATTCTCAACAATAGAGAAGGTTGTAGTAATTTGTCTATCAAAATAAAAGTAATCAGAATGGAGGTGTCCAAAAAGTAATAATTTTTTGGACACCTCTTTTCTTTCTTGATAAATATCTCTTATGAATTATTGCTCCTGCGGTAGTCGAAATAAATTTCCACTATCCTCGTCGCAAAGGAGTTGTCTCAAAATGACTTTTCAGACAACTCCTTTCATTTTGATTCACATAGATGAAAACTTAAGGTAAACTATTGCTAATAGGAGAGTGGGATATGAGAATTGCAATCGTTACAGACAGTACAGCTTATTTAACCCCAGAGGAACGGGAACGTTATAACATTCATATGATTCCTCTAAGTGTGAATCTTGAAGATGGTAGTTATGAGGAAGAAGTTGAAATTACATCTTCCGAATTTTATGATAAAGTGCGTAATCAAAAACAGTTTCCAAAAACAACTCAGCCACCAGTAGGGAAATTTGTAGAGTTGTTTACTGAACTTTCGAAGGACTATGATGATGTCATTTCTATTCATTTATCTAGTGGCATTAGTGGGACAATGCAAGGTGCGATGCAAGCTGGTCAAATGGTAGAAGGAATCAATGTGCATGTCTTTGATAGTGAAGTTTCTTGTTCACCACAAGGCTTTTTCGTGATAAAAGCTGCAGAACTTGCACAGCAAGGAGCATCCGTAGAGCAAATTTTAAACACGTTAGAAGAAATGAAGTCTACTATGGATGAATACTTCGTAGTAGATGATTTGGCACATCTACAAAGAGGTGGAAGACTTTCATCGGCAGCTGCACTTGTAGGCGGTCTACTTCAAGTGAAGCCAATTCTTACTTTTGAAAATAAAGTAATCGTACCTTTTGAAAAAATCCGCACGAAGAAAAAGGCTCTTCGTCGAGTAGAAGAAGTTTTTGCAAATGCTGTTCAACAACACGATCAACTGAAAGCAGTAGTTATCCATGCAAACTGTGAAGAAGAAGGCCGTGAATGGTTGAATCAATTAGCAGAAAGTTATCCAAATGTGGAATTTAGCTTTAGCTATTTTGGTCCAGTAATTGGAACTCATTTAGGTGAAGGTTCTTTAGGGCTTGGTTGGGTAAAGAAAATATAAGTTAGTAAAACAGTCTCGATTCTTTTTGAATTGGGGCTGTTTTTTTGTTGAAGGCAAATATACATGCTGGAAAAGCAAATAACTTCGAATCACAAAGGAGAGATGCTAATGAAATTATTAAAATCGCCATTTAAATGGTACAAAGGAATAATCATAGAACCCCAAATCCGTGATTTCTTTTTAGGTCGTATTTGGATTAGAACTAGCACGCCCTTCCCACAAGAGAAAATCGAAACTTATTTAAGATTTTTCAAAATAACTCCGGGGATATCCGAAAAACGAGGTTTCTTCAATCGTATAATTTTTCGCTGTAATCGATGTCACAATGAAAATCAACAAGAATTCGTTCATTACAATTGTGCGCGGTGTAATCAAACATGTGTGTATTGTAGACATTGTATAAACATGGGACGGGTGACAAGTTGTACAGATTTAATAACGTGGAATGGTCCTAAACCGAAGTTTAGCCGTAAACACGTATTAGATTGGGATGGTACATTTACCGAGGCGCAATCAAAGGCTACAAAGGAATTAACAAAAATCATCACTAGAAAAAATAATCATCTCGTTCATGCGGTATGTGGTGCTGGGAAAACAGAGATATTATTTCCTGCGGTACTTGCGGCACTTAAGAAAGGCTTGCGTGTTTGTATTGCTACACCACGAACAGATGTTGTATTAGAATTATTTCCCCGTTTTCAAAAAGTATTTGCAAATACGATTATTCACGCGCTATATGGAAATGCCCCAGTACAATCAGGACTTGCGCAACTAGTTATTGCAACCACCCATCAACTATATCGCTTTGAAAACGCCTTTGATGTTGTCATTGTAGATGAGGCTGATGCATTTCCATACACTTTTGATCTAGCTTTACAAAGGGCAGTTATAAAAGTAAAGAAACAAAATTCACCAATTGCTTTAGTTACAGCAACCCCATCCCATCAAATCCACGCCCAAGTCAAACATGAAAAATGGGGTTACTCATTTATTCCGAAAAGGTATCATGGACATCCTTTACCAGTACCAGAATTCCAATCATTATGGTCATACGAAAAGCAAATCCAAAGTGGTAAGATTCCAAGGAAACTATTAAATTGGACAGAAACTCGACTTAATAACAATGAACCATTTCTAATCTTTTTCCCAACAATAAAACTAATGGAAATTGCAGCACCACTATTCCAGCAAATTAATGAAAATATATTAAGTGTTCATGCAGAGGACGCAGATAGAAAAGAAAAGGTGTTAAAACTCAGGAATGAAGAAATACCGGGGCTACTTACAACCACAATTCTAGAACGAGGAATTACAATCAAAAATGTTCAAGTTGCGGTAGTAGGGGCAGAGTCGAAAATCTTCACATCGAGTGCCCTAATTCAAATTAGTGGGAGGGTGGGCAGAAACGTGGATTTTCCAAATGGAGAAATTATCTTTTATCATCATGGCATTACAACCGAAATGGATGAAGCTCGAAATGAAATCATACGATTAAACACAGAAGGATTCGGAGATAAAAAAATATGAAAAGAAATGAAGTGACAAATTGTTTAATATGTAATGCCCCACTAAATCACCAAATTACATGGAAATCCTTTCTCACTAACGCTTTTCCAAAAACAATTTGTACAGAATGTGAACAAAAATTTGTACCATATGAAAATACTTCAAAGGAAGTAATATCGCTTTATCAATATAACGATGCAATGAAGGATTTTTTACATCGATATAAATTTATGCATGACGTAATGCTAGCTAAAGTTTTCCGGGCACAGATACATGAACAACTCTCAAAAACCCATGCTACTATTGTCCCTATCCCGTTGCATCCTACTAAATTGAAGGAGCGCTCCTTTGCTCAAGTTGATGAATTATTAAAAGCTGCACATATACCTTACGAACACTTTCTTGAAAAAACAATGACAGACACCCAAGTAGGGAAAACTCGTCAAGAACGCCTTGCAACCCCACAATTTTTTAAGTTGATAAAGAATTGTAAAAATAAAGAAATTATATTAGTGGACGATATTTATACTACAGGGGTAACGATAAACCATGCGAAAAATCTTCTGCTTCATTCCGGTGCGAAATCTGTTCGGGCATTTACTTTAATAAGAGGTTAATAAAAATCGAGGAAATTTCATGGGTTAATAGTATAATAGAAGTAGTAAAATAGAAACGGGAGGGAACTTTGATGGCAGAGGTAAGAAATTGTCCAAGTTGCGGTGAGTTTTTCAATTACACAGGAATACGTGATATTTGTTATAAATGTGCCCAAAACGAAGAGGAATTGTACCAAGTTGTTTACCGATTTTTAAGAAAGCGTGAAAATCGAGCTGCAACCATAGAGAGAATTGTAGAAGCAACAGGTGTGACTGAAGAATTGTTACATAAATGGGTACGTAAAAATAGACTACAACCAGCAGTGTTTCCTAATTTAGGGTATCCTTGTGATAATTGCGGTCATCTAACAACTACGGGAAAACTATGTACTAAATGTCAAAATGAAATCAAGAAAGACTTGCGTAACTTTGAAGCGGCAAAAGAATTCAGAGAAAATGTTTCCAAATCTGAAAGAGCGACTTATTTAGCATCGAACCGTAAAAAATAATAATGAAGCTCACATTTTTGCTTGAAAACTTGGAAAGAGTATTTAATTACCCAAGGACAAGTATAAAATGTGAGCTTTTTTCGGTCAGAAACGTTAACATTTTTGTGAACGAACCGAAATAAACGTTAGTAAATGAAATTAAGGGGAGGGGTAGTTGTGAAAATAACTCCAATTCAGGTTAATTCAGTTAACCCATATAACAAACAACAACGAAAAATGAATACAGCGGCTACAACGTCTACATATACAGATAAAATTGAAATTTCAACTACCGCTAAAGAAATGTCAACAATTAGTACAGAACGTACTCAAAAATTACAAAAATTAAAAGAACAAATCCAATCGGGTGAATATAAAGTAGATGCACGAAAAGTTGCAGAAGATATGTTGAAATATTATCGCTATTAAAAGGAGTTCGAAACCATGTCAGTTCAACAAATTATAAAGACACTAGAAAATCTTGAAAAAATGCATAAAAGTTTGCTTGAGCTAGCCTATAAAAAAACGGAAATCGTAAAAAAAGGCGACATGGAAGAACTTGATGTGATGTTGAAAAATGAACAATCTCACGTAGCCGCTATTGGAACACTTGAGCAACAGCGCCAAGCATTAGTACAGGATTACTTGAACGCAAAAGGATTTGCACCAGTTGGCATACCAACTGTTCTCGATGTGATCGAAGCAGCTGAAACAGAAACAGAACGAAAACAATTGGAGGAGGTTCGTAAGCGACTAATACTTGTTGTGGACGATTTGAGAAAGCAAAATGATTTGAACCAAAAGCTTGTTTTCCAATCCTTAAAATTCGTCAATATGACATTAGATTTGTTACGACCTCAGCCAAGTCAAATCAATTATTCTGGAGATCAAACTAGAAACACAGTACCGAAAAACTCATCTTTTGATTCTCAAGCTTAAATTTTAATATTTTACATAAGAACGATTTAAGGAGGAAACTTCATGCGCTCCACATTTATGGGTTTAGAAGCTAGTAAGCGCGGACTTTTTACGCAACAAAGTGCTTTATATACAACGGGGCATAATATTTCAAACGCAAATACTGAGGGTTATTCCCGTCAGAGAGTGGATATGGTACCAACTCAAGGATATCCGGGAATAGGATTAAATGCACCGAAAACGCCTGGTTTTATTGGAACAGGAGTTGAAGCAACAGCTGTAGAACGAATTCGGGATAAATTCGTAGACACGCAATACCGACAAGAAACAAGTAAACTTGGGTATTGGTCAGCAAAGTCACAATCGATTACTCAAGTTGAGGATATTTTAAAAGAGCCGTCTGATTATGGTTTAGCAGAAGCTTTAAATCAGTTTTGGAATTCTTTACAAGATTTAAATGTACATCCAAAAGATGGTGGTGCTCGTGCGGTAGTTGTTCAACGTGCAGTTGCGGTTTCAGATTCTTTCCATTATATGCATAATTCGATTCAGCAGATTAAAGATAATACTGGAGATGAAATAGGTGTTTTATTAAAAGATGCTAACTCAGTTTTAAAGCAAATTGCCGAGATTAACTTTCAAATACAATCAATTGAACCAAATGGCTATATGCCTAATGACTTATATGATGCACGAGATAACTTAATTGATCAATTATCAACTTATTTTCCAATCGATGTATCTTACACGAAATCTGGTGGTAATTCATTACCGATTGCAGAAGGTTCTGTGACTGTAACATTAAAAGTAAATGGTGCGGCAGTAACACTTGTTGAAGGGAATAATCATGCAGTATTAGGTAATGATGGGGAGAATACTTTATCAGATGGCGTTACACCAACAAATATTATAACTGGACTTGTAGTGAAAGGTATAAATAATCAAGAAGTAAAAATTGATATTAATGACTTTAATAATGTTGGTAAGTATAAATCTCTTGTAGATTCATATGGATATGCATCAACAGATGGAAGCGAAAAATGTTTCCTACCAGAATTGTTGAAAAAATTAGATGATTTAGCAAGCGCATTTGCAAAAGAGTTTAATAGAATTCATAGTGAAGGAACCGATTTAGAAGGTGTTGCTGGTGGTGAATTTTTTATTAAAAATGATTCCAGTGATAAATTCACTGCTGGAAATATATCAGTATCACAAGCGATTATCGATGACCCAAATTTAATTGCTGCATCCGATTCTACAAATGAAGCTGAATCTGGAAATGGGAAAAATGCACTAAATTTGGCAAATATGAAATTTAATCCGTTAAGTGAATTAGAAGGGCTAATCGGCCAACTAGGTGTTGATGGACAACAAGCATCACGTTTGCAATACAATGCCGAGACGCTACAACAAGCGGTTCAACAACGGCGTGATTCTGTAAGTTCGGTATCATTAGATGAAGAAATGACAAATATGATTACATTCCAACAAGCATACAATGCCAATGCTCGTATGATAACTGTAATTGATGAAACTTTAGATAAAATTATTAACGGCATGGGCCGCGTTGGATTATAAGGAGGTCTAAACCATGCGCGTAACTCAGTCAATGCTTTCTGGCAATTTGCTTCGTAATTTATCCAATAGCTATGCAAAACTTGGTAAAATTCAAGAACAGGTGAACACTGGGAAAAAAGTAACAAGACCATCAGATGATCCGGTTACAGCAATGAAGGGAATAAACTATCGTACAGAACTGAATAGTGTCGAACAATTTTCCCGTAATATTGGTGAAGCTTATAACTGGTTAGATACAACGGACGATACTTTTGATAAAATTGGCTCTGCATTACAAAGAGCAAACGAATTAATTGTACAAGCTTCATCTGATACGATGAATCCTGATGATCGTGAAAAAATTAATGCGGAAATACAACAATTAAGAGAACATGTACAGAATCTAGCTAATACGAAAATCGGTGATAGTTATATTTTTAGTGGTACAAAAACGAATACAGCTCCATTTAATTTAACAAATAAAGAATATGAAGCACCTAAGGATTTGGCTAATCCAACTGATCCAAATGATCCATTAAATAAACCAATTGAAATTGAAGTGTTTGATGGTATTAATATACAAATTAACACCACACCGATTCAACTATTTAGAGAAATTGATGCCATGTTTAAAAACATAGAAGATGATATTGCTGCAAAAAAAAGTGGTAGTGAATTATCTACACACCTTACTGCAATTGACAATCAAATGAGTAAAATCCTTACAACCCGTGCTGATATCGGTGCTCGACAAAATCGTGTTGAGTTAATGGATGCCCGTTTACAATCTCAAGAAGTTATTGCAACTACTAGAATGTCTGAAAATGAAGATATTGATTATGAAAAAGCAATTACGGAAATGATTACGCAAGAATCCATTCATCGTGCTGCATTATCGGTAGGTGGGAGAATCATTCAACCAACATTAGTAGACTTTTTAAGATAATAAGAAAGCGTTTGGACTTCTTGCTCCAAACGCTTTCTTTGAAGGGAGACATATTATGAATATCCCAAAAATACAAATTCAATCGACTCCAGCTCGAATAGGATTAGACATTCAAAAACCTGTTCAGGAAATTCGACAACCGAAAGCAAATCTTGATATTCAACAACCGCAAGCG
This sequence comes from Ureibacillus endophyticus, assembly GCF_003628435.1. Classification (GTDB taxonomy): domain Bacteria; phylum Bacillota; class Bacilli; order Bacillales_A; family Planococcaceae; genus Ureibacillus; species Ureibacillus endophyticus. Next base: position 2,827 of record NZ_RBZN01000042.1, on the reverse strand, counting down.
AAAATGACAATTCAAACAACTCAATCCAAACTGACCATTGATGGCTATGAAGCAAGAGAAAGTATGGGTTATAAAACATCTATTAGCCGTACACGAGAAATCGCGCAGCAAAGTAAACAAGATGTTTTGGAGGGGATTGCCAGAAGAGCAGAGGAAGGTCAGGAATTGATGCGTATTGAAAATGGTGGAAATCCAATTGCAGAACAGGCAAAACGTAGAGGAAGACAACCATATTCAAGTTTAAATATTAAGTTTATACCACAAGCTGGTAGTGTGAAAATTAATTTTGAACCAGGAACTGTAGACATTCAAATTGAACCGCAAAAAGCAATTATTAATTCAACCATCAACAAACCAATTCATAACTATACTCCGGGTAAAGTAAAAGTAGAAATGTTACAATATCCATCTTTAAAAATTGATTGGTTAGTCTGAATAAGGAGCATTAAAACATGAATATAAAAACGGCTTATATGGGCGAAGTCACAATAGACCCCTCTGAAATTTTACATTTCGCACACGGTATCCCAGGATTTGAAGAGGAAAATCAATTTATTCTTCTTCCACTAGAAGGAAACAGTATTTTTCAAGTTCTCCAATCTACAAAGACTGAACAACTAGCATTTATCATTACAAGTCCATATGTAGTTGTTTCGGATTATACGTTTGACATTGACGAAGCTACAGTGAACGCATTGGATATACGAAATGAAAATGAAGTGGCTGTTTTTGCGATTATTTCATTAAAAGATACTTTAGAAAATTCTACAATTAATTTAAAAGCACCCATTGTTTTAAATACAACAAACAAAAAAGCGAAACAAGTAATACTAGATAAAGAAGACTATGCCATCCGACACCAACTGAATTTTGAAAGTGTAAAGGGGTGAGCAAATGTTAGTGCTATCCCGAAAAGTAGGAGAAACCATTTGGATTGGGGAAGATGTTGAAATCATTATTTCAGAAGTTAAAGGTGAACAGGTGAAAATAGGAATTCAAGCCCCAAGAAATATCGAGGTCATACGTGGAGAACTAAGACAAGATATTTCTGTTTCTAATACAGAATCTGTTGTAAAAGATATTAATATTTTAAAAAATATGAAGTAACTAAAACCATATTCTCGCCTTATATAAATTAGGGCGAGGATTTTTTCTTTGCATAATAATTATTATGTGAACATTTTTTTACAAGTGAGCTAAAAATTAAAAATAAAAAAGTTAAAATCTATTAAAGAAAATTTTGGCCATCCGATATTATTAGTGTAAGCAAGAGAGACAAGTTCGGCCGGCTTGGATCTCTTCTACATAGAAAAATGAATGCTCACAAGGACGTGAGCTAAACATTCCAAGGAGGAACTAAAAATGAGAATTAATCACAATATCGCAGCTCTTAACACACACCGTCAGTTGACTGGTAACACTGAAGCAGCAAGTAAATCTATCGAGAAACTATCTTCAGGTTTACGTATCAACCGTGCTGGAGATGACGCAGCAGGTTTAGCAATCTCTGAAAAAATGCGTGGACAAATCCGTGGTTTAGATCAAGCTTCTCGTAACTCTCAAGATGCGATTTCTTTAATCCAAACTGCTGAGGGTGCATTAAACGAAACTCACTCTATTCTTCAACGTCAACGTGAATTAGCAGTTCAAGCAGCTAATGACACTAACACTGATGAAGATCGTAAAAATATCCAAGACGAAATGGATCAATTAGGTAAAGAAATCGACCGTATTGCCGAAACTACTGAGTTCAATACGAAAAAACTAATTGACGGTTCAATGGATAAAACTACAAAATCTACAGCTAATGTTAATACTGGTGGAGTATTAAAAAAAGCTGGTGCAGCTGCTGCCGCAGATACTTTATTAACTGATCTTGAAGATAAAGATGGAAATAGTCTTGGAATCGTAGTAGGAGATAAAATTGATGTTTCTTATGTAATTGACGGAGCAACTAAAACTGATACAATTACTGTAGATGCAGCTACTAACCTAGAAGCTTTATTTAGTGGAACAAAATTAGCAGCAGATACTGATGTATCTGTAACTGCAGATGGACAAGTTGAGTTAGTAGCTGCTGCAACTGGTATTGCAGGAGCTGTACACGGAGTTACAGTGACAGTTAAAGATTCAAATGGTAATGTGAAATCTGGTGCTACAAATGCATTATCTAGCTTTAGTGAAACAACACAAGCGACTGATGACCACTCTGATGGATCAGCAACTTTCCATATTGGTGCTAACACTGGACAAAATATTAACTTAGCACTTAAAGATATGGGTGCTTCAGCATTAGGTGTTAAAAACCTTAAAGTTGAAAACCAAGGTCAAGCTAATGTTGCAATTAAAGTAATTGATGAAGCTATTTCTAAAGTTTCTAAAGAGCGTTCAAAACTTGGGGCAACTCAAAACCGTTTAGAACACACAATCAACAACTTAAACACATCTGCTGAAAACTTAACTGCTGCGGAATCTCGTGTTCGTGACGTTGACATGGCGAAAGAAATGATGAACCAAACTAAATACAATATCCTTACTCAAGCTGCTCAAGCTATGCTTGCTCAAGCTAACCAACAACCACAAGGTGTTTTACAACTTCTTCGTGGATAATTAAAAAAAGAAGGAACTTATTATATAAGTTCCTTCTTTTTTATTTAAGCGAATAAAGGTTATGAAGAGTTATTACTACAACTAACTTATATTTAGGGTTCTATAATATTTGTTGGGGTTTTACTACAATTTTTGACAATAAAAAAGCACGTAACCACCGATTTCGATATACTTGAATTGACGAGAAACAAGTTATGAAAGGTGATACGTGCAATAT
>NZ_RBZN01000041.1 GCF_003628435.1 Ureibacillus endophyticus | reverse complement strand
CGCCAAACAACTTAAACTCCGTAATATCCGTTACCCACTTCTCGTTCGGTACTTCTGCTGTAAAATTGCGGTCTAAACTATTAGGTGCGATTTTGCCAACCGCCCCTTTATAAGACTTATATTTTTTCATTCGCACGACGCATTTTAAACCAAGTTCTTTCATAATACGTTGAACCTTTTTATGATTCACTTTCTGACTACGATTCGCCAACTCATCTCGAATACGACGATACCCATAACGGCCCTCGTGTTCGTTATAGATTGCTTGAATTTCAGCTTTCAACTCGGCATCTGGATCTGCTCGATTCATCTTCTTTACTAAATCATAGTACGTGCTACGTGGAATTTGTGCGAATGCCACAAGCGCCTTCACCGAGTATTTATGCCTTAATTCATAGATGACCTTTACTTTGTCTTCTTTGGTGATTTTTCCTTGGCTTGAACTAAGGCGTTCAACTTTTTTAAATACTCGTTTTCCATACGTAGACGATTGATTTCTGCTTGAAGTGCTTCAGGTGAACCTTCTACTGGTGTTTGTTTTTCATGGATGGACGCCCCTTTGATTTTGGCTCAAGGGCATCTAAGCCACCGTACTCCATTTGTCTTTGCCAATTATACACCATCGTATAACTAGGAATTTTAAAAAGAGCTGCTGTATCCATTAGTGATGCACCAGATTGAACCATGTAATTAAGTACATCTAGTTTAAATGGTACGGGATAATTTGTATAGAAATTCTTAAACGCTTCTTCACCATGCAATTCATATAACTTCAACCAAAATTGAAATTGTGCTCTTGTAACACCCATCTGTGACGCATATTCTTTTTGTGAAATCATATGTGGATTAAACCCCTGAACTATAGCTAACTTGATATCACTAGTAAATTTAGTCATAAAAAAACTACACCTCCAATTGTTAGATTGTGTCTAACAATTGGGGTGCAGTTCAGAATGTCCTGCTTTTACTTTATAAATATATCGCCACACATGCCACCATACATGCACAGCCTGCGATGACAAATAGATGCCAAATTGCATGGTTATACGGTAGTTTTCTCCATGCGTAGAAGATGGCGCCGAACGTAAATAATAATCCTCCAGCAAGCAGCACCGTAAACCCATCAAATTGTAAAAATTCATATAACGGTTTAATGGCAAAAATGATCAACCATCCCATGGCAATGTATAAAATTAATGAGAAAGTTTCAAAACGGTCGATAAAGAAACATTTAAATAAAATTCCACACAGGGCAATTCCCCAAATAATACAAAGTAATACGATACCTAACACGCCATCGATGGCAATCATCAAAAATGGCGTATATGTTCCGGCAATTAACACGTAAATCGATGAATGATCTAAAATCGAGAAAAAGCGTTTATATTTTTCTGGCATACTATGCAATAAAGTTGACATTAAAAACAGTAATACAAGGGATGCTCCAAAAATTGAATATGATACGATTTCAGTTGGATTACCTGAGTGCACGCCAATCAATATAAGGGCAATACAGGCTGGGATACTTAATAATAATCCGATGCCATGAGTGATGGCATTCCAAAGTTCTTCTTTCCAATTTTTATAGTCAAATGCTTGTTCATTTTTCATCGCTCTCACTCCTAATGCATTCACTATATCGGAAAAATAATATGGAAAACACTATCATTTGTCACATTTTAACCGTTTTATTTGTAAGATTACATTTGTCATGTTTACACCGAGTAAACGGTTACATATAATTATCTTAAGATATTAAAGGATGTGTCAACTTGGGACGAATTCATATTGTTACAGATTCAACATGTGATTTATCAACAGAAGAAATAATGGAATATGACATAAAAGTCGTACCATTAACGATTCAAATTGATGATAAAACATATGTAGACGGGCAAGATTTACAACCCGATTCATTTTTACAGTTAATGAAAAATTCAAAAGAATTACCAAAAAGTTCTCAACCTGCACCAGGAAAGTTCAAAGAATTATTTGATGAGCTAGGAAAAAATGGTGATCAAATCATCTCTATTCATATGACAGGCTCCATGAGTGGGACTTACGATTCTGCTAGACAAGCTGCGGAAATGACGGACTCAGATGTAACCGTAATAGATTCAAGATATATTGCCATTGCTTTAGCTTTCCAACTACGTGAAGCCATTAAACTTCGTGATCAAGGGGCAACTGTGGAGCAAATTGTTGCAAGATTAAATGAAGTGAGAAAAAATACACGTTTATTTGTAGTGGTGGATACACTCGAAAACCTCATCAAAGGCGGTCGTATTGGGAAAGGCAAAGGGATGATTGGTTCTTTATTAAATATCAAACCAATCGCAACGTTAGACGACGGTTCTTATACGCCAGTTTCAAAAGCTCGAAGCCATAAACAGGTCGTCAAATATTTATTTGAACAATTTTTAGAAGATACAAAAGGGAAAACCGTAAAAGCAGTCGGCATCTCCCATGCGGACGGACTCACAACAATGGGCAACCCGCTGAAGGAATTAATCGAATCAACAGGCTTCAATGGTGTCGAAATCAAATTCACTTCTCCAATTATCAGCACCCACACAGGTCCAGGGGCAATTGGATTTATGTATTTTGCGGAGTAAATAATAAATATTAAAGAAAAGTGTCAATGCCTTCCTCCAACTTAGTCGGTTCGCACACAACATAATTCACCCGTCGAACAACTAAGTTGGTTCATAGGCGCGATAGTTGCGCGGAAAAATAACTGAATAATTTCTAAGCTCTAAGCGCTAAACCCTTGATACTACTCAGGGTTTGGCGCTTTTTTCTATCCTCTTACGAACGTACTTTGTTGTAGACGATTTTTGAAGGTATGAGAAATATGTGGTAATATTTAGAGAAAAAAGAGCGGTTTGGCGGGCGAACTTAGTTGTACACGGAGTAAGGTTAAGATTTTAGAGCAAAGTTGCTTAAGCTTACTCTGGAAAGGGTTTAGAGGGGTTTTGGTGGGGTGATGGGTGACGGGTGGACTTAGTTGTGGTTACACAGTCAATTCTGTATAGGGATTGGCGCTTTTTTGTTATTAATGTAGGTAGTAAAAATTATCACTGAATTTTCAACATTATAGTTGTGTAGTATTGTGAATTAAAATTTGACAAAGGTTGCTCAAATTATATTCCTCTCTAGCTCTACCATATTTAGCAAATGGCTGCCCTTAAATAAAATCGAGAAAATTACCAATCATTCTTCCTGTGCCTCTTAATAACCATAAAATTAATCTAAATGGCCACAAAATTATTTCTGGGATGATAAAAAGTACATCTAGAACTAGATCAAAAAATGTATAATTGCCATTACTATATTTGTATTTTCTCTTTCGATTCCGCCATTTCTTCATACGGCTCAACCCTTTCTCAAAATAACTATAGACGATTTTAATTTACTTAATTTTACGATTAGGAATTTGTTTGGTTTCATTTTTTGGAAGAAAAATTGAAGAAGTTGTAAAAAATTTTTTACTATAAAAACTTGTCAAGGAACAAACATGCCTAGAAAGAGTGAAAGTATTAAAGAAAATGGTTAGGAATGAACTATTACCTTTGCAACCTGGACACATAGAATGGATATAAGAATGAATAGGCTAATTGTAGAGAAAATTGCAGAAAAATTTTTTTATTAAATCAAGTAATCGAGTAATTCATGCATGTAAAAATGAATTTAAACTATTAAAACCATGAGATGTATTTCTCGTGGTTTTTAAATTGACAACAGAATTATCAGTATTTGCTTGATATCTTATTCCACTAAAGGGCACTTCCAGGAGATGATTGTGCATTGTATGAATTTTCAATTAAACATTCTATAATTAAATATGATGATATTAGAAGTAATATAGCAGTTTACAAGGAGGTCCAACAATGGCAAATTGGATATTTCAAGGTAACCCTAAGCAATTTGATGTAGATACATATTTAAAAGAAAATAAAGTAGTCACTTGGGGTATTCGTCAAAAGCAATTTAAGGATGAAATGCAGCGAGGAGATCGTGTATTCATTTGGCGTTCCGATGGGGGCGAGCGTAATACAGGTGGAGTGGTAGCTAGTGGAAAGATTACTTCTGCGCCTTTTATTGATGAGGATGATGGCTTTAGTATCGAAGTGGAAATAACTGATTTTCGCCTAACACCCGACTCTGGAATGCTTCTTCGACACGAATTGAAAGAAATCCCAGATACGATGAACCTTCAAATCTTTAAAATAAGTCAATTGACCAATTATCGATTAACGGACGAAGAATTTAATCGACTTTATAAATATTGGCAAAATCCACAAATGGTTAAAGAAATATTAGAGCTTCCGACAATCGAAAAATATCTGTATGCCTTTAGAGAAGTTGCAGATGAATGGTTTAAGGAAAATACTAAATACATTGAAGTTGGCTATCATTTTTTTGACCGGTTTAAACAACGTGACCATCTACAACAAATGGAATGGGAAGATGTTCAAGAAATCGGTAACCATATTAATGCCTTTCGTATGGCTCTATCAAAGAAACGGGCACTTGGTAAAATGAATGCGCCAATCGAAAAATATCGAAAAAGCTTTGAGTATTTGTTTTATGGACAAGAACCAATTGAAAACCGAATTGATAATTTTATTTCAAATGAGGAATATAAATTATTTGGCTTTGGCATGAGTGTTGTGAGTGAAATCGTTGGAAATGTATTTGCTGATGACTATTGTTTTTACAATCAACGTGATAAAGTAGCTGTCGAAAATATACTTCAATTAACCCCTGATTATTCTAGAGGAGATTCAGAGGGAAGAAAGTTTATTAAATTTCAAAATTGCCTAAAAGAAAATCAAATCATTGAAAAATACTTAGAAATCATTGGAAAACGAACAAATTTACCAATCTATTATGAAGTGGACCAATTCTTCAGTTTCTTATTTGAAAACTATGGTAAAAAAGGGAAAGACATTACCGATGTCCAAGATGATTTGCCACAATACTGGCTTCTTGCAGCAGGAGAGAACGCTGTAATGTGGGATGATTTCTACCAAAATGGTCTTATCGCCATTGGATGGGAAGAAATCGGTGATCTAAAAAAATACAATAGTAAACGCGAAATTGCAGATGTATTAAAAGAAGTATTTCAACTAGAAAATAATCCAACAAATGATGCACTAGCGAATTATCAATTTGCCTATGAAATGAAGATTGGGGACTATGTGTTTATTAAAAGAGGGACAAAACAGATCATTGGTTTTGGAAAAATTGTTTCTGACTATCAACATGACCCTACCCGGGAAACATATCACTCAGTACGTAAAGTAGATTGGATATCGACAGGGGAATGGAATGTTGATAAAGAACCAATTCATATGAAAACATTAACGAATATTACTCGCTATGAAGACTATGTGGAACGACTACTTGATAAGGTTGGAAAAGGCAATTCTAGTACAACTCCACCAGAAGGAAACAAAAAAAATGAAGAACTTGCTCCGTATACAGTTGAGCAAATCAATTCAGAAGTTTTCATGACAAATGAGCAAATCGAGGAAATTCTTGAAACCTTGGATTATAAGAAGAACATAATTTTACAAGGACCCCCTGGCGTAGGGAAAACTTTTGTAGCAAAACGTCTTGCATATCTGCATATGGGTGTTAAAGATGATAGTAAAATTGAATTTTTACAGTTCCATCAATCATATTCCTATGAAGATTTTATCCGTGGGTATAAACCGAATTTAGAAGGAAACTTCATTTTGAAAGACGGTTTATTTTATACGTTTTGCAAAAAAGCCGTTGATGATCCAGAAAACAATTACTACATGATTATCGATGAAATTAATCGAGGAAATTTATCAAAAATCTTTGGTGAGTTAATGATGTTAATAGAAGCAGATAAACGGGGGAAAAAATTTGCAGTTAAATTAGCCTATAGTTTAGGGGAGGAAACGTTCTATATTCCATCTAACCTTTATTTAATTGGTACAATGAATACTGCTGACCGTTCCTTAGCTCTTGTAGATTACGCATTACGTAGACGTTTTTCGTTTATTAATGTCGAACCAGCATTTCATACAGATGGGTTTAAAGATTATTTGATTTCAAAAGGCATCAGTCAAGGATTTATTGAGAAACTAATCCACTCAATTGATGAGGTAAATCAGGAAATTGTGAGTGATAAAATTAATCTCGGAAAAGGGTATGAAATTGGCCACAGTTATTTCTGTCCAACCGTTGAAAATGTGGATGATGAACAAAAATGGTATGAACGAATTATTCGTTTAGAGATTGCGCCATTATTAAAGGAATATTGGTTTGATCGGGAGGATAAAGTCAATGACATCCTTAACCGACTCCAATAAAATCCCGATAAAAAATCTCTATTTTATGCTTTGTTATGCTTGGCAACATTTAGATGAACGAGAGTTTGTTTCGATTTCTCGTGAAGATGAAAAAGATATAAAGCATCTGCTTACCAGAATACTCCTTGTCAAATTGCGTTCACTTATCAAACGTGGATTTTATAAGGAGTATCAACTGGCCAGGGAAGAGACATCCACTTTAAGAGGTCGAATTTTATTTAAAGAGTCGATACAAAACTTCTCGTATAAACGTGCAAAAATGCATGTGGAATTCGAAGAGATGAGCTATGACATTCTTCATAATCAGATTATTAAAGCCACTCTTTATCAACTGTTACAGACATCGATTTTTAATAAGCAGTTAAAAGAGGAGATTCATCAGTTGTATCCATATTTTGCTCAAATAAACTTAATCAAATTGGATAGTCGTTTATTTCAAACGATTCGGTTACATCGAAGCAATCAGCATTATCGTTTTGTATTAGACATTTGTCAATTTCTTTATGAATCCTTGTTATTAAATGAAGAAAATTCAGATTCAAAATTTGCAGATTTTGAACGCAATCCAAAAGCCATGGCATGTTTATTTGAAGACTTTGTTCGTAATTTTTATATTAAAGAAACACCGCATTTTAAAGTGGGAAGAGAAAATATATATTGGGATGCGATTGGGGAGAATACGACATATTTGCCAATTATGCAAACCGATATTTCTTTGGAAGACAGGGACCGAAAGATTATTATGGATACGAAATATTACCAAAACGCCTTAACCGAAAATCGTGGTTCCGAAAAATTAATTAGTGGCAATCTTTATCAATTGTTTGCCTATCTTAACAATCATAAAAATACGAGCAAAAAGCTGTCAGGGATTTTACTCTATCCAAAAACGGGTAAGGAACTTAATCTTTCGTACGAAATAAAAGGATTTCCAATAAAAGTTTTTACAGTGGATTTAAATCGTAGTTGGAATATCATTCATAGTAGGTTGTTGGAAATTGTTAATAGCACACCCGAAAAGTTGGTCTAAAACTTTTCGGGTGTTTTTTATATTGGGGAAAATACCGAACTCATTATTTTCTAAAAGAATGAACGGTAGGGTGAACCATAAAGTGAGGAAGCTATTTTACAAAATGACCTTCTACCAAAAATGTGACTTTATGGCACTGTGGACTATGACTTTTAAAGACTAAACTAAAAATGCTCATGAATTACTACATCTTATTATTTCAATAAATCTTTTAAATAGAAAAGAAGAATAGGAGAGTATTATGTTTACGAATTTATCTGATTTACAAAAGTCTGGATTTTTCATAGCGTTAGTTCTCATGATTGCGTCTTTGTTTGGTGTGTTAAAAATTACCCCAGAAGTCTACATGTTTGCACCTATGATTGCCTTAGTGATTATGTTTTTTGTCATCACTCGTGATGGCTATCGAAAGAAAGAGTGGAGTACGTTGGGTCTGCACCGAACAGGTAAAGGGCTATGGTTATTTTGTATATTAGTCCCATTTGTTTGTTTGGGCTGTGCATATTTCATTACGTGGTCAACACCTTATGCTTCGCCATTTGTTCCAGAAGAAGCAGGATCAATTTGGACCGTTGTAATGAAAGTTATTATTCTTTTTATTTTCCATACGGTAACAAGTTCTCTTGGAGAGGAGCTAGGATGGAGAGGCTATCTTCTACCAAAGTTAATAACGTTCGGGTGGAAAAAAGCTGTACTATTGACGGGCTTTATTCATGCGATCTTCCATATTCCACTAATGTTGGCAGGATTATATCATTCAGAGGGGAATCCAATGATTATTTATCCATTAATGATTGTTCAAACAATCATTGGGGGCGTTCTTTTTGGTTATGTTAGATTGAAAACAAACAGTGTTTGGCCAGCAGCAATTCTGCATAGTGCACACAATGTAACCTGGGCATTATGTCGTGAATTTACTCAAGTTCAATCTGATTTAGCTTACTATATCGGCGGAGAAAATGGTCTCATTATGATTGTTTTATATGGAACTATAGCATGTTGGATATTACAGAAGGCAAATATTAATCAACTTCCAAAAAAACAATTAAATATGTAATAAAAAAAGAAACCAATTGTGCAAATTGGTTTCTTTTAGTTTATAGCAACCCTTGAATGGCTTGTTCAATATCAAGAATCGAATCATCCGGCTCAAAACGAGCAACAACTTTCCCCTTACGATCCACTAAGAATTTTGTAAAGTTCCAACGAATATTATTGCCAATTAAATAATCTGGATAATGCTCCTCAATCGTACTATATAACAGCTTTGATTGCATTGTATCTCTTTTGATTTCTGCTGGTTCAACTTCATGTTTTAAATAGTTAAATAGGGGATGGGTGCTTTCACCATTCACATGAATTTTATCAAAAATCGGATACGTTACACCAAATTGACCTTTACATTGAGCCACTGTTTGTAAGCCATCTTCCGGATTTTGATTGCCAAACTGATCACATGGGAAAGAAAGTACGACAAATCCATCTTTATTGTATTTTTCATATAACTTTTGTAAATCTTCGTATTGATATGTAAATTGACATTGACTTGCTGTATTGCAAATGAGCATAACTTGATCCTTGTAAGTTTGCATCGAGAGAATCTCTCCGTTAGGCTTTGCTACTAAATAGTTATATATACTCATATTCATAACCTCCATTTGATAGTTTAGTATATAAGAATAATTCCCTATAATCCAGAAGTTTGCTTATGAGTAAAATACTACAAACTAAAAATAGCATATAAAAAAGGCAACCCCTTACTAAATGTAAGAGGTCACCTAATTATAAGGATTATTCCGTTTCTTCTTTACCAATTTTCATATCATAAACGAAAAGTGCGCCTTCATCGTCTTTAATACGTCTTAATTTTTGAACTACTGATTCAAATAAAGACTCTTCTTCCACTTGCTCTGTTAAGAACCATTTTAAGAATGTAGTTGTAGTATATTCTTTTTCACTGTCAGCAATTTCAGATAGATTATAAAATCTGCTTGTTACCACTTTTTCATGTTCTAATGCTTGTTCACAAGCGTCAAGTACAGATTCATACATGTTATTTGGATTTTCAAAGCCTGTAAAAATCGCTTGTTCTCCACGATCTTGAAGATATTGATAAATCTTCATTCCATGTTCTCTTTCTTCATCTGCATGGCCAAAGAAAAATTTAGCGAAACCATCATAATCTTGGCTTTCACAATAAGATGCCATTGCAAGGTAAACATGTGAAGAGTAAAATTCAAAATTCATTTGTTCATTTAAAGCTTCTACTAATGTAGGGGACATACTAGTGCTAGCAATTTTTTCTAATTTTGACATATAAAAAACGCCCTTTCTAATAGAAATTTAATAATGAAACGAATGTAGCTAATGCTATAAGGTTCAAACTATTAATAATGGGGTAGCAATTTTGAAAAAAACTTATGATTCAATAAGTACTTTTCCACTTAATTGCTCATATAGAAAGGCTAACTCATTTCTTAGTGCAGAAAATTTTAAAAACTCTTCTTTATTTCTGCTAACTAAAGATTGATCTAAATAATATGATATACTAGAAATTTTTAACATACAATCAATTTCATCCATAATTTGTTCATTATTGAGTGCTTCTTCCAATTCCTCGACAAACACAAATTCTTCTATATTATTGTTTGTTTGGATTAAAATAAACCAACCAACATTGACGATATATTTTTTTCGGTTTGTTATAGTTAAGAGTTCCCCTTGCTTTAAAAATAATGAGTGACATACAAGGTTTTCTTTTTTATACCCATGACTTAAACATTGAAATTGAATTCCTTTTTGATCCGCAACAATTAAATTACCCATTATTTAAACCTCCATACAGCCTTTTACCATTCAATCATTATTAAATACTATTCTCAACAAATATCGAAATCTAGTTAACAACGATAATGATAATCTTTATCATTGGTAAAATCAAGTGGATTTTTTACTAGATTCTGAATTTTCGTATTAGAAATGTGTTTTATAGGAGAGATTCGTTTGAAAGGGGTATAAAAGGGGAGGTTTTTTGTTCGTAAGGTTATTTACGAAAAGTTTTATATTAAATAACTCAAACTTCGCAGACTAAAATCGACAAATAAGCCTTGATATAGTTAGGCAGACCGTTAATCCACTGCTGTAGTTGACTTTTGATTAATTTTTGGATTGTTTTATTTGTCTTTTTTAGGGCATCTTCAAGAAGCTCGATTAATTGCTGTAACGCGACAGCCCAATCCAGTTCGTTGACTTCATCACATAATTCATAAAAAATGCCACCTAATGTTCGTTGATCGTTATGGCAACGATTTTGCCAGGACAAGACGATGTATCTGGAAAACACAACCGTTGTGTGGCTAATGAGTAAATCATACGATATGCCTTGAAATTCTTTCTGAAGGCGTAATAGGGATTTTGTCGTCTTGAAAAAGACTTCAATATCCCAACGCATGCCATAGATACGGACGATTTCTTGTTCAGAAAGCGTACAATCGGTGCTGAGAATCGCAAGCCATTCGCTCTTTTTATTGCGGTTTTGAATAAACACGACCTTTACTTGAATGCCATTTGCCATAGTAGTTTGAATCGATCGCATGATGCCTTTCTTGCCAGAAACAGGTGTGGCAACTTTGTATAGTTCTTTCAGAGATAGCCTTTGATCGTTCACCAAATAGCGTTGATTCGTTGCCTTCACCATGCCAATGACGTCAAGACCGAGTTCAACGATGGATTGAATAAGAGGTTGTTGCGTAAACCATGTATCCATTAACACATAATCAGCGGAAACACCTGCTTGTAATGCTCTTTCAAGCATACTGGGAATAACGGTAGGAGCAGATTCCAACGCTTCTACACGTCGTTTATAGCCGGAAGAACGCTTGTCAATATTCTCGGAAATCCCATTAATTTGTGCATTTTTTGAACTCAGTAACGTGAAGTCAAGTGGCATAAATGTAAAGCCATCCGACCAACCCAAAGTAAGCATACGAAACCCTTTATAGAAGCGTTTCGTTAAAGATGAATGATCCATACAACGCGCAAGAAGTTCTACCTTTTTACTCCGATTCCGATCAAACATAGAATCGTCAATGATCAACACTTTTGGACGCGTTACATCCGTCAGTTGATCGACCTTTTGAATGGCATGCACACTTAAATACGTTAAAAAGCGACGCCATGCAAACTTGGAATGATTCATGAAACGATAAACAGAGTCCTTTGCAGGGTAACGGTCTCCCTTCTTTGAATTTAAAAGGGTGAACCAACTCTTATGATGAAAGATTAAACAAAAAACAAGTTGAAACAAATAGGAAGTTGTAAAGCCAAACTTCTTAGTAATACCGGCTTTTCGAAGATGTTTCACGATCTCTAATTCACGAAACACAGATTTTAATTCTTTTGGTAGTTGATTATTTTGGTCATTATGCTCTATCATAATGGAAGCACCTCTTCTGTTTGGTAGTGTATTCTCGACAAATCCACTATACCAAAGAATGAGGTGTTTTTTGTATCTAAAAAAAGTATGTCAAGGTTCTTATTGAAATCGAGAAGAACCAAATAGCATCAACTATTGAACCTAATTATTTATGTGCGAAGTTTGAGTAAATAATATTTATCCTTTTTAAAATTACATATTGAATAATAAATCATTTCACAAAATATCAAGAATTTCTAAATAGTTAGGTAAAAAATTATGAAAAAATTCAATTATTTTGAAAAATAATAAAATTATCGTGCCGATAATTGACTTATAATGGTAAAGAATCATATTTATGGTTTTCACTATTATAAATAGCCGAATGTTAGAAAGGGAAGAACTAAGTGAAAAGTATTAAAACTAAAATCATGTTTGCAATCATCTTATGTTCCGTCATAGCAGTATTATTTGTAAGTACAGTTAGTATTTATGTTAGTAATAGTATTATAAGAAAATATTCTACAAATGATGCCCAGTTACTTGCAGAAAGTAATGCCAATACATTAAATATTACGATTGGAAAAATTGAAACCTCAGTTAACGATCTTTCCATAACAGTGTTATCAATGTTAGACGATGTAGAAAAATTAAAATCAGACCCTCAATACGTACAACAATTTCAGGAGAAAGTAAGACCAATTGCAGAAGAATTTGCAACAAATACAAATGGAGCAATGGCATTTTATTTACGATTTAATCCCGAGTTTTCAGAACCGACATCGGGGTTATTTCATGCAGATAGTGATGGCGATGGGAATATCGAGCAACTAATTCCTACTGATTTTAGTCAATACGATCCGTCTGATGTAGGTAATGTCGGATGGTATTATATCCCAATTAATACTGGTAAACCAATGTGGTTAGATCCTTATCGTAATGAGAATATCGGTGTGGACATGATTAGCTATGTTGTTCCATTATTTAAAGACGGTGAAACAATCGGTGTTGTTGGGATGGATATTAATTTTGCTGTTTTTACAGAAATTATTAACAATATTAAGCCGTATAAAAATAGTTATGGGGCATTACTAAACTCTAGCCAACAATTTTTAATTCACCCTGAATTGACAATCAATGATAATTTAGTTGACATGAATAAAGACTTTTCAGAGGATCTAGCGGCAAACGATTCTGGAGTGAAAGATATTGCGCTAAATAATGAAGATAGTATTATTTCGTACGCAAAACTGTCTAATGGACAGACCTTACTGATCTCATCAACTAAAAACGATATTTTTCATGACGTACACCAATTAACGAATAATATTATCATTTTACTAATAGTAATCATCATTGTCTCAATTATCGTAGCCTTACTATTAGGTAATAGATTCACAAAACCTCTCAAAGCACTAATCGAGGATATGAGAAAAGTAAAAGAAGGGGACTTTACGATTCAGGTTGCTATCAAGAGTAAAGATGAAATTGGTGAAATCGGGAAGAATTTTAATAGTATGGTTGAAGAATTAGGAAACCTTACAAAAAATATTAGTATCGTTTCTGAGCGAGTAAACGCATCGTCCCTTGCTTTAACAACTGCATCCCACGATATGACAGCAGTATCAGAAGAAGTCACTGCTTCAGTGGAGGAGATTGCAGCAGGTAACAAAATGCAGTCTATTTCGATTGAAAATTGTTCTGAAATTTCTTCCGATTTTTCCATAAAATGTAGCGAGCTCCAGTTAAATACGAATGAAGTTCTCTCTAGTATGAAAGAAATGAATTTAAATATTAAAGATGGGCTAGTATTAAATGCAGGATTAAATGAAATCAACGCAGAGAATAGAAAAGCGACAGAAATGATCGAGAAAGTGACGTTAGATTTAAATACTAATATAAAAAATATTAGTATGATTATAGAAAAGATAAGTGAAATTAGTGAGCAAACAAATCTTTTGGCTTTAAATGCTTCGATTGAATCTGCTAGAGCAGGTGAAGCGGGTAAAGGTTTCGCGGTTGTGGCAGAGGAAATTCGAAGGCTAGCAGAACAATCAAAAAGATCAACGGAAGATATTCGCAATATCATTTCAGCGGTACAGGAAGATTCTAAGAATACGGTTGATGCGATGCAGAATGTGAAAGAAAGAGCAACGGAACAATCAGAGGCAGTTCAAAAAGTAAATCATTCCTTTGAACTTATCTCTAACTCCATTCAAAATATCAATGAAAAGCTCACAATGAATGGTAGCTATATTACGAAATTAGCAGACAATGCAGAACAACTGGCGAAAGAAATTGTCGGAATTTCTTCCATCTCGGAAGAAAGTGCAGCATCTTCTGAACAGGTTGCTGCGACAATGCAATCACAAGCAAGAGATTTTGAAAAAGTGGTACTCGCAGTGGATGACTTAAAAGAATTAGTTGTATCATTAAATAATTTAATTAAGAAATTTAAGGTAGAGTAAATATTAGTCTTGTAAGTTAGGCGTTTTTGTGGGAAATTATGAATATTATTGAAATGAATTCAAGAAGAGATGAGTGCATTCGAAAATGATGATTATACTAGGAACCTTTTTAGCGTTATGTTTACTTATTGTACTATTATTCATAATTTCTCCAAAGCCAACTGCAATCCTCGTTCGTCGATTATTTGAAGGTGGTGTGGCAGTAAAGCCTCCTAACTACGATGAAATTGAAAAAATGGTTTATATAGAAAAGGATATTTCCTACAAATCACAATATAAAGAAGGCCATTTAGATATTATTAAACCCAAGGAATTTGAAGGATATTTGCCGGTGATATTTTGGGTACACGGAGGAGCTTTTTTAGGTGGTGACAAGTCCGATATTACGGAATATGCAGTTCAAATTGCTAGTAAAGGATATATAGTAGTTAATATTAATTATGAATTAGCACCAAGTTCCAAATACCCAAATCCCTTATACCAAGTAAAAGAAGCTTATCAATTTATAGAACAAAATGCTGAAGATTATGGCATTGATATGAATCGTTTATACTTTGCTGGGGATTCAGCAGGTGCACAGATTATTAGTCAATTTGTTAATACTCAAGTAGATGAGGGTTATGCCAATTTGTTAGGAATAGAAGGCGTTGTTTCACCTGGTAAAATTAAAGGGGTACTGTTATTTTGCGGACCATATGATGTTTCAAGGCTTTCCAATAACAGTGATAGCTTCTTAATTAATTTCATATTTAAGCGGGTTGGCTGGGCTTATATAGGTGATAGAAAATGGACAAATACAGAAAAAGTAAAACAAGCTTCGATTCTTCAACATGTTTCTAGCAATTTTCCTCCTACGTTCATAACAGATGGAAATGTAGGGTCATTTGAAGATCAAGGTAAAGATTTGGCAAATAAATTGAAATACAATGGTGTAGAAGTTTCACATATCTTTTATTCAACAGAAGAAGCTAAATTAGGACATGAGTATCAATTTATGATGAACACGACACAAGCGGAAAATACATTTAATAAGTTGATAGAGTTTTTAAATCAAACGAGTAATAAACAATAAACCGCAAAACGAAGGCTGTGCAGAGAAAAAAGATTTTCTGCATAGCCTTATTTTCATGTAAAGAAATCAGATTTGAATTACAATAAAAAGATAGAAAAGGGGCGATGTGAATGCACTCGATATATAAAATAGGAAAAAGTTTTTGGTACATGACGCCAATCTCATTAACGGATAGACCAGTTTTAGCAATGGTGGTAGGGGAAAACAAGACCCTTATGATTGATGCAGGGAACTCGGAAGATCACGCAAATTATTTTCTAAATGAAATGAAAAAAAGAGAAATCTCTAATCCTGAGATCGTTGTACTAACCCATTGGCATTGGGATCATATTTTCGGTCTTTCTGCTTTAACGAATGCAGTTTCCATTGCTTCTAGTGAAACAAAAAGGGAGATTGAGAAGCTACTGCCATTTTCATGGACAGATGAGGCGATTGATGAACGGGTTAAAGAAGGGATAGAAATTGAATTTTGCGCAAAAGCCATTAAGGAAGAATTCAAAAAACACCGAGATATTAAGATTACTTTGCCTGATATGACAATTGAAAAGAGGGCAGAAATTGATCTTGGTGGTGTGTCATGTATTGTGCAACATGTTGGTGGGGACCATGCTGCAGATTCTGTCATTGTCTATATTAAAGAAGAAAAAGTCCTCTTCCTTGCTGATTGCATTTATGCAAAAATGTATGCCCCAAAAGTACATTATACAGTTCAGGAAACACTACGATTATTAAATGTATTAGAATCTTTTGCGGCAGAAACCTACATCCTATCTCATCAAGGACCTATCTCAAAAGAGGAATTTAATAAAGAAGTGGCGATGCTAAGAACTATTGCAAAATTAACGGATCTTTGTGAAGGGAATGAGCAGAAAATCACGAAGGAATATGAACACCAAGTAAATAGGGAACTTACCGAAGATGAAATTGAGACCATCACTTATTTTGTGAATGGGTTTTAAAGGAAGCGTCTGAAAAGATATCTAAGAGAAATTTACCAACTAGGAGAGTGTGTGTCCAAAGAGTTTTGACTTTTTGGACACCCCCTTTAAAGAAAGTTCAATCAAAAGCAGATTTTTTAATCAGTTGTGATAAATGAATTAAACCTTTTTCTAGTTGTTCGATTGAAGCATAAGAATAGGATAAACGAAGATGTTGATTATCGTTTTTATCATAGACACTTCCTGGATTTATTAAAATACCCTCTCGAAGGGCCAAGTCAAAAAGTTTTCGAGTGGAAATTTCTGAATGTAATTTAAGCCAAATATAAAATCCGCCTTTTGGAATACTCCAAGTGGCTATGTCAGAGAAATGTTTCTCTAAAATTTTTATAGTGAAGTCTCTTCTAACTTGTAATTCATCTTTTATATTCTTCAAGAAATCTTCATACCAACCACTAGAAATCCATTTTTCTACAGCATATTGCGATAACGAGCTTGAACCATAATCAGTTTGCATTTTTATATCTGCCAGCCGTTCAATGACGGGCTCTGGTCCAACAATCCATCCAATTCGTAAGCCAGGGCTCAATGATTTGGACACACTTCCTATATACAGGACATTTCCCTGTGTGTCATTGCATTTCAAAGGTTTTGGTGGAGGACCTTCAAACCATAAGTCACCATAAACGTCATCCTCTATAATAGGAATGGATTCTTTTTGACAAATTTTAAGTAATTCAGCTCTTCTTCTATTAGACATTAAAGATCCAGTTGGATTATGAAAATTAGGTATCGTATAGAGTAAAGCCGCATCATGTTGTCGTTTCAAACGTTCAATCGAATCATATCGCATACCTTCTTCATCTAAAGGAATACCTAATAAATGCATACCAGCCGATTGAAATACGTGTACTGAATTTAAGTATGAGGGTGTTTCATGAAGGATAGTTGAATTCCTTCTTAAAAGCCCAATTGAGATTAACTGCAACGCCTGTAGTCCACCAGAAACAATTAAAATTGATTCTGGTGATGCATCAATTCCTTTTAATTTTAAATGGTCACTAACTGTTTTACGCAAAGATAGACTGCCTTTAGGTTCTGTATACCCAAGGGATAGAGACTGTCCATTATCAATTTGAAGTAATTCCTGTATTTTTTTATTAGGCAACAAATCTGGTGAAAGTTCACCAGTTCCAAGTCTAATAAAATTCGGATTTGCCTCTGCTTTATTAATTTCTTGGATCAAAGTTATATTAGGTTTATGAATACCAGATGTTACATAACTAATCCAATCGGGGGGAGAGACAGAAGCTAGGAGGTTCCAAGTATTATTAATTACCTTAGTACCACTTCCGACCTTAGATTCAATCAGTCCATCAGCAGCCAATTCATCAAGTGCAGTTACAATTGTGCTACGATTTACTTCAAATAATTCTGCTAATCTTCTTTGTGGTGGTATTTTAGTACCCACTGTCCATTCCCCATTTAATATTTTTCTTTTTACATAATCAGAAATTTGCTGATGTAAAGGGATAGTTGAATTTTTTTGTGGCTTCCACTTTATTTCAGGCATAGTGTATCTCCAATCATTTTCCACTATTATAACAAAATGGTTGGGTTAAAACCCATCCAATTGGTTGGAGACAAAAGGATCATCCATCGTTATTCTTAATGAGAAGAGGGGGAATAGCAGTGGAACCGTTAATTCACGGAATCATATTGGCCTTTGGTTTAATTTTGCCTTTAGGCGTTCAAAATGTGTTTGTATTTAACCAAGGAGCGACACATAAAAAATTTACAAATGCATTACCAGCTGTAGTAACAGCTGGAATTTGCGATACGTTATTAATTTACATGGCAGTTGCAGGGGTATCGGTAATTGTTTTTAGTTTTGAATGGTTAAAAATTTTATTGTTCGGAGTAGGGCTCTTTTTCCTCGCTTATATGGGTTGGATTATATGGAAAGATCGTCCTGAAGTAAATGGTAATACAGAGGGAAATCGATTTTCAACACGACGTCAAATAACATTTGCAGCATCAGTATCATTACTTAATCCACATGCGATTTTAGATACAATTGGTGTCATCGGGACAAGTTCATTGACTTATTCAGGGTATGACAAATGGGTATTTATGATTGGTTGTATAGTAGTTTCATGGATTTGGTTCATTTCTTTAGCAGTTGTCGGAAGAAAGATTGGTCAATTTAACGGAACGGGTAATTTCTTAAAACGTATTAATCAAATCTCAGCCATTATTATTTGGATTATGGCTATTTATATGGGGTATCAGGTGTACTTATTATTAATCTAATAAGGCTTCTATAGAAATTTGTAGAAGATTAATATAAGTAAAGCGAAATTGTTTGTGAGATATAGATGAACTTAATTGGATGGAGGAACTGAAAAAGAACCACCTAATCGTAAAATTAACGAATTAGGTGGTTCTTCAAAATTTCTCTCAACATAAAAAAACACCTGCCAAAATACATTGTAAAATAGGCAGATTTGTGGTAAATTTATATAGATATACACAAACAAAAATGTAGTGTGTATTATCCCTATTTTAATTATATCTAATATTTCCTCATTAGTCAACTCAAAAATATCTTCAAGGAGTGAATTTTATGAACCCACATTCCCAACAAGAACAAGAACGTTTAAATAATGTCATGAACGTCATTAATGACCAAATTCAACAACTGGAATCGGACACGTTAAAGCTCCGAAATGAAGTAATCAATACCCGCAAACATTTTTGGGATGAAGTCAAAGTGAATATGGATACCTTTGATGATTACCTAGAAACGATTATTAATTTAAGACAAGAAGCTCAAGCCTTATCCGTTGGGGAAAGTACGCATAATCATGCAGCAAAACGACTAGCTACTTTACAACGTATGAAATCAGTACCTTATTTCGGGCGCATTGATTTTCTTGAAGATGGGCTTACAGAACAGGAACAAATCTATATTGGTATCTCGTCTTTAATGGATTCAAGTGGAGAAGACTTTCTAATCTATGACTGGAGGGCACCGGTTTCAAGCGTCTATTATGATTACGAGCCCGGCCCAGCACAATATATAACACCCGGGGGCAAGGTAAACGGGGAACTTAAGAAAAAGTGGCAATATGTAATTCGTAATGGGAAACTCGAATCCCTGTTTGACACGAGTCTCACAATTGGGGATGAGATTTTGCAGAAGGTGCTAGGTAAAGGCGCGGATAAGTATATGCAAAGTATTGTAGCGACTATCCAAAAAGACCAAAATCGAATTATTCGCCATGATCAGGGACGCATGCTAATTGTACATGGTGCAGCAGGCAGTGGTAAAACATCTGCAGCACTTCAGAGAATTGCGTTTTTATTGTACAAATATCGTGATTTTATAAAAGCAGATCAAATTATATTATTTTCTCCCAATAATATGTTTAATAGCTATGTTTCAAATGTTCTTCCAGAGCTCGGAGAAGAAAATATGCAGCAGGATACATTCCAGGAATATTTGGATCATCGTTTAAGTAAGGAGTTCCAGCTAGAAACTCCATTTGATCAATTGGAATATGTGTTAACAGCAGCAGATAGTCCTTCATATCGTGCAAGAATTAAAGGGATTCAATTTAAAGCATCCTATCAGTTTTTTGAAGCGATTAAATTATACAGGGAAACATTAGAAAAATCAGGATTGTTATTTAAAGATATCAAGTTCAGAGGAAAAACCATCATTTCGGCACAACAATTATCGGAGAAATTTTATGGTGAACATCTTTCTTTGAGTTTCCCAAGCAGACTAGAAAAGCTACAAATTTGGCTAATGAACAAAATAAAAGAAGCAGAAAAAATAGAACGTTCTGAGCCTTGGGTAGAGGAAGAAATCGAGTTACTTAGCAATGATGCCTATCATAAAATTCATAAATATTTAGCGAAAAAACATGGCTTTGAACGAGAGGAACAAGCCGATTATGAGATGGAACCTAATGAACTGAAACAAGTTATTATTCGCCTTAAAATGAAAGCTGTAAGACAACAAATCAAAGAGCTAGAGTTTATTGATTTAGAAGGCGTTTATAAACAATTGTTTACTGATCCATTAATTTTAAAAGTTGCAGTACCTGATGAGTGGAAAGAGATTTGCCAAGAGACAGTTCAAATGCTCGATGAAGGGAAGTTGCATTATGAAGACGCAACACCATTCCTATTCTTGCAGGAATTGATTCAAGGCTTTCAAACAAATCGTTCCATCAAGCATATTCTCATTGATGAAGCACAAGACTATTCACCATTTCAATTTGAGTCTCTCAAGCGTTTATTCCCATCTGCCAAAATGACCGTACTAGGAGATTTTAATCAAGCCATTTTTGCCCATGCGCGGGAAGTTGCCGATTTCCAAATGCTTACCAATCTTTATGGAGAGGAACAAACAGAAGTCATCAACATGACCCGTAGTTATCGTTCGACAAAGCCAATTATCGAATTTACACGGAGTCTTATTGCAAATGGAGAAAACATTATCCCCTTTGACCGTGATGGTGATCTGCCTGTGTTGGCACAAGTGGGTAATAAATCAGAATTACACATGAGCATTATGTTTAAAGTATTAAAATTACAAAGTAAAGGTTATGAAAATATCGCAATCATTTGTAAATCAGCTGAGGAAAGTAAGCAAGCATTTGAAGAGTTATCTAAAATTGAAGGCATTAAACTAATAAAAACTGGAACAGCTGAATTCGAACAAGGGGTTGTCGTCATCCCATCATACTTAGCGAAGGGGATTGAATTTGAAGCAGTCATTATCTACGACGCATCCGAACAAGTATATGGAGATGAAAGTTTACGACGAATTTTTTATACGGCTTGCACAAGGGCGATGCATGAACTACATTTGTATAGTGTAGGAAAACCAAGTCATTTTATTAAAAAGGCGTTGGAGAATAATCTTCTTACTCTCGAGTCGAATTCATAATTTCTACTGTAGTCATCAAAACATCATGTTTTGATGACTTATTTTGTTTACATTTAGTCTTGTATAATGATTTTATATAATTTTTGGTTTGCTCGTTGCTTTGGGTATGAACAGTTTTAATTCTCTACCAATCTCCAAAACAAATAATGAAGGTAATTGCAATTGGCATGATCCTGTACTTTCTTACATCTCAAACTAATTTATTTTTTGGAATGTTGTAAGTACCATTTAAAAATTCAAGAGGAAATATTTTCCCATACTTATAAAGGATTTAAAGATATAGTTGTGGAATTTATTGGTGACAGATTATGAAAAAATGAGGGGTACTTAATGAAAATAAAAACGGTTGATAGTTGTTCACTTGTAGATGTTATGACGGTATGGAATGAAGGATTTTCGGATTATTTTGTACCGGTAAATATGGATAT
Organism: Ureibacillus endophyticus; assembly: GCF_003628435.1. Lineage (GTDB taxonomy): Bacteria > Bacillota > Bacilli > Bacillales_A > Planococcaceae > Ureibacillus > Ureibacillus endophyticus. The sequence continues at coordinate 5,369 of NZ_RBZN01000041.1, read as the reverse complement.
TGAAAGTTTCTTAAACCGTATGGAGAAAGAGGATATTGATGCTTTCTCATCTTTTGTTGTGGAAGAAGACGGAGAACTACAAGGAATTTTGCTCAATGCTTTTTATGAAAATAATGGGGAAATGCTTACATGGAACGGGGGAACAGCAGTACATCCAAATGCCAGAAGAAAAGGTATTGGACGATTGCTTCTACAAAGAACGATAGAAGAATATCAAGCGCGCGGTGTGGAACGTGCTAGCCTTGAAGCAATTAAAGAAAACACAGGTGCAATACGATTATATGAGGAATTTGGCTACAAAATAATAGACGAACTGATTTCCTTCAAAGGGCATGTGGATAAGAAGGGAACGATCGATGTGGAGTTTATTCAACCAGAGTCTCTTTCTAACTTAGCTATCTATAAGGGAGATGTTCCGTGGCAATGTCGTATAGAAAGTAATATTTCTGCACAGGCAGCTGTATTTTATGATCAATCCCAAAATCCAATCGGGTATGCACTTTTTAAGCAAATCGGGGATGAGGCGAAAAAAATAAATATTTTCCAACTAGAAATTACCAATTCAGTTACGCAAGACGAATTTCTCGCAATGCTTTCTAGCATTACTGATGGGGGAAGTTTTAATACAGTCAATATGCCAAGTAGTTCGAACGCAGCGAAATATTTACTTGAACTAAAAACAGATGAAGTGATTCGTCAAGTTTGGATGGTAAAAAATATGGTGGAATAACAAAAAGAGACTGTCGATTAGCATAAACTAATCAACAGTCTCTTTTTAATCATTAAATGTCCCACGTCTTCCTAAAACAAAACTAATCCATAAAATTGAGAGCAGTGCGATGATGATGATATAGAGATAAGATTTTGGATCTGTATCAGAAATAGGCAGTATGACATTCATGCCGAAAAAACTAAACACTAGTGTTGGTAATGTTAGAAATACTGTAATTAACGTAAGAGTCTTCATCGTTTTATTTAATCGATTGGATATTAAGGATGAATAGGATCCAGTAATACTATTTAAAATTCTAGTATATAACTCAGATGTCCCAATGGCTTGATTATTCTCAATACGTACGTCTTCAAGTAACGATTTATCTTCCTCGTATAATTTAATGGAACTTGTACGGAATAAGCGATTAATGACTTCCGCATTGGCAGTTAAGGAAGTTAAAAAGTATACTAAACTTTTTTCAATTTCCATTAGGTCATATAACTGCTTGTTCGTTAAGGAATTTCGTAAATTACTTTCAATTTTAAGACGTTGTTTATTCAGTAATTTTAATTTTGCAATGAATTGACTTGAAATGTAGAAGAGTATTTCTAATGCCATTCTTGTCTTCATGGACGTATTAATATTTCTTTTGATTAACTGTTCCTCAAAGTGAAGGGACTGACTACCGATTGTTACGATATAATCTTTACCGATTACAATACCAACTGGAATTGTAATATAGGATTCAAATTGTTTATTATTTACATCAATGATTGGAAAGTCATTAATAATTAGCGTACAATCTGTTTCCGCATCGTATTCAACACGTGCATTTTCTTCTAAATCTAATGGGTCTTCTAAAAATTCAATCGGAATATTGTAGTGTGATGAGATTTCATTTAATGTTTCTCTGGAAGGTGCCGTAATACTTAACCAGCAACCTTTCTCCATTGTATCAATTTCTATTGTTTTTCCATTTAAATCCGTTTTATAAATTTTCAACATAGTTTCACAACCTTTCTATTTATGACGATTGCTTCTATACTGAATAATTTCTCGAAAACGGAGAGCATATCTAAATCGAAAATACTATATTCAAAATCAGTATTTTTAATTATTGGTCCACTAAAATAGGGGAACCTATGGAGAAAGAAATAGTTTCTCTCCGAATCGAACATTTATGCAATATAGAATTTTTATTCCTTTCGCTACAACTGTCCAAAATAGAATGTTCCCCCTTTCAAAATGAAAAACCCTCTAGAAAAATTACTAGAGGGTTCAATACGCATAATAAAAAGCATATAGTCTCCCCCATGTCGAGCTTTGGCACTATACAACGTAAAGGTTAAACCTTAGCTACCTTATGAAAAGCCTTAAGCCGGCAATTCCTGTTCTACCCATTGGCATCTTTCGATGTTTCCGGGCAGTAGCCTATGTTTGTATAGGAGCCTCACCTAACGAGGACTTATTGTCATCTATCATATCGTACACTTGTACATAATGTTCGTCAATAACATATGTATTCTACAAACAATTTAGAATGTTATTAGAAATGTTAAACTGGATTATTTAAGTAATATAGGTGGGAAATTGATAGGAATAGATTATGAAAAATTAAAGTATGATTCTATAATTTATGAAAGTAAGGAGTGGTTAGATGTCAGAAAAATTCAAACCATTTACAGAAGATTATTTAGATCAATGCATCGAACTTTACATGAAGGTATTCAACAGTGGGCCATGGAATGAAACTTGGTCCTACGATACGGCAAAGGAAAGATTGGTAGATTTATCAAATACACCTAAATTTCTTGGATTTTTATTATTTGATCAGGATAATTTAATAGGTTTTATAGCAGGAAATAGTAAAAGAACCTATTCGGGAGGCACTTTTTATATAGCCGAACTTTGTGTCAATAATAAAACGCAAGGAAAAGGATATGGCTCCAAGTTACTTCGTTATTTGGAAGAGGAATTAGTCAAAAGTAAGATTCAAAGCGTTTATTTATTAACAGCACCTGGTGGGCAAGCTGAAGCGTTTTATCGCAAAAATAAATATAGTATTAACGACAATAGAGTAGTAATAAAAAAGAATATATGATTTCCTATTTCTGTTGAATGTATTATAATTCGTTAATGGTTATATTTATACATTCAACTGGATAGGAAGTGCTTTTTTGAAGATACAAACGGATATTAAAGCCTCGGATGCAATTACTGTCATACACCAAGCATTTAAACGTTATGAAACAGATCCACAACCATCGAGTGCATTAAATGAAACTGAGCAAACCATTCAAAATGAAATGAATCGTGGGAAAAAATTATTTGGCGTTTATGATAATGAGGTACTAATTGCAGTTGTAAAATGTGTGTTAAAAGAAGAATATATTTATTTCTCAAGATTATCAGTTTTGCCTGAAAATCAAGGGAAAGGAGTAGCTACTAAATTAATAAACTTTGTTGAAGACTACTCCTTGGAAAATAATCGATTTGTTTCTACATGCAAAGTTCGAAAAAGTGAAGAAGGAAATATAGCACTTTATTCAAAATTAGGGTATGAAATCGTTAATGAAGAAATCATTGTAAATGCAAATGGTGATGAAATTCCTACCTTAAATATGAGTAAAAATCTAAAATCATAAAACTAAGAGTAGTAGCTACATGCTGCTACTTTTTTTGTTCCGAAAACAATATGCCAATTTTTTATACACGATTTTGTACCTTCAAATTAATTAAAGTAAAATAGAGAGTAAAAAAATAATTCGGCGTAATGGCGTTAGTAATGCCATTGAGGGATCACCATTGAATAGCCCTCAGTTAGGGTTATTCGAAAGAACTCGTCACAATATTTAATAGATCCACTAAAAAGTAAAAGACACCAAAGGGAGAACTATGTTTAACTATGAGGTAGTTTGTTGTAGTTGCAGACATAAATTCAATTGGATGAAGGGACCCTTAAATATAAATTCTATAAGGAAAGAACGAATTAGATTTTTCGTTGCGAAGAGTGTGAAAGTAAACTACCATGGATGCAAGAAAAAATTTCTTTTATAAATATTGAGATAACCCTATAAGATAGTTTTCAGTGTCTATTTTATAGGGTTTTCATATGACTTTTATTTCTTTCTAAACAGTGTATCTGCAAGTGGAATTCCAAACACAACAACCAGAACCGTTAACACGATTAGCGCTTCTAAAATAATAACCGCAGTTTGATCGAACATATTATCGCTCCTTTTTCTGTCGCTTTATTCTTTAGTTTACTTCAGTATGGGTGTAAGTATTCGGAGGTTTGATTAATCACTTCTGATTTGTCTATCCAGTATAGACTAGGAGTAGTCTATAACTCAGTTGGAATTAGGGGTATAATAGAAGTAGAGATACAAATCCTCATTCTCCTCTGATATCCCCAACAACCTAGTCCGATATTTCCCGTATAGATATAATCAAGTACATAAAAAAATTTATTGATATGATTCATTTGTGAGGAGGGAAATGAATTGATACAACAATTTAATCACTTGATGGACTACATTGAATCCCATTTGACTGAGGACATTTCTGGAGAAGAAATTTCGAAAATCGTGGGGCTTTCCGATTACCATTTTAGACGAATGTTTTCTTATTTGGCTGGTATGCCGTTGAATGAGTATATCAAAAACAGAAGACTATCTAGTGCCAATGAGGAATTAATTAATGGTGCAAAAGTGACCGATGTTGCTTATAAATATCGATATCAATCAGTAGAAGGGTTTTCAAGAGCCTTCCGTGATTGGAGCGGTTATTTACCATCAGAAGTTGTGAAGAACAAAATTCAAAAATCATTTCCCAAATTCTCATTTTTTATAGATATCAGAGGAGGGAAATCCATGGAATTTAAAATTGAGAGGAAAGAAAAATTTAATATAGTCGGTGTATCGAAAAGAGTACCAATTCAATTTGAAGGTGTGAATAATGCCATTGTAGAATTGGCTCAATCAATTACAGAGCAACAAAGAAAGGAAATGCATGAATTGGCTGATTTATACCCGCATCATGTGTTGAATGTTTCTTATAACTTTGACGAGGAGTATTTAGAAGAAAAAGGGAACTTAACGCATATGATAGGGTTTGCTACGACAAAGGAAAATCCCTATGAAGATTTAGAGCAAATTACTGTCGATGAAAGCCTATGGGCAATCTTCCCAAATGAAGGTCCATTTCCAAAAACCCTGCAAGATACAATGGCAAGAATCTATTCTGAATGGCTGCCATCTTCAGATTATGAATTAGTCAACTTACCTGGAATTTCGTTTTCAAAGCACAATGGACAATTTGAAAATGTTTATAGTGAAGTGTGGGTTGCGGTGAAGAAAAAAGATTAATAACTTTAGTATATATATTGACGTTTTTTGCAGAATTAGTCCTTGCACTAATTCTGTTTTTATTTTTTATATATTTGGTATCATAGACTATAAGTTTCATAATGCTTTGGAAATTTTGTTAAAATTAAACAAAATAAATGAATTCAATTTTGAAGAACGTAAATAGTGTAGACGTCAAGTCGAATTTTACACTTTTTGCTCATTTCCTTTTTACACTTCTGCTGAAAATATGCTTTTCCTATTTCTCATACGATGACTTTCCTCATCTTCTCTACCATGAATGACTT
>NZ_RBZN01000040.1 GCF_003628435.1 Ureibacillus endophyticus | reverse complement strand
AATTGTTTACTCATCGCTGTCTTCTGTCCGTCCTTATTCCTCTTGAAAGTCTAGTATATAAAAAATACCTGTGAATAGCACACTCTTTTTCAAGTGTCCTATCCACAGGTACCATATTAGAGTCACCTTAAATTTTTTATTTTCGTGTAAATTGTGGTTGGCGTTTTTCTACAAATGCGCGGACACCTTCTGGAAAATCATTCGCGTCTACAAAAGGAGTAGAGGATTTCCATAATACTGGTGAAGAATCTAAACATTCTTTTACAGAACGTTTAACCGCAAGTAATGAAGCAGGGGACATACCTGCTACTAATTTCCCCATACGGATGGCAAATTTATTTAAATCTTTCTCAGCCACTAAATAGTTTAACATTCCAGCTTTATAGGCTTCTTCGGCTTTATACATTCGGCCTGTAAAAACAAAGTCCTTTGTTGCGGCTGGTCCTACTAAGTCAACTAGGCGTTTGGCGAATTTATTATTTAACGTAATACCAAGTTTTCCTACAGGTATCCCCATACGAGCTTTTTCAGAACCGATTCGAATATCACAAGCTAGAGCCAACTCAAGACCTGCCCCCATTGCTGGCCCATTAATAACACCGATTACTGGTATTGGTAAATTTTCAATTGTTGAAATCGTTTTTTCCATATGCACAAAAGCTTCTTCAGCTTTCTCTAGTGAGATAGAATTAAATTCTTTAATATCCGATCCAGCTGTAAAATTTTCACCAGATCCGCGTAATAACAACACTTTATTTTTAGGATTTTCAAGAGTCTGTAACGCAATTTTAGCCAATTGATCCCACATATTTGCAGTTAATGCATTTTTTAATTGTGGTCGATGAATGGTAATAATCGCTAATCCAGCAGTTTCTTGTAAAATAATTTTTGCTTCCTCTTCTTCAAGGCGCGTAGTACGAACTTGCATGCAAAACATCCCCCTTAGTTTGTTTCACACATTATATACTAGAATAACTTTTCCTCCTACTAAATTGCGAATATTTAAGAAAATTATGACAAAGGTTAGGCAAATTTCACATCTTTTATAGTACCAACAGATTATCCGACACTTAAAATTACAAAAATTAATCAATGCACCTCATTAAAAAGCAATTCAAATCCATTTCACGTAAAATTCTGATAGGTAATATTTTGCATATTATCCGACACTTTTATATAATGGAATTAATTACTACCACGAACAACATCAACAGTGTAACAAAATCCATTCACGCAAAATTAAATAAGAGAAGTGAGGGTTGACAATTGATTAATTTTTACCAAGCTTATCTTGAATCATTAAACAAATCACCCCATACTATCAAGCAGTATTGTATTGATAGTGAACAATTTTTAAAGTTTTTAGCTGAAAAAAATATAAGTTTGAATTCAGATTGTACAAAGTTAGTTAAAGATTATATTGCATACCTTCTCGAAAAATATGAATCCATTACATCTGTTAATCGAAAAATCTCTTCATTAAAAAACTTCCTAAATTTTTTGCATATGCGTAATTTAATACGAGTAGTTCCTGTAGATGAACTAAAACCTCTAAAAGCTAATGAAAATAAAATTGCGATGTTGCCATCGGACGAACTAAGAAAAGTATTACGTGTTTGGTTTGATGTTCATTCCACTACCGAGGATGAAGAATTCAAATGGATTGCATTAAGGAATTTTTGTATTGTAAGGTTAGTAGCAGAACTAAGTCTAAAACCAGCAGAAGTAGTGAAAATGAAGTGGTCACATATTCAAAATCGTAATATTTCTATCATTACAAGAAAGAAAGCTAGAAAATTGGATATTTCAAGCACTATGTTAGATTGGTTAGCTTTTTATAAAAAGGAAACTGAGAATTTATTCCCCGAAAGTGTTGGGGTAGACTTTATTTGGCTAGGGGTTGGGAATAGAAGAAACCATCCTATTACCGAAAAAACGATTGAACGCATTTTTCAATTCGTTTCAAAACAACTAGGCAAAAAAGTAACCGCAACAACGATCAGGTATTCAACCATTCATGAAGAAGTATTAAAAACTTCAGATATTGAAGTATATAAACAGTTTGGATATGCTAGAAATAGTGTATTACAAGAACGATTAAGAAGATTTTCTTAAAAACGGGAGAGATTATGAGTAGCTTGAATCCAACAAATTGTAGTTTAATTTTAGAAGGTGGCACTTTCCGTACTATTTATACAGCCGGAATTTTAGATGCATTTTTAGATCATAATCTTATGATGCCTTATATTGTAGGTATTTCAGCTGGGGCAATTAATGCTTGTTCGTACGTTTCGAGACAAAAGGAACGTACCTATCGTGTATTAGCAGATTACCGAAATGATAAACGTTATATGGGATTTCGTAATTTTATAAAAGAAAAGAGTCTATTTGGATTAGAGTTTGCTTATGATATTGTACCAAACCAACTGGATTTATTCGATTGGGATACGTATAAAAAGCATGAGGGAACTGTGTTATTTGGTGTTACAAACGCAATAACTGGCAACATTGAATATATGAATGCATTAGAAATGGATAAAAAGTGTACGATGTTAAGAGCAACTTGTGCAATTCCAGTGCTATTCCCAGAAATAAAAATGAATGACACACCTTATTTCGATGGAGGATTAGCGGATCCAATTCCTATTAAAAAAGCGATTGAAGATGGGTATAAAAAGCATGTCATTATTTTAACTAGACCACATGGATACAGAAAGCATTTGGACCGTCAAAGTAAATGGGTGATGCGTTTATTACGAAAGAAATATCCAAAACTAGTTGAACAAATGGCAGTTAGGGCTGATAAGTATAATCAAACGGTAGAATTCTGTGAAAAGTTAGAGCAAGAGGGTAAAGCCATGATTTTCAGACCAGAATTTCCATTAAACAGTATGGAAAAAAATGTGCTAAACTTGCGTCAAGGGTATGAAATGGGCTATAAACTAGGCAACGAAAAACTTGCTCAATTAGTACAGTTTATAAACAATTAATAAATAAAAGGAGTAGCGAAATATGTTAAAAGAAAAAGTATTTGCGCAATTAAAGACTGCAATGAAAGAAAAAGATGCACTGGCGAAGGGTGTTCTTACTTTATTAAAGTCGGCTTTAGATAAAGAAGAGAAGGAAAAAGGAGCTCAATTAACTGAAGAAGAGGAAATCGCAATTGTAAACCGTGAAATTAAACAAACGAATCAAGCATTAGACGGTGCAAAACAAGCAAATCGCGAAGATTTAATTGAAAAAGAAGAAAACAAACTGGCAATTCTAAAAGGCTTCCTTCCAAAACAATTATCAGAAGAAGAAATCGTTGCGGTTTTAACCGAAGCTGGGGTAACAAAAGGAATGAACATGGGTGAAGCCATGAAAATTGCAAAACCATTATTAGCTGGTAAAGCAGATGGTGCTACAATGTCAAAAGTGGTGAAATCTTTAATTTCGTAATTTGAAGAACATAAAGAGTAGATGTGCGTCAAGACGTGCATCTGCTTTTTTGTGTGTTTTGAAGAGATTGGGACAAAAGTGGGTTTTTAAATTTATTTAGAAATAAAAGTTTTGAAAATCTGCTATTTAAAAAGTTGATTGGAATGGAGTGTGGCAGAGTGTAGCTGACGGCATTCGCCTTTCGCTACAGAGCAAATTGTATTCTGCATCGAAAGCGATAGCGTCAGATGCAAAGCTTCCTGCGGGAATAGCAAATTTATTTGCGACGAAAGCGTAAGCGACAGGAGCACTGAGCCGAAAATCCATTTTTGCCGGCCATAGTCGGCAAAAATTAGTTGAGGCCATGCCCGCGGAAAGCGTCCACACGGAATGGAAATCAACTTTCCACACATCAAAAAATCAACATTTTTCATTTAATAGAAATATTGATTTCTTTTGTCCCAGCTTCCTTTTCTGCAGCGAAGTTTCAATCTTTTCAATTTTTTCAGAAAAATTGTTGACAAGAAAAAAACTCTGTACTATATTAATAACAAGAAAAACGAACTGTTATAGTACAATATTACAAAGGAGAGATGTTATATGTCAATTTATCGAGAAGGCTATGAGTATTATGTTTCAAAATGTTTGGATTTTGGGCTTGAACCAATCAATTTTTATTATTACGTACAACAACTATCGGAAGAGCAACTTGATCAATATAATCAACAAGCTCAAGAAATGAAAGGAAGAATGTAAAATGACTGACTATAGAATCGGATATGAATATTACAAACATGCTTGCCAACAATATGGTTTAGAACCAGTAAATTTCCATTATTACATTTTAAATTTATCTCAAGAACAGCTTGATGCTTACAATGAGCGTGCCCAAAAGAAGAGAGGTCGAGATATTGAAAATTAATCGAGTCAATCAAATTACTTGAAATACTAACTTGTCCGTAGAAACAAGTTAGTATTTTTTTTGGCAGAATGTTAATAAACCTACAAAAATTTGAAAATGATGATAAAATAGCTATATTGGTTTATTCGACAAACACAAGACATATTTCAACAAATGTATATAAAATATACTCTAGGTATTTGAGATAATGGATTGTAATAGATGAGTGGAGGAAAACGATGACTAACGACATTCATTCTTCAACAAAGACAGCATTTATGGAACATACATATGATGAACTGAAAGATATAAAAGCAGCCCTCGATGAATCAGCCATTTTAGCTGTAACTGATCAAAAAGGTAATATTACTGCAGTCAATGACTTATTTTGTGAAATCTCAAAATATACTAGAGAAGAACTCATTGGAAAAAATCACAATATCTTAAATTCTGGTTTCCATTCTCGTTCCTTTTTTAAAGAGATGTGGAAGACTATTGGTAGTGGACAAACATGGCATGGTGAAATTTGCAACAAGGCAAAGGATGGTTCCTTATATTGGGTAAAGACTACAATAGTGCCTTTTTTAAATGAGAAGGGTAAGCCTTATCAATATATTTCTATCCGATCAGATATTACTGCACAAAAAAATATCACAATTTTAAGTCACTTTGCTAATCATGATGATTTAACAGGATTGCCAAATCGACGTAACCTTTCGAGAAGATTAAATGAACAAATAAGCAAAAGTATAAACAATAATAAAAAATTTGCTTTATTTTTTATTGATATTAATCGATTCCGGAACATCAATGATGCATTAGGACATAATGTAGGGGATATGTTTTTAATTGAAGTTGCTGATCGTTTAAAAAAATTAGATACAACTGGTAATTCGTTTTATCGTTTAAACGGAGATGAATTTGTATTTTTATTAGAAGATACCGATCAAATTCATTATTATGCTGAGAAATTCATGCAAAAGTTTAAAAAGCCATTTAGCTTTAATAACTATGAATTTTACTCAAGTATTTGTATAGGAATTAGTATATATCCAGACCATGGATTAACGGTGGATGATTTATTAGTAAGTGCTGATATGGCAATGTATGCAGCAAAAAATAAACGTGGTAATCAATACCAGGTCTTTAAAGAGAATATGAACGGGATGAACGACCGCGCTTTACTGCTGGAGTCAAAGCTACATAATGCAATAAAAAAAGATATATTAGAATTAGTGTATCAGCCTAAAATAGATGTACAAACGGAAGAAATGGTTGGTATGGAAGCGCTCCTTAGATGGAAGGACCCAGAATTAGGGAATATTCCGCCAAATCAATTTATTCCATTCGCCGAAGACTGTGGCTTAATCTGCGACATTGGTGAATGGGTTCTAAGAAAAGCTTCATTGCAAATTAAACAGTGGAAAGAACAATTTAATTTGGATTTACGAGTAGCTATCAATATTTCACCTATTCATTTTCAGGAAGTGAATTTTATTTCTCGACTCGTTTCAATTATCGAAGAAACAAAAGTAGATCCACACAACCTAGAGATTGAAATTACAGAAATGAGCATGATGGATTATAATAATGATCTCATAAATAAAATAACGGAAATGAAAGAATTAGGATTAACTGTAGCAATTGATGATTTTGGTACAGGTTATAGTTCATTAGGGTATTTAAAAGAATTTCCTATTGATGTATTAAAAATTGACCGCTCCTTTATTGTAAATATGAATGAAGGAGAGTCAGGGATTGCTATGGTTGCGGCGATTATTTCGTTGGCGCATGCATTGAACTTAAAAGTGGTTGCAGAAGGCGTTGAAACGGCGAAAGAACTTGAAATATTGAGAAAATATAATTGTGAATACGTACAAGGATATTATTTCAGCAAACCAATTAGCGTTGAAGAAATTACAGCTAAACTAAGTAGATAAGAAAGTAACAGGGACACTCATGGAAGGAGTTGTTCCTGTTTTTTGTTTCTATAAATAAAAAAAGCGCCAGACAGGGTACCTGTCCAGCGATAAAATTCTATTCACTCAATAAATTTTGTAGTTTTTCATATTCTTCATTTCCGATAGAATCATAATATTGATATAAAAGGTCTGAATCAACTTTGATTGTATCTTTATGATTTAGGTACAATTGCTCTGTTAAATGACGGATGATAATCGGTACTGGTTTGTTATGGTTAAACTGATTGATATGTTTTTCTATAAACGATTCTGAAAGCTCACACCATAAATTGTTACCGAGTGCTTCAAAATCGACATATTGTAAATGGGCATTTAAAAATTCATCAGTTAAATGCTCATTATATTGACAAACGATATTCCAATCAAGTGCGTCTCGATAACGGTGTAACCAGTGTGGTTCAAAGATTGCACTAATTAGTTCTACTTGCTTATCAGAGTATCCTTTGAAAATTGCATCCATTTCTTTATTGGAACGTTTTTTATAACCCATTTCATCATAAATTTGACAAGCTAAAGAAGGAATACCTTTCACCATATGTTCACTACCTGGCCACTTGTATAGTCCACGGTCAAATTCAAAAAATTGGAACTCTAAAATTTCTTCCTCTTCCTCAGGTACCTCGTCATCTAATAAGTGGATGGTACTATATTCACTAAAATACGTATCGTCTTCAATAAACAAATCAATTTCATCTTCAAAATGTTGATTCATTTTAACTTTTTGTCTACGTAATTCCTCAATAATATATCTTTTAAATGATGCTGAAAGTCGTGATAACACAGGATAATTATATTGCAAAGAAGATACATCGATTTGATCTAAATGGTCGATTAAATAGTTCTCAGTCAATAGGTCACAAGCGTAGCAAACATAAGAAAAATCAACATAATCCAAATATGCTTCAAATTCGTTTGGATGCAATTTCACTAAGTTGTAACGCCAAAAACAATAATCATGAACAAACTTCTTCGTAAAATGTGGGTTTGCCTCAAGGATATCTTTCATATCAAGGTCATCAATAATCGGTCCTACATAGGAAGGAATCGATGTTACATCAAAATCTTTAGGGAAGTTTAATTTTTCTAAAGATTGCTTAGGCTTAAATCTTCTTTTGCGATTCGGATGTGTTTTTAAACTATATGTTCCAATAGAACCTCGCTCATCAAGTAAAATATAAGCTAGTTCTTGTTTTTGATCGCGAGTAAGTTTCACGTTTTTTGGGAATTTTACTGAGGCATAATATGTAATATTAGCCATATCATAGAAAAATTTATAATCGCCCTCAGCCGTAAATTCAGAGCGAGATGAATTCTTTTTCCAATATAATAGTGCTCCATTTATCGGAGGGTAATTAGAAAATTGGATATTTGCAATAGAGAAGATATTATGAGAAAGAGACTCATCATAAACGGTTTTAATAAATTCGATATTTTTAATTTTCAGCATCGTATACCTCCATAAAACTATTATAAACGTTCAAATGAATTATCAAAATAAAAAAGTACTATAAAATTTTGTCGATATTCATAATTTTCTAGTAAAAAGAGATAGAATAGTCCACTTTAATATAATATTTTTTAATAAAGACTAATAGAACTAGATAAAGTAAAAAAATTTAAAGGGAGATCAATTCTGATCTCCCTTTTTACCGTTATTATTCTGTTTTTCAGATTTGTTCTTGTTGTTACTTTGAGATTGTTTTGCGTTTTCATTACTCTTTTGTTCTTTTTTAAGCTGTTGTTGTTCTACTTTTTCTTGTCCAGGAGGTGTTTGTTTCTCTTTCATTTTATTATTTTGAGGATTTGTATGCTCTGGTGTTATAGCTTTTTTGTTCTCGTTGTTTGGTTTTTGTATAGACTGTTTACTATTTGGATTATTTTCATTTTTCGATTCTTTTTCTTTAATTGGTGCCTCTTGATTTTTTATATCTTCCACTTCAGAAGGTTTTGAATGTTGTTTTTCTTTATGTTGTTTAACTGCTTTTTCAATTCTATCATTTAAATTTGTATCTACTTGATTTTTATAATTCGTTTTAATTTCATAATCTTCATTTTTGGGTGGAAATTCTTCTATTACATCAGTAATAACGACATCTATCGATTTACCTTGATAATGATTGAGTTCAAGTTTTTCATCTTTAAGTGATCGTGCTGAAATAACTTTCCCGTTTTTATCTACCTTAAATTCAATCGATTTTTCCCCTTCTAATTGAATAGTTGCATAGACATTGTTTGATTGATAAAACAATGAAGAGGTTAGGAGTAACATAATTAAAGCAGCTACAATTGCTGGTGCTAAAAACTTTAAAGTCTTACGGCGATTAGGGGTAGCAGTTAATCGAAATTCTACTTCATCACCAATTTCAGCGTTAGCATGCAAAGGAATGCCGCGAAGAAATTCACCATTTCTTGTCATGAAAATCATATCATATTTATTTTTTTCACAAACAATTCCTTTGTAGGTCCGCATTAAATGATTTCTCCTTTTACATAATCTTTTAAGAAATTAAAATCACTATTTAACAATAATACTACTGCAATAATGTATTTACGATGACGTTCAATGGTTTTTCTTGATACTTCAACTAGTGACTCAATCTCTTTTATAGGTAGTTTTTTATTTGCTATTAAATAGGTATAAAGCTCATCGCTCTCTGAAATGATTTGAGCAATATAAAAAGCAGTCTTTCTTGAATCCGTATGTTTTGGAGAGCATTTGGTTAGCTCTTTGAAGGATAAATTGTAATTTGCAAGAGCTTGTCTGTATAGAACTAACTCTTCTTTTCTAGCTTCAACTTGTTGTGTTTCTGTATATGTATGGATTGATTGATGATCTAAAAAGGTTTGAGATGATTCATCGACGTATTGTAATTTTTCGTTTCGAGCACTTTCTTGACGTATAAAATCAACTAATCTTCGTTTGATGATTAAGTGGGCAAAAGTAAGAAATGATGCGCCTTTTGAAGGTTCAAAGGTGACAATTGCGTCATGAAACGCATTCATTGCAATACTAAACTCTTCATCATGTTCGTCAATGGGTCGTTTACAAACAAAGGAAGCAGTTTTTTTCATAAATGCGGTATTAGCAAAAAGGAGGTCATGTAAAACCTCCTTATCGCCTGCTTTTGCTAATTGAGCAAGCTCATTCATATTTTGTTTTTTATTAAAGATCCCATGAATAATAGACAAAAGCATACATACCCTCCGTTATTGCTCAATGAATTCCTTGATTGTATATGGCTTTCACGGAAATGAAAAGTAATCCTTGTGTATTGAAATAATATTTTAATATTATTGGATAATTTTACTCTTTATTTTTTCCAGCTTGTTTTTCTGCATTGTGATTTGGTTTTAACGCTTCTAATTCAGATTTATGTTCAGCTTTTAAAGCTTGTTTTTCTTCTTTTTGTTTTTCTCTCAGCTCATTTTTCTCTTGTTTATGTTCTTCTTTTAGAGTCTTTACTTGAGTTTTTGTTGCTTGTTTAGTAGTTTCCTCAAGTATAGGCTTTGTAGCAGGTGCTTTCGTTTCATCAGTAGTAGTTTCTTGTTTTTTAGCAGCTTGTTTTGCTTCAAATTTCGCGATTGCTCTTTCTGCGTTTCTTACAATCGCAGCTTTTGCTGTATCATTACCTGCATTTTCATAAGCTTGTTTTAATGCCACTAAGTTACCAGCTGTATAACCAGCAGGAATTTCAGGGAATTTAGATACTTTGTTGTTATCTTCTGATGTTGTTTCAGCTTCAGATTCTGTAGCTGTAAAATCTTCAGTAGGTTCAACCACTTCTGTTGCTCCTGTATCCTCTGTTTCTTTGTTTTCTTCAGATTCTGTAATTAAATCGCTAACATCCACCACATTAGTGTCACTTTGTTCAGTTGTCGTGTTTTCATCTGTTGTAACATCAGTAGTAGTGTCTAATGATTCATCTGTTGTAATTTCTGTTGTTTCATCTGCTGATTTAAATAAGTTTTCATCTGCTAGTGCAAAGCTTGATCCTGCAATTGTTAATGATGCTGCAAGGATTGCTACGCCTGTTTTTTTGAATTTCATATTAGTCACCTCTATTTTTATTTGTCCAATTTAACCTCGGACACTTATTTATTCGTAGAGTAGTAGAATATTTATGGGGGTAGGTTAAAAATTTGTTTAAAAACTTCAAACTTATGACCGAGGGAAATCAAATTATTAATATGTTATTGTATTAATATAGTTTTAATACTTTTCATGGCGGTTAATGATAAAAACCGCTCTTTTTTTTGGACACAAAGTATTATTCAAAGAAACTATCAGGTTATATCCTGCAAATATACATGATAGGTGGAATGAAAATTGAATTACCAAGTATTACTTTATTATCACTATACGACTATAGAAGATCCTGCTGCTTTTTCTGCTAAGCATTTAGAGGCATGTAAAGCATTAAACTTAAAAGGTAGAATTCTAGTTGCAGCTGAAGGAATTAACGGCACTGTGTCAGGTACGATTGAAGCCACAAATGCTTATATGGAAATGATGAAAAACAATTCTTTATTTGAAGGCATTGTTTTCAAAATTGACGAAGCTGAAGGTCATGCGTTTAAGAAAATGCATGTTCGTCCACGCCCAGAGTTGGTAAATTTAAGTCTTGAAGATGATATCAATCCAAAAGAAATTACAGGTCGATATCTTTCTCCAGAACAATTCTTTGAAGAAATGCAACAGGAAGATACAGTTGTACTGGATGTACGTAACACTTACGAATATGAAGTAGGTCATTTCCGTGGGGCGATTCGTCCAGAAGTAGAAACATTCCGTGATACTCCACAATGGGTACGTGAAAACCGTGAACTATTCGAAGGGAAACGGGTATTAACATATTGTACTGGTGGGATTCGATGTGAAAAATTCTCTGGCTGGTTAAAGCGTGAAGGAATTGGAGAAGATGTTGGTCAACTTCATGGCGGTATTGCAACTTATGGGAAAGATCCAGTAGCAAAAGGACAGCTTTGGGATGGTCAAATGTATGTATTTGACGAAAGACTAACTGTACCGATTAATCAGGTTGAGCATGTAGTTGTGGGGAAAGATCATTTTGATGGAACACCATGTGAACGTTATGTAAATTGTGCGAACCCAGAATGTAATAAACAAATTTTATGTTCTGAGGAAAACGAACGTAAACATTTAGGTGGCTGTACAATTGAATGTTCAAGACATGAGCGAAACCGTTATATTGTAAAGCACAACTTAACAGAAGAATTTGTACAACAACAAATCAAATGGCTAGAGGAAACGCTAGTCTAACAAGGATTGAAGGGACTTATGAAAATAGGTTCCTTCTTTTTTATTTTCTTTAAATTTAAAAAACTTTATTTCTCCAAAATTTGTGTTAATCTAATAATGAGATAGGTTTTATCTAAAAAATAGATTAATTAAACTGTTCAAAAAAAGGGAGAATCATATTATGGGTGCAACAGAATTTCGTATTGAAAAAGATTTTCTAGGGGAAAAACAAATACCGGTAAATGCTTATTATGGCGTTCAAACAATGAGAGCAGTGGAAAACTTCCCGATTACGGGTTATCGAATTCATCCGGAACTTATAAAATCTTTAGGGATTGTAAAAAAAGCTGCAGCACTTGCCAATATAGAAGTCGGCATGTTAGATCAAAAAATTGGTCAATACATTTTACAAGCTTGTGATGAAGTCATTGCAGGTAAATGGAATGACCAATTCATCGTTGACCCAATTCAAGGGGGAGCAGGTACTTCTGTGAATATGAATGCAAATGAAGTGATTGCAAACCGCGCACTTGAATTGATGGGTGAAGAAAAAGGAAACTATAAAGTTATCAGTCCAAATACGCATATTAATATGTCTCAATCAACAAACGATGCTTTCCCAACAGCAACACATATTGCGATATTAAGTTTAATGAATGAACTAATTGAATCAACGAAAGCAATGCATAGTGCCTTTGTTGCGAAATCAAAAGAATTCGCTGGCATTATTAAAATGGGTCGTACACATCTTCAAGATGCTGTGCCGATTTTATTAGGGCAAGAATTTGAAGCATATAGCCGTGTTGTTGGACGTGACATTGATCGTATTTCACTTTCAAGACATCACTTGTTTGAAGTGAACATGGGTGCAACAGCAGTTGGTACAGGATTAAATGCGGACCCAACTTATATTGATGCAGTTGTACGAAACCTTAGCGAATTAAGTGGCTTACCATTAAGTCGTGCAGAACATTTAGTAGATGCTACGCAAAATACAGATTGCTATACAGAAGTATCGGCTGCATTAAAAGTTTGTATGATTAATATGTCAAAAATCGCAAATGACTTACGTTTAATGGCATCTGGACCGCGCGATGGATTGTTTGAAATTATTCTTCCTGCACGTCAACCTGGTTCATCTATCATGCCAGGTAAGGTAAACCCTGTAATGGCAGAAGTGGTAAACCAAGTTGCATTCCAAGTAATGGGGAACGATTTAACGATTTCTCAAGCATCAGAAGCTGGGCAATTTGAATTGAACGTAATGGAGCCAGTATTATTCTTCAACTTAATTCAATCAATTTCGATTATGAGCAATGTCTTTAAAACATTTACAGAAAAATGTTTAATCGGCATTAAAGCAAATGAAGAACATTTAAAAGAATACGTAGAAAAAAGTGTAGGTATTATCACAGCTGTGAACCCACACATCGGCTATGAATTAGCTGCTCAAATTGCAAAAGAAGCAATTTCAACAGGTCAATCTGTTCGTGAACTTTGCTTAAAATCTGGTGCATTAACAGAAGAACAACTTGACCAAATCTTAAATCCATATGAAATGACTCGCCCAGGTATTGCTGGTGGTAGAGATTTAGTAAAACATTAATGATATGAAGGAAGAACTCGGGTAATGAGTTCTTTCTTTTTTTATTCATTCACGCAACTTTAAAATGATAAAATGGTAAAAACTGATAAATAAAATTAAAGGGTGAAGTAGTCTTGAATGAAAAACTATTAGTTCGATTAAAAGAAATCTTAATAGATTGCGCAAAAAAGCACACTGTAATCGAGTATGGACAATTAAGTAAAGCGTTAAATGGGGCTATTCCACCTATAAAACTGAATGAACCTTTGGGTGAAGTATCGTATCGCTGTATTCAAAAGGGTTTTCCTCCTTTATCAGTTCTTGTAGTCAATCGTGATACGCAAAGACCAGGAGAAGGCTTTTTTACATGGGTAGCAGCACAAATGGGGTATCCAGACTTACCTGGATCGGAATGGGAAAATTTCTTTCAAGAGCAATTTGAAAACGTAATAAACTTTGATAACTGGGATGAATTTTTGCAAAGTTATCAAAAGAATCAAGGGAAGAAATTAACAGAGGCACAAAAAAATACGTGGATCTTTCAAGGAAACCCGATTCATTTTAGAATAAATGATTATCTTAGTGAGAATACAAACATTATTTGGAATTTAAAGCAAGAGCATTATCAAAATAAAATTAAAATTGGAGATACAGTTTATATATGGCGTTCTGATGGTGGTCAAAAAGGAACTGGAGGTGTTATCGCAAAAGGAAAGATTACAGGAGTCCCTTTTCTAAACAATGATCCAAGTCCTTATTGGAATAATACGGAGGGACTAGAGCTAACATTAAAAGTGCCAATAGAAATTAAAGATAGTTTATTGGTTGAGGGATTTATTACTCGACAGGAATAATTAGAACATCCAAAACTTAAAAATCTATTAATTCTTAAAATGTCGAATCAAACAGATGAATTATGGAAAGAGATAATGGGACATAGTGCAAAATTTAATCAGGAGAAGTTTAACTCGGAACTTAGCAATAAAGGTTATGTAAAAGGACAAGAAACACCATTCTATATAATAACCGTCAAAAAGTTCACGAATGAAGAGCCCTTTATATATGATGTATTGTTATTAGAGAATCATCAGGTTGTTAATTCAGTGCAAGTAACGAATAGTTCATTGAAAAATTTATTTGCTAAAGCAAAACAAAAGGCACTGGAATTATTATTTGCACACAATCCAGACGTGAATTTAGACGATGTTTCGATGATTCATTATCAAGTATATTCATGGATTGAGGAGTCTCGAAATAGTTTTAGTACTCTTTTTAATAAAAAACGTTTGCATCATACGATTGTCCAAGATTTACAAGCAGAGAAATCACAATACCCATCATTCTACAAAGATGGAGAAGTGAAACAGTATTATGGTAATCGATATGAAAGAAAAGCAACGAATCGATTAAGAGCAATTGAAATCCATGGAGCAACTTGTATGGTATGTGGGTTTAATTATGAGGAAGTGTACGGAGAACATGGGAAAGATTTTATTGAAGTACATCATGTAAAACCGTTGAGCACGTTAAATGAAGCGATTGAAATTGACCCAGAAAAAGACTTAGCTCCTGTTTGTGCTAACTGTCATCGAATGTTGCACAGGAAGCGTGACCATGTATTGAGTATTGAAGAACTGAAAGCGATATTAAAGAAATAAGTTATAAAACACCGTTTAAAATTAAGCGGTGTTATTTTTGTTGACAATATACCTATAGGGGTATATGATGTAACTGTAAGCAAGAGATAAACTTAAAGGAGGGGCAGTACAGTTGAATATGTATGATGATAAATTAAAAAACAGAATTAAACGTATTGAAGGTCAGCTTAGAGGAGTTTTGAAGATGATGGATGAAGGCAAAGATTGTAAAGAAGTCATCACTCAATTATCTGCTGTCCGTTCTGGTGTAGACCGATCAATTGGCTTGATTGTCAGTCAAAATTTACTTGAATGTATTCAGAACGCAAATGGAGATGAAGAAGTTCTCAATAAGTCCATCCAAGAAGCAGTGAATTTATTTGTAAAGAGTCGTTAATTTCGACTTTTTATTTTAAATAAAATTATACCCATACAGGTATGGGTTTGTAATTGAGGTGTAGTTTATGGAAACTTGGTTTGTGATAGGGATATTAATCATATTTCTAATTTGGCGGTTCCGACCAGCAAAAGGTGTAAAAACAATTTCAACTTCGGAATTAAAAACGCTTTTAAATGATGAAAATAAATTGTTTATCGATGTTCGAACACCTGGAGAATTTAAAGGACGTAATATTCGCCAATTTAAAAATATCCCATTAGGCTCGGACTTCTCAAAACTTCCAAAAGACAAGGAAATTGTTGTGATTTGTCAAAGTGGCATGAGAAGCTCCCAAGCATGTAAACAACTTAAGAAATTAGGTTTTGAAAATGTAACGAATGTTCGTGGCGGCATGAGTGCATGGAGAAACTAGGAGGTTATTCAAATGCAAGAAATCAGTGCAAAAGAAGTTCAACAACGATTAGAAGCTGGTGAACAGTTAAATCTTATCGATGTTCGAGAAGTTCATGAAGTAGAGGCTGGGCATATACCAAATATTCTTCACATCCCACTTGGATTACTTGGATTCCGCCAAAATGAACTTGATAAAAATAAGCAATATATTATGGTTTGTCGTTCTGGTGGAAGAAGTGCACAAGCTACTCAATATTTACAAAGCCATGGTTTTAATGTGATGAATATGGCCGGTGGAATGCTTGAATGGGAAGGAAAGATAGAATAATTTTTTTGAGTGATTTAATACCCTGTGAGGTATAGGAGGTTTGTAATATGCAAGGTGATGTTCAATTAGATGCAAAAGGGCTAGCATGTCCAATGCCTATTGTGAAAACGAAAAAAGCAATGGATAGCTTACAGGAAGGGCAAATTTTAGAAGTTTTAGCAACTGATAAAGGTTCAAAGGCTGATTTAGCAGCATGGGCTGATTCAGTAGGTCATCAATTTATTGGAACGATTGAAGAAGGAAATTTGTTAAAGCACTATATTCGAAAATGCTCAAATGAATCCATTGAAGAAAAACCTTTTGAGCATACGGTTTCTATTGATGAACTTCAAAGTCTTGAAAGTGGCGTAATATTAGATGTTCGTGAAGAAGTCGAATATGCTTTTGGTCATATTAAAGGGGCAAAATCCATCCCTTTAGGTGAATTAGAAAACCGTATAAATGAAATAAATAAAGATCTAGAAATCTATGTTGTTTGTCGTACTGGTAAGCGTAGTGATTTTGCTGCAAAAAAGCTTGCAGCAAATGGATTTAAGAAAGTATTTAATGTCGTTCCAGGAATAACTGCTTGGAAGGGCAATTTATCAAAAAAATTATAAATGGGGGAATGTAACATGTCTAACAAAGTAGCGATTATTGCAAGTAACGGTGGGGTTTTTGACGCTTATAAAGTATTTAATATTGCCACAGCAGCAGCGGCAACGGAAAAAGAGGTAGCGATTTTCTTTACCTTTGAAGGATTAAACTTAATTCATAAACAAGCAATGCACGCACTGCCATTACCAGAAGGAAAAGAACATATTGCTGAAGGGTTTGCGAAAGCAAATGTACCATCAATTCCTCAACTAGTGGAAATGGCACAAGAACTAGGTGTGAAATTTATTGGTTGTCAAATGACGATGGATGTAATGGGTCTTACAAAAGATGATTTTATCGATGGTATTGAAGTAGGGGGAGCAGTAACTTTCCTTGAATTTGCGAAAGATGCATCTCCAACGTTAACGTTTTAATAATGAGTGGAAGGGTTACACCTTCCACTATAAAAATACTAAAAATAATACCTATGGGGGTAATTTGATATGACGGCTACTAAAATGACAGCAGCACAAGTTGCTCGTAAAGTAATTGAAAATAAAGAGTTATTTATTATAGATGTTCGAAATCAGGATGCTTTTGAAGATTGGAAAATTGAAGGCCACAATTTCAACTATTTAAATGTACCTTATTTTGAATTATTAGATGGGGTTGAAGAAATACTACCTAAAATTCCAGCAAATCAAGATGTGTTAGTTTTGTGTGCAAAAGAAGGTTCTTCCGTATTTGTTGCAAATATGATTGCAGAAACGCGTCAAGATGTATATTATCTTGAAGGTGGTATGAAATCATGGAGTACGTATTTAGAACCAATTAAAGTAGGAGATTTATCTAGTGGAGGAGAGCTTTACCAATTTGTACGTCTAGGGAAAGGTTGCCTATCCTACATGGTGATTTCTGAAGGGGAAGCTGCTATCATTGATGCTGTTCGTTTCACAGATGTGTTTATCAATTTTGCAAAAGAAAAAAATGTAACAATTAAACATGTCTTCGATACCCACTTACATGCAGACCATATTTCAGGTGGACGACAAATCGCAGAATTGACTGGTGCTACGTATTATTTGCCACCGAAAGATGCAGAAGAAGTGACATTTGAATTCACGTCTCTTGAGGATAATTTAAAAGTGCAAATTGGTGCGTCTCAACTTGAGGTCGGAGCACTTTATTCACCAGGGCATACAATTGGTTCCACATCTTTTATTGTAGATGAGAAGTATTTATTAACGGGGGATATTTTATTTATTGATTCAATTGGACGCCCTGATTTAGCAGGGAAAGCGGAAGATTGGGTAGGCGATTTACGTGAAACACTTTATAAACGTTATCGTGAATTAGCTAAAGATCTAATTGTTCTACCCGCGCATTTTATGATCATCGATGAGTTAAATGAAGATGGTACAGTTGCTAAACCACTTAGTGAATTATTCAATGCAAATCATGGATTAAATATATCGGATGAAGAAGAATTCCGAAAAACGGTAACAGAACAACTTCCACCACAACCGAATGCTTACCAACAAATTCGTCAAGTCAACATGGGAAAAATAACACCAGACGATGAGGAACAAACAGAAATGGAAATTGGTCCAAATCGCTGTGCAGTACGATAACAGGGAAGTGAAAAATATGGAAGTAGTTAAAATTTTAGATGTTAAAGGTTTATCATGTCCGATGCCGATTATCAGAACAAAAAAAGAAATGGATACGTTATTTGCTGGGGAAGTACTAGAAGTGCATGTAACAGATAAAGGTGCATTATCAGATATACCAGCTTGGGCGAATGCTGGAGGACATACAGTGTTGGAACATCGTGAAGAGTCAGACGTTATCAAGTTCTTCATTCAAAAAGGGTAACTCATGACTATCGAATATATTGTATTACTTTTCACGATTGGGTTCATTGGTTCATTGCTATCTGGCATGCTTGGAATCGGTGGCGCAATTGTGAAATATCCCTTGCTCTTGATGATTCCACCACTGTTCGGATTTCAAGCATTAACAGCCCACGAAGTATCTGGAATAAGTGCTTTGGACGTTTTGTTCGTGTCAATGGCAGGTGTATTAGGTTTTAGAAAAGGTGGTTTGTTAAATCAATCGTTAATCGCTGTTATGGGTATCTCTGTCCTATTTGGAACAATCATTGGAAGTTTTGGTTCGAGCATATTACCTGAAAGTGCAGTGAATATTGTCTACGGTATCTTATCCTTACTAGCAGCCATTATGATGTTTATTCCAAAACAGGAGGAACCTCAGTTACAAGAAGTCACGTTCAATAAGCCGCTTGCAGCAATATTAGCATTTTTAGTAGGGATTGGTTCTGGGATTGTCGGTGCAGGTGGAGGATTTTTAATCATACCAATTTTGCTACTAGTCTTTCGAATTCCAACCCATATGGCTATTGCATCAAGCCTTGCTATAACGCTAATATCTTCTATTGCGGGTTCTGCTGGTAAAATCTTAACGGGTCAAGTCAATTACTCAGTAGCAATCATTATCATCCTAGCTGGAATCATTGCCGCGCCGATTGGGGCAAAGATAAGCCAGAAGTTGAACACAAGAGCATTACAAAGTATTTTGGCAGCATTAATTTTAGTTACGACGATTAAAATTTGGATTGACCTATTATAAAGTAAAGTAGAGAGAGGTTCACTAGTATGCGTGAATCTCTCTCTATTTATTTAAAGTGCTGTTCCGGCACTGCCTTTTGAAAGCTTTTCTGAGATGACTAATACAATTAAAATTAACACAATTTGTAAAACGCCATAAGCGCAAGCTGTTCCAAAATCAAAGGCATAAAGCTTTTGGAAAATCGCCACAGATAATGGAATAGTCGATGTACTGTAAATTAAAATCGACGCCACAAATTCACCAATACTTTGTACAAAGGCAAGTAACGTACCCGCTAAAACGCCTGTAAATGTTAAAGGCAAGACAACTCTTCGGAATGTATACCACCAAGTTGCACCTAAACTTCTTGCGGCTTCCTCAATCGACTGATCAAGCTGCATAAGTGAGGCAGACGTGGAACGAAAGACAAGTGGCATATGACGAATAAAGTAAGCTAGTGGTAAAATCCAAAACGTGCCGATTAATACTTGGTTAAACGCAAAAATATTTTCCGTACTAAAGGCAGCAATAATATTCACCGCAACAACCGTACCAGGTAATGCCCACGGAACCATAATCAAAATGTCCAACAAAGTCTTCCCCTTAAACTGAAGCCGTACCATCGCATACGCAGCGGCAACCCCAAATAAAATATTCCCAATAGTTGCTACAAAGGACATTTGAATCGAATTCCAAATCGGTCGCCACGTTCGTTCATCAGTAAAGAGGGCAATATAATGGTCGAATGTATATTTTGGCGGTAATACTTGAACAGTCCAAGATCCATCGACTGAAAATGAAATAAGTACCAGCACTAATATCGGTAAAATTAACACAAGTGTTCCGATAAATGAGCCAATGACCGCTAACATCTTTAATGGTTTGGATGACACTTCGGAACGGTGCACACTAATACCTTTACTTAAATTTTGATAGTTTCGCCGATTTTGATACCACCGCATCAAGATTAAAAAGGTAATAGATACAATAGAAAGAATGGTGGATTGTGTTGCAGCCATTTCAAGATTTCCATTTGTCCGAGCTAAATAAATTTGCATCGTCATTGTACGATCAACCCCAAACATGAGTGGGGCTGTATAGGAAGCCATTGACACCATAAACACAAGGAGGGAAGCTGCCACCATAGAGGGAGTTAACATTGGTAAGATAATCTTTAACCAAACTCGTATTCGACCCGCTCCTAAACTTGTTGCGGCTTCTTCTAATGATGGATCAAATCCTTTAATTGCAGCAGAGGCTGTTAAATAAAAATACGTATACATCGTAAATGTGTGAACAACGATGACTCCCCAAATTCCTTTTAATGCAAAAGGTACTTTGTCAAGATGAAATAAAGCTTGAATGCCTCTCGGAATGATGCCACTTTCTCCATATAAAAATGTAAAAGACAGTACCCCAACTAAAGGGGGAAGTGCCATTGGAACTAATACTAAAACCGATAATAAACGGCGCCCAGGAAATTCATAGCGCTCTAATAAAAATGCCATAGTGACACCAACAATTGCACACGTAATGACACTAAAGACTGAAATATAGACACTATTCCAGAGGGCTTCTAAATTGGCAGGACTAGCTAAACTAAAAAACTTTTTATAGTTTAATAAAGTATCTTCTCCATTAAAACTTTGAAGAAAGGTTTGATAGAACGGATACACTACATAAGCAAATAAAATAAGAAATAAGGGCGAGATAAGCAAATAAATGAAATAAGGAGATTGAGTAAGGCGGGACCATTTTGACTCAAAAGGATTATTCAACGCATCTCCTCCTATTCACCGAGAAAATAAAGATTTTCAGAAGGAATGTTTAACATTATTTGCTCGCCAACTTTTTTTAATGGACTCCCATCGTTTAGAATCATGACTTTCAATGTGAAGTTTTGCATTTTCACAAGGTAGTGGGCACTTAAACCAGTAAATTCTACAAATGAAATTGTCCCAACCATTTCATTTTCACCAGGACCATATTGAATCAGTTCAGGACGAACAGAAACATAAATTGTCTGTTCACGGTCAAGTTGGGCGAGGGGAGAGACGTTTTGTTTTTTTCCGCGCAATCTCATGCCATCCTTTGTTTGCACGGTAATATCATCGGCGCTAACCGTTTCAATTTTCGCTTCAATTGTATTGGATTCACCGATAAAGTTCGAAACAAATCGATTTACTGGACGATTATAAATTTCTTGAGGTGTTCCGATTTGTTTAACTTCACCATTTTCCATTACCATAATACGGTCAGACATGGCCATAGCTTCTGTTTGATCATGGGTTACATAAATCGTTGTTACACCGAGTTCCGATTGAATTCGTTTAATTTCAAATCGTGTTTCTTCACGTAGCTTCGCATCTAAATTCGAAAGGGGTTCATCTAATAGCAAAATATCTGGTTCAATCACAAGTGCTCGAGCAAGTGCGACACGTTGCTGTTGACCACCGGATAATTCATTAATTTTTCGGTGACCATATTCACCTAAATGAACAATTTCTCGAATGCGATTCACTTTCGTTTCGATTTCTTTTTTCGGCATTTTTCTTACCTTTAATCCAAAGGCGATATTTTCATCCACTGTCATATGTGGAAAGAGGGCGTAGTTTTGAAAAACCATCCCAATATTTCGTTTGTTTGGCTGTAAAGTTGTGACATTCTGTTCATCAAAGTAAATGTGACCAGTTGTTGGATAATAAAATCCTGCAATCATTCGTAGTGTAGTCGTTTTCCCACAACCACTCGGGCCAAGAAACGTAAAAAATTCACCAGGTTTAATTGATAAATTTAAATCTTTAATGGCTTGAACGTTGCCAAAGGATTTTGTCACTTGTTTGAGATGAACACCTTTCATTCAAGAACCCCTTTCTTGAAAAAATAGACCTCATTGAAGAAAGGGGTGTGACAAGAGGATGTCACACCCAATAAAAGCATTTATAAATAAGAGAAGAGAGGGTTAGCAAATTAGTAGTGGAACCTACTGATTGATAGCGGGTTAAGTTTAGTTACCACCGCGACCTTTAACATTTGTATCCCAATATTCCATCCATTCTGCCTCTTTCTCAGACATCACTTCCCAGTCGATATCAAATGTTTTTAAGTCTAATTCTTTAAACCAATCTGGCATTGCTTCTAAGTCGATATCTGTTCTTGTAGGGATTTGATAATATTCTTGAGCTAATTCTGTTACTAATTCTTCTTCAAATAAAAACTCCATAAATAATTGTGCGTTTTCAAGATTTGGTGCGTTTTTCACAACGGCAACACCATCTACTAAAATTGGAGCACCACTTTTTGGATAAATATAATCAAATGGATAGTCTGTTGTATGTTTTTTCAACAAAATATCTTGTAAATTCCATAAAGAAACCGTTCCTTCTTGACGAGTTAGCTTTAAATACAATTGGTTTGGATCTTGCGTATATTCTTTTGTATTGGCATCTAGTTTTAATAGCCAATCATAGCCCTTTTCAGGCGTATCGGCACCTTGACGATAAATCATAGAAGAGTAAATCGTACGCATTGTACCCGATGCTAACACACCACGAATAAGGATTTGATCTTTCCATTTTGGATCAAGCAAATCATCCCAATCTTGTGGTCCTGTTTCTTTTGAAAGGACGTCACTATTAATCATAATAACTTCTGGTAATAACATTTCTCCAAACCAGCGACCTTGTGGATCTTTATGTGTGTCTTCAATACTTGCGGCAAAGCTCGGTTCCCATTCGTGTAATAAATCTTCATTTGCACCAACTATTAATGCAGATTGTGTACCACCCCACCAGAAGTCACCTTGTGGATTCGCTTTTTCAGCACGTAAACGTTCTAAAATTTGTTGAGCACCCATTGTTAAATATTCAACTTCAATGTCAGGATATTTTTCGTTAAATCGTTCAATCACGCCTTGCACGAGACCTTCATCGCGTCCAGTGTAAATGACTAATTTACCAGATGGCGTTGATTCTTCCGTTGTAGCAGTGTCTGGTGTTGTTTCTTCGGTAGTGTTCGTTTCTTTGCTCGAATCATCATCGCTACAAGCAGCAAGTAATAGGAATGAAAAAACAAAGAAAATACCGAAAATCCATCTCTTTTTCACGTAACAACCCCCTAAAAGTGAAGTTTTATTGCTACTCCAAATAGTGAAGAGATAGCCAAAAAAGAATGAAAACAATAAGAGCTGATGTAACTCTTTCATTTTCATAATCTATGTTTATTACAGCATTCAACAATTTAGTACGAAATTAGTGGATAATGTCATTCTATGTATAATAGAAAACTGAAATATCCTTAGTGGTGTATGATGTGAACCCTCACCATAAATGGATTACATCGAGTGAGTTTGATTTTTGAAGAATTGCATAAATATAAAATAACATTTAAACATTTTTACAATCATTTGCATAGTATATTTTTATCATGTATGAAGGGATATGATAATATGTACTATCCTTATGGTTGGCCATTTCAAATGGTATACTATACGCCAATGGTTCATTACGGAATGCCACCATATCAATGGCATACAGGTAACATTCCTGGATATGAACAATCAACTAATTTTACAGGTATGATGAGTGATTATGGCGGAAACCCTTACGTAGTTGATATTCATGAAGCAGCTGAACAAAATAACACGTTTCGTACCGCTTTATGGACAGGGGAAAATTTACAATTAACATTAATGAGTTTAATGCCGGGTGAAAGTATTGGTTTAGAAATGCATCCAGATGTTGATCAATTTTTACGAGTGGAACAAGGATTAGGAATTGTTCAAATGGGCAAAAATCAAGTGGAATTATCTTTTCAAGAATATGTAAAAGATGATTCAGCTATTTTTATCCCAGCTGGAACATGGCACAATCTAACAAATATCGGACACATCCCGCTTAAGCTTTATTCAATTTATGCTCCACCAAACCATCCAAAAGGTACAGTTCATCCAACAAAAGCAGATGCAATGGCTGCAGAACACGAACATCATTAGGAAAAAGTAGTACAAACCAAATTTATGGTTTGTACTACTTTTTTTATAAAGATAATATAGAAGGTATTACAAAATTAGGTAACTCAGTCGAAGGGGAACTTTATGTTTATCGTAAATGTTGAAGGTGCAGTAAGGGAAAATGATAGATGGCTTATTATTGTAAAAAGCAAGAAAGAAGAACATGCGGGAGGTCTCTTATCCCTTGTAGGTGTCAAAGTTAAGGAGGGACTAGCTTCTTCAGACGTTTTAGAGAAAGCATTGAAGCGAGAAATTTTAGAAGAGGCTGGAGTATATGTAAATGACAAATTAACTTATGTTCATAACATATCCTTTATAACAGATAAGCGACTTTGAAAATACACCCATCGTTACACACGGAAATTTGATGTCTCTTCTACTAAATTATTATGATGATGGTTTTAATTTCGATAGTTGTAAAGCTCTTACTAATCCAGATGTCTTAGAATTAAGTTACATTAATGATGGAGAAAAGTTGGAACGGTTGTGGAGAGTGTAACTATTTTCAATGAAACTTGTTAGTAAGAGCATTTGTTGAGCATATTATTATTAAAGTAGTTTGTGAAAAGAAAAAATAATCTTTAGTTGAGCGCGGTATTCGAGATGGTTTATGTCTTGTATATTGCGCTTTAATTTTAGTCTGCGCGGAGATAACATAAAACCCACATCAAATTCCTGTAGCATATTCCATTAGTATGTAATTATGGTAAAATGGAAATGGAAGGAAAATGCAATTGAATAATTTATTATATTATCATTAACAAAGAGGATTGGACATTAGGAGGAATACGGGGGAATTTGGTGAAATATATACATTAATGTTATAGGAAAAGAGGGGTTTTTATGAATACAAAACTAAAGGCAGTAGTGGACGCTATAGATACATATCAATTGACCTACCCAGAAGATGCGTGTGTTCTCATTTTTGATACAGAGAAGGTAGTAGGGTATAAAGCGGGGAAAACGGTTGACTTAAAAATAAAGCTTGGTGAAACAGTGGAACAACATAAAAATACAACAAGTGTCCGTGCATTAAAAAGTGGTAAGCATATACGCGAAGAACGAGGACCAGAATTGTTTGGTTTCGCATATATTGCATCAGCTGTTCCGATATTCGATAATGGACAAGTTGTCGGAGTATGTACAGGTGTGATTTCCAATGATACGATAAGTGAATTACGATCAGTTTCAAATGCATTGTCTGAATCTGTTGCGGAAATGTCTGTCACTACTGACGAATTGACAAATGCAAGTGTGAACGTTTCAAAACAATTAGAGGAACTATCACACCTAGCTGAAACAGCAACTCAAGATATTCAACAAATTAATTCAATTGTTAGATCGGTAAAAGATATTGCACAAAAATCTAAAATTCTAGGACTTAATGCAGGAATTGAAGCGGCGCGTTCAGGAGTCCATGGTAGAGGCTTTGCGATTGTAGCCAATGAAATTCAGAAAATGGCTCAAGATAGTAACCAAAGTGCCGACATTATAACAAAAGAATTGGAAAATATTAAACAATCCATCGAATTTATTAATAATTCAACTTCTCAAATTTCATCCTTCACCCAGGAATATACAGCAAATATGCAACAAATGAGCCACACATACATGAATTTAAACAATGTAGGCCAAAAACTTCTAAAGCTTAGTAATATTAAATGTTAAACTACTAATAAATTCGGAGTTGTATATTTGTAAGCGCTTTTTTGATGTAATATAGCTACGTACATTATTGTGCGTAGCTTTTTTGATTTTGACAATAAAAAAAGAACCTATGTACTGGACATAAGTTCCATTGTAAATTTTAAGCTGCTAAAGATAAAGTTGTGTAAGAAATGATTGCTGGCTGAGTTGTTGCTTCAAGTGCTTTTTGTGCTTCTACTTTTGTATCAAATTGGAACATGCGTACATTATTATTTTCAAAAATTGTTAGTACATACATTTTGAATGCCTCCTAGTATTGTGTTGTTTTATTTACCAAATCTATTTTGTAAAGGAAAGAATGGCAGAACCATTGACGTTAGCAAGCATATTATTAGCTTCATTTTTGCTTAAGAATTCAAACATACGAACTGAGTTTTTCTCAAAAATAGTTACTACCCACATCTTTATTCTCTCCTTAAAATGCATACTTTTTGTTATATAACAACAGATGAAATTCTTTATTATTTATGTCTGTGTTATATATCACTTGAGACCATTGTACACCTAAATATATAAAAAGGGAAGGGATAGTGAAGAATTTCACATATCGTTCATAATGATTCCGTTTACATAGATTTTTACAAAACCTTCATATTTTTGGATGTAATATTTTTAGTATAAAGTATAGGGAAATACGAGTTTTAGAGGAAATTCACATAGTATTTAAGGAAAGTGCGAGTTGTTGTGAGGGACACAATGTAGGGACACAATAGTAAAGAGAATAATTGGAATAAATTTGAAAACGCAGTCCACTTTCGAACGGCGTTTTTTTTAAGCTGCTAAAGATAAAGTTGTGTAAGAAATGATTGCTGGTTGAGTTGTTGCTTCAAGTGCTTTCTCAGCTTCTACTTTTGTATCAAATTGGAACATGCGAACATTGTCATTTTCAAAAATTGTTAGTACATACATATTGAATGCCTCCTAGTATTGTGTTGTTTTATTTACCAAATCTATTTTGTAAAGGAAAGAATGGCAGAACCTTTGACGTTAGCAAGCATATTGTTAGCTTCATTTTTGCTTAAGAATTCAAACATACGAACTGAATTGTTCTCAAAAATAGTTACTACCCACATCTTTATTCTCTCCTTTAAATGCATACTTTTTGTTATATAACAATCGGTGATTTTTTTAGTTATTTGTGTCTGTGTTATATATCACTTGAGACCATTGTACACCTAAATATATGAAAAGGGAAGGGGTAGTGAAGTATTTCACATATCGTTCAAAATGATTCCGTTTACATTGTGTTTTACAAATTATCAATAGATTTTATATCTTTAGGGGGGGTAAATGTAATGGATCAAAGTTGCATGTGGGGAACAAAAACGGCAGAGTTGATGCGCGAATCTTTTATCACAATGAAAATAAGGAGTAGCGAACGGTTGTTTCGTTTTTATAATTACTATATAATTCAAATAAAAAAGGAACGCATGTACGAATGACATGAGTTCCTTTATCCGCTACGCCAACGCATGTAACGAATGACATGAGTAAAGCGTATCTTTAACTATTAATATATACATTATGTCAAACGATTATACCAATTGTCAAGAAAAGTAGGTGAAATCCCTTCCATGAACCAAGATAAAAACTCTTCAGAATTAATCATTTGTTTTGATGAAAGTGGGAAGCAGAGTAGTGATTCTATTCAATTAATGGGGGCATTATCTGTACCTGGTACTATATACAATCATGTAATATTTGAAGAACTTCATAATTTAAATAAATCTTATTCACTTCATTGGACAGAATATAATGGATATTCAAAAGCTAAAGAGGGAATAGAAAAACTATTTGATTTAGCTCAACCACTAGCTCCTTTTATTCAATTTAATTTGATTCATTATTCAAAATCAGCTTTATCCAAACAAGCAAATATGTTTCAAGAAGTCTATCAATCTAAGAAGAATATTGTAAATGACACGATCTATACAAAATTACCTGAACGTATTTGTTACGGACTTTTACGAGGCTATTCAGAGAAAAGTAATGTGCGAGCTTCAATATTAATAGAGGATTCAACTGAATATCGTGATAAAAACCTTGGTGAGAAAATGAAAAACTATCTTAATATTCATTCCCTATATAGGGGAGAATCATTTGTGATTGAAGAATGTCTTTATCGAAAAAAAGGGGAAGAAATTGGTGTTGAACTAATTGATATCATTTTGGGGATTGTTGGTATGATATTAGATAATTCCCCTGTAAACTCAAATAAAAAGAGAGCAAAAGTTAATTTAATACTACAATTACTTAAAGATAATAAATTACAGCCATTTCTAAATAATTTAAGGGTCTTTGAACTAAAAGATTCAAATCATTTAGAAGAAGTAAACTTTGAGATGAGTAAAAAGTTGTTCATAGCAAATAATTTTAATCATTACACAAATTTATAATACATATGTAGAAAACTGAATGATCCGAAATAAGAAAAACACCGTCCATTTGTACGGTGTTTTTAGTGTCTACAATTGAGCTTCAGAACGATATTTTATGCTACAAAAGATAAAGTAGTGTAAGAAATAATCCCTGATAGTGTTGTTGCTTCAAGTGCTTTTACAGCTTCTTCTTTTGTATCAAATTGGAACATACGTACATCGCTATTTTCAAAAATTGTTAGTACCCACATTGAGGGTCGCCTCCTGATTAGTTAATTTATCATCAAAACATAGGGTTATTAGAATTATTTTGTAAAGGAAAGAATGGCAGAACCTTTAACACTCGCTAACTTTTTGTTTGCCTCTTTTTGACTTAAAAATTCAAACATACGAACAGTGTCTTTCTCAAAAACAGTCACTACCCACATTTTCATTTTCTCCTTTTAATTATCTGATTGTTATATAACACAATAGACTTTTTATTGGATGTTTTATCTGTGTTGTATATCACTTGAAACCATTGTACACCCAAAAAAAAGAAAAGAAAATAGCTAGTGAAGGATTTCACATATCGTTCATAATGATTACGTTTACATAAATTTTTACAAAAACTACACACATTTTCGTTAAAAATCTGTGACAAGCATAAAAGGGAAAGAGTGCATTAGATTAATTGGTTTTTGGTAGTAAAATCAGCCAAAGGATAGGTAATTTCCGCAAAATAAAGTCTTCAGCTTTTTGAGAATAAATGATGTAAATTTATACTTTTTATGTAATAATTATTTTGTAAAAGTCATTTATTTGTAGCGAAAGTGGGGATCATCATGGCAACAGGAACACATACAGTAGAAATTCCAGTAGATGTACAAGCAGTTTGGGATTATGTCAGTGATCTTGAAAAATGGGCAACAGCTGTGCCAGCCTATAAAGAACATAAAATCATTAATGACAAACAATCGATTTGGACATTTGAAGGTAGTGTAAAAGGAATTAAGAAGACAATCGAAGCTCAAGTTGATATTACTGAGTGGAATGAACCTTCAAATATTAAATTTGCACTTAAAGGGTTATCTGATAATTTCACGGGAAGCGGACATTTTACTGCTGAAGAAGTGAATGGGAAAACAACAATGACGTGTACGGTGGAAGTGAATGCAGGCGGATTATCTGGCGCTGTATTAACACCGCTTATTAAATGGGCTGTTCCGAAAGTTGCATCTCGTTTAACAGAATCTATCGCGCGTAAAATTTTGGTATTTTCATAAAATTATGGGGAAGAGGTTGTTCAGAAATGGACAACTTCTTTTTTTATTGGCGGATAGTTCTAAAAGGCGGGATAAATTTGGTTCTATATTAATTGTTGGGGTTTGCCTACAATTTATGAAAAACAAAATGCACAACATCACCTATTTTTCTATACTTGAGTTGACTAGAAACAAGCAGAAAAAGGTGAGTTGTGCATTAT
>NZ_RBZN01000003.1 GCF_003628435.1 Ureibacillus endophyticus | reverse complement strand
GCTAACCTTCAGAAGCAAGCTTCTAAAGGTCCGCTCGACTTGCATGTATTAGGCACGCCGCCAGCGTTCGTCCTGAGCCAGGATCAAACTCTCCATAAAAGAATTTGATAAAGCTCAAAAAATTGCTGGCATCAAAATTGATGTCCAAAATTTGTTCCTCAATTTAATGAGAAACTATATTCATTAACGTTTTGTTGTTCAGTTTTCAATGTTCATAATAAAATAATTGGAGCGGGTGATGAGAATCGAACTCACGACATCAGCTTGGAAGGCTGAGGTTTTACCATTAAACTACACCCGCATATTTATTAATATATTTATTTTTTATTTGGCGCGCCCGGCAGGAGTCGAACCCACAACCTTCTGATCCGTAGTCAGACGCTCTATCCAATTGAGCTACGGGCGCAGTAATTAAATGCATGCTACTTGGTGCGGCCGAGAGGACTTGAACCTCCACAGGGTTGCCCCCACTAGGTCCTCAACCTAGCGCGTCTGCCATTCCGCCACGACCGCGTTCAATGAAGACTTTAATATAGCAATTATTTGTTATCAAATATTAAACTGGTGAGCCATGAAGGACTTGAACCTTCGACCCTCTGATTAAAAGTCAGATGCTCTACCACTGAGCTAATGGCTCGTAAAGTTGGCTGGGGTACTAGGATTCGAACCTAGGCATGACGGAATCAAAATCCGTTGCCTTACCGCTTGGCTATACCCCAACGATGGCGGTCCCGACCGGGATCGAACCGGCGATCTCCTGCGTGACAGGCAGGCATGTTAACCGCTACACCACGGGACCTTTTTTTCGTTTTATATATGTAGTTTAAATGTTGGTGACCCGTACGGGATTCGAACCCGTGTTACCGCCGTGAAAGGGCGGTGTCTTAACCACTTGACCAACGGGCCATGGCTCCGAAGGTAGGACTCGAACCTACGACCAACCGGTTAACAGCCGGTTGCTCTACCACTGAGCTACTTCGGAATATTGTTATTTCAGCTCATCGACTTTTACTATTTTAAAGTGTTTGTTTTTTAATGTCAACACTTTTTTTAAAGTTTTTTTCAAAGCTGTATCTCAGTACCTTTTATAGAATGTACAAACAAGTTTGTTTCTATTCAATAAAGCACTAAGAACTAGTGACAAAAAATATTCTATAACATCTACATTTAAAATGCAATACTTTTTTCTAATTTATTTTTACAAAAACTATCTTTATTTTGAGTTTAAGTTGATCCTTATTTGCTAATCTTTTTCAATCTTCCATGGCACTTTCCACATCTATATTTCTCAATATTCATCCTTCTTTTTCTTGGATATTGTTGCTTACAATCTAAACACTCATACATATGTATTGCAGTGATTTGTTTCTTTTTAGTTTCTTCAATACTAGAACAAAAGCGAGGAGCCCCAACTTTTTTTAATAAATTACGAAAATCTGCATCTCGATGCTTATATCCCATGCCTCGCAAATGCAAATGGTAATGACATAATTCATGCAATATAATCCCTATCAATTCATCAATCCCAAAAATCTCATAAGACTTCGGATTGAATTCAATATTATGGCTATTCAAAAGATAGCGTCCACCAGTTGTTCTTAGTCGTTTGTTAAAATAGGCTTTATGTAAAAAAGGAACTGCAAACTTTTCTAATGATAATTTTTCTACTAGCCGCTGTAATTCTTGGTCAGACATATTATCCCTCCTAAAAAAGATACAGCCTATTGATACATTAAGAATAAAACAAGTGATAGAGAATGGCTAACTTCCCTTCACTTGTTTTATATAATATGACACTATATAGTTCAATATAATTTTATATTTGTTCTTGTTTTTCAGGAGTAATCATTGTTAATGAGATGCGCCCTTTATCCACTTCCACTTTTTCCACCCATACTGTTACAATGTCACCTAACGATACAACTTCAAGTGGGTGTTTAATTCTGCGTTTTTGTAACTTCGAAATGTGAACAAGACCATCCTGTTTCACTCCAATATCTACAAAAGCACCAAAATCCACTACATTTCGAACAGTACCTTGTAATTCCATTCCTACTTTTAAATCTTCCATTTTTAAAACATCTGTCTTTAATAATGGTTGAGGGAATGCATCACGTGGATCACGAGTTGGTTTCATTAAAGTATCCACAATATCTTTAACTGTAACTTCCCCGATTCCTAATTGTTCACTTAGTGTTTTGATATTTACGTCTTTCAGTGCTTCTTCACATTTATTAGTTCCCACATCTTTTTTTGTTAATCCAGCAGCAGATAAGATATCCTCCGCTATTTTATAACTCTCTGGGTGAATTCCTGTAGCATCTAGTGGATTTTTCGCCTCTGGTATACGTAAGAACCCTATAGCTTGTTCATAAGTTTTTGCACCTAAGCGTGGTATTTTTTTCAATTGAGCACGTGAAGTAAATTTTCCACCTTCACTACGAGCTTTAACAATATTTTCTGCTACGGTTTTCGATAAGCCCGATACATATTGTAATAGCGAAGAGGATGCAGTATTTACATCTACACCTACTTGGTTTACTGCTGTTTCTACAATGAATGTTAAAGATTCTGCTAATTTTTTTTGTGAAACGTCATGCTGGTATTGGCCTACACCAACTGCTTTTGGATCGATTTTTACCAGCTCAGAAAGCGGATCTTGTAACCTTCTAGCTATCGAAACTGCACTACGTTGCTCAACTTGTAAATCTGGAAATTCGTTACGTGCTACCTCAGATGCAGAATAAACAGAAGCACCCGCTTCATTAACAATTACATAAGCAACGTCTCTTTCTACTTCTTTTAAGACATCTGCAATAAATTGCTCTGTTTCTCGTGAGGCAGTACCATTACCAATAGCGATTATACTGATTGGATATTTATCTAATAAAGATTTAATGATCGATTTTGATTTTTCAACATCTGGCTTTGGTGGGTGCGGGTATATAGCTGTTACTTCTAACATTTTTCCTGTTTCGTCTACTACTGCAAGTTTACATCCCGTACGATAGGCCGGGTCCACCCCTAATACCATCTTTCCGCGCATTGGTGGTTGGAGTAGAAGACTACGTAAGTTTTCTGAGAAAATATGAATCGCTTGTTCTTCCGCCTTTTCCGTTAATTCATTACGTATCTCTCGTTCAATAGACGGCTGGATTAAACGTTTATAGCTATCCTCAATCGCTTCTTTCACATGAGTTACAGATGGAGAAGTTGAATTTTGAGGAATCCATTCTTTTTCCATAACTTGTAGCACTTTATCTACAGGTACTTGAATAGAAACTTTTATTATATCTTCTTTTTCACCACGGTTAATAGCAAGTGTACGATGAGGTACAATCTGCTTTACAGGTTCTTCGTATTCATAGTACATTTCGAAAACTTTCTTTTCATCTTTTTCAGCTTCTTTAACAGTCGTTATAATACGACCCTCTCTCCGTGAAAGATTTCGAAGCTTTTCACGTATACTAGCATCATCTGCAAAGGATTCCGCTAAAATATCTTTTGCCCCTGCAATAGCTTCTTCTACATTGTTTACACCTTTTTCTTCATTGACAAACGTTAATGCGAACTCTTCAACACTCTCTTTAGAGAACTTTAACAACTCTTCAGCTAATGGTTCTAGTCCTTTTTCTTTTGCTATCGTTGCCTTCGTTCTACGTTTTTGCTTATATGGTCGATATAGATCTTCAACTCGTTGCAATACTGTTGCCGCTTTAATTGCAGCCGCTAATTCTTCTGTTAACTTTCCTTGTTCTTCAATTAATCGAAGAACCTCTTCTTTTCTTTGTTCTAGTTGCTGTATGTAATGATAGCGGTCTTCTATTGATTTTATTTGTACTTCATCTAATGAACCCGTTGCCTCTTTTCGATAACGAGCAATAAATGGAACCGTATTTCCATCATCTAATAGCTTAATTACTGCCTCCGCCTGGGATGGCTTTACCGATGTACTTGATGCAATTAATTGGAGCAATTTTGAATCAATCATTAATCCACTACCTTTCACATATCTTATTATTATTTTACCATCTACATAACAATTTCTACTATCGATGACTATTGTGAGTAGACAAAAGGGGAACTTCTACATGCAAACACTAATCTAACAAGGATGATTTCTGTCACAAATAAAAAAGTCTACTAAAAAAGCAGACTTCTTTAAATCTTCAGTATTTTGATAATACATTACACACGTTCTGTATAGTGTTAATTATGAAACTCCTGTACTAATTTCGATTGCATCTTGTAATTTTTTGATTGCCTTTCGTTGTATACGAGAAACATGCATTTGAGATATACCTAGTAAATCCCCAGCTTCCTTCTGACTTAATTGGTCCAAATATGTTAATTTTAAAATACTTTTTTCCCTTTCACTTAAAACATCCATTGCTTTCGATACAACTAATCTACGGTTTGCTTTTTCAAAACCATCATCTTCCTTACCGATAATATCGAATAAGGTAATCGTACTTCCGTCAGTATCTGATTCTATTGAATGGTCCATCGATAATGCATGATAACTTCTCGACATTTCCATCGCTTCTAATACATCTTCTTCATTAACTTCTAAATATGTAGCAATCTCATGAATAGCCGGTGAATGTTGTAATTTATTTGTTAATATTTCAACGGCTTCTTTTATTTTTGGACCAAGCTCTTTAATTCGTCTAGGGACGTGGACATCCCATGTTTTATCTCGTAGAAAACGTTTAATTTCACCAACAATAGTTGGTATTGCAAACGCTTCAAAACTTTTCCCTATAGATAAATCGAATCTTCGTACTGCTCCTAATAAACCAAGCATACCTACTTGTACAATGTCTTCATAATGCGATTTACCATATGAATATTTTTTTGCAATTGACTCTACTAAAGTTTTATAGTGTAAAACAAGATTGGTTAGAACAATATCATCTTGTGTTTCTTGATATTGCTCTATCCACTTGTAAACTTCAGTACTACTTGTCGATTCAAGTTGAGATTTGTTCGACATCTTCTCCCACCTGCTCTCTCGTGACATACTTTGTCATGAAAACAGTAGCTCCGCCTTCGTTATTCACCCTCACTTCATCCATTAACGTCTCCATTAGGAACAACCCTAGTCCACCTTCACGTATGAGCTCGACGTTCTCATAATCACGATATGGTCCTATATTCGATTTAACCTCTTCAAAATTAAAGCTGCTTCCAAAGTCTGAAATCATTACTTCGATTTTATGAGGATACAGTGCGCTCCCAATAACAATTTCACCGTCTTCAATACCTTGATAGGCGTGCTGTACTACATTTGTAACAGCCTCACTAACAGCAATCTTTAAATCTTCAATTTGGTCATACGAAAACCCTATTCTAGTAGCCATTCCAGAAATCGTTAATCTAATAACACTGACATACTGCGGTTTTGCCGGTATTCTAATTTCAATGTAGTCAAATGCTCTCATTAATTTATTCACACCTTCTTAACTGATTCGATCTCCATCAATTCACTTAGGCCTGTAATTTCAAATAATCTCGCAAGTCTACTAGATAATGCTACCAATTTTAAATTAGCCTTTTGTTTCATTACTTTTTTGTAGAAGGCAACAAAAACCCCTAGACCAGTGCTATCCATATAACGAACATTAGAAAGATCAAGTTCAATAGACATTCCTTCAAATAACTGAATAGAATCTAACTCTTCTCGTAACATTGGCGCAGTATAAGTATCAAGCTCACCTTCTACAAAACCTTGTAAAGTATTATCATTTTTTCGAAACTGCACACTTACATTCACTTTGGGTACCTCCCATCAATACCTATAATACATTTCCCTATCAAATAAGATTTAAACCTACTAAAGTTTAAATATATTATTTTTTAATAACAACAATTGTAAAGTCATCTTCTATATTGAAGTTTAGTAGTTCCTGCAATTTTTCATAGATAACTTCACACATTTCTTGTGCAGTTAAATGACTAATTGACAGTGCCAGATCTTTTATATAACCTCTAGAGTCAAATTCCTCCATCTCGCGAAAATCTGTTACCCCATCTGTCATTAATATTAAAAAATCATTATCGTTTAATTTTATATCATGTTGGTTGTACTTTACTTCTTGTAAAATGCCTAATAACAATCCTTTTGTTTCAAGGTCATAAAAAGTTTGCTCTGTTGAATTATAGTAAAGTGCCGGTTCGTGGCCAGCAGAACTCCATGTAAATATATTATTCTCTAAATCAAAACGCCCATAAAATAGGGAAACAAACATACTGTCATCTACACTTTTTTCGATGATATTATTTAACACTTCTAAAACATATGATGGGTTACTCCGCGCATACTCTAATGTGTCTAACCCGTACTTTACCATGGACATACAAAGTGCTGCAGGGACCCCTTTCCCTACAACATCCGTTACTGCAACACTAAAATAATTTTGATTATGCATAAAATGTACATAATCTCCGTTCAATTTTCGGATAGGTACTGAAACCATTCCGATATCTAAATCTTTTGGGTTAGGAATTGTTGTCTCTAATAATAGATTCTGAATTTTTGCTGCTACATCCATTTCTATTCGAATCTCTTCTTGTTTTATTAAGAGACTCTGGTGTTCTTTAAACATCAAACCAAAATGTACCATCACTTCGATTAAAAAATCATATGCATGTAACATTGATTCTGGTAAATCGTTATAAATTTCTTCTATTGCTTGTTTATGTATATCTATTACATCTTCTGGAGTTAAATTCTTTTGAATTAGTTGTTTAATAAAGTTTTGACCGATATACAAGTTACTTTCATTTTGGCTTTGAATATAGTCAGATAAAATCCTCTTATACTGAGCTTTTAGTTTATTCAAGTTTTCACCCCTGATTAAGCCATTTAACAACTTTAATTTTTGTTCCCAAACCAATTTTAGATTGAATATTAATTGAATCTACTAATCTTTTTACAGCGGGCAAACCTGCTCCCACACTGTCTGGAGTACGATATCGATCCTCTAAAACCTTTCTTACCTCTTGTATCCCCGGACCTCTATCTATTGCAGTTATCCCAATACCAGTTTTTTCGTTTACTTCTATCTTTTCTATTACGATTTTTCCGACATGAGCATATAAAAATATATTTTTTGCTAGTTCGCTAATAGCCGTTGTTATTCTTGCTTGATCGACTTTATTAAATCCAATTTCTCTTGCTTTATCACGACCAAGTCGACGTGCAGCTACGATATCCAATTCTGTTATAATCTCAACTGTCGACTTACTATCCATACTGCACCTCCACTAAATTAGAAATACTGTTTTAACTACTAGCTAGTAAAATTATGTATTTTCAATCTAATATCTCTAATATAGCTTATAAGATAACATTCCATCAATTACAATATTTAACTATCGAGCAAATTTTCTGATAACTGATTAGGTAGACGAAATACTTTAAACTAGATTAGAGCCTCTAAAAATCGCCAAATATGTACTTTTATACAAAGAAAAAAACACTCACCATAATCTAAATTATGGAAAGTGTTTTAATTATTTTTTATGTATTAAAATTTTAATAAGCCTAAACTTATTTCTAAAGCTATATCTACTTTTTCCATCAGTTCATCATCAAGTTGTGTTATGCGATCAGTTAGTCTTGACTTGTCAATTGTGCGCAATTGTTCAAGCAAAATTACA
This sequence comes from Ureibacillus endophyticus, assembly GCF_003628435.1. Classification (GTDB taxonomy): domain Bacteria; phylum Bacillota; class Bacilli; order Bacillales_A; family Planococcaceae; genus Ureibacillus; species Ureibacillus endophyticus. Next base: position 116,276 of record NZ_RBZN01000003.1, on the reverse strand, counting down.
GAGTTCCGTTCGAAACCATATTTTTTCGCATCGATTTCGACATGTGTCGGTAATTTTGCTTTTTGAATTTGCGCAGTAATTGCAGCGATGATTACTGTTGGACTAAATCGATTCCCAATATCGTTTTGAATGATTAATACGGGTCTAGTACCGCCTTGTTCAGATCCCACAACCGGTGAGAGATCTGCAAAAAAAACGTCCCCTCGTTTCACAATCAAAAATGTCATCTCCCGCTTACGAGACGCTCAACCATATGCTGTGCTTCATATTCTACATGTAGGCATTCGCTACATATAGATAGATTGATTTGCGACATTTCCACATAGCCTTTCATTAAAGCTTCCCGTATTTGATTTGGTTGCTTGTGCGTTGATAATCTGCGAGACGAGATATATACAAAATTCTCTTTGCCTCCAGATTTTTGCTCAAGTGAATGATATTCCATTAACATTTCTTGAGGAATGAACTCAACTTCCTTCACATTTTCAACTTTTTTCGCGTACAAAACAAGCACCTCCACAAAAACCGTCCCATTTCTCATATCTCATCTCATTCTATCATTTAAATGACATGTTGAAAAGATAGCTAAATAAAAAATCTAGCAAACTGTGTAATTATAACGGTTTTTGTTGGAGATTTTGTCGAATTTTCTTATTTCGTATGATAGATTCTTGGAACTCTACTAGTAATAATACAAGGAATTTCATAGTTAATCGTATTTACTTTCTGAGCCCATTCATCTATTGTTATTTCTTCGTTCTTTTGACTTCCAATTAAAGTTACTTTTTCACCTATATTATATGCAGTTGGTAATAATATCATACATTGGTCCATACATATTCGCCCAATAATCGGAACTCGAATGCCGTCAATTAATACGTGTTGTCCACTATGTTGGCGAATTAGCCCATCTGCATATCCAATTGGGAGTGTCCCAATATAAGACGGTTCTGTTGCTGTAAATGTTGCACCATACCCTACAGATTGCCCAGTTTGAATTTGTTTAACTTCAATCAATTCAGTCTCTAATGAGAACGCAGTATGCAAAGGAAACGGTAATTTGTTTTTAACATAGGTAGAAGGTGCAAGACCATACATAGAAATACCAAATCGTACTGCGTCAAATTGAAGACTAGCATCCTTTATCAGCATTGTCGCTGTATTAGCAGCATGTACTAATCGCGGTTTTGGTATTAAAGAGATGTAGTGCTTGAAAAGTTGAGTTTGATGATTAAAATACTCTTCAGCTTCTTCATCAGCAGTAGCAAAATGGGTAAATACACCATCAACAATTATGTTGGAAGAAGAGCTAATTACTTCATGAAGCTCTAAAAAATCTTCAACTGAGGTAACACCTATTCTACCCATGCCAGTATCTACTTTAATATGTAGTTTTAATGGCTTTGTAAATGATTGTGTATCCAATTGTTTAACCCAATCTTTTGAGTAAACTGTTAAAGTGATATTTTCATTTGCTGCATATGTTGCAAATGATTCAGGTGCATAACCTAAAATCAATATCTCAGTGTTAGGGAAATGCTTACGAAGATGAAGCGCTTCTTCCGGTGTAGCAACAGCTAGCATTGTCGCACCAGAGTCAAGTGCAACTCGCGCTACCTCTACATCCCCATGCCCGTAAGCATTTGCCTTAACTACTGCTATAATTTGAACATTTGGTTGTAAATGTTCTTTTAATTGACTTACATTTTTTTTAATTGCTCGTAAATCTATAATGGCTTTTGTTGGACGGAAGTGTTGTGTGTTTTGCATTATCTTTTTACCCTCTTTACAATTTTTAAAACTATGATTAATAGTAAATTAATTAATTTTTTTATCGCCGTCCAACAAAATAATTTATTTTAATCCGCCAGATGTAACAGAAGCAGCTACTTCCATCATTTCTTCTTTTGTTAAATTGTTAGACGCGATAAAGAAGGATACTCCATCCCGTTCCCAACTAATTGAATTATCTGTAATAGCACCGATTGTAAATCCTAAATCAGCAGGATCTCCTGGTGCAAATACAGGAAGAGTCGATTCCTCATCATATACAATTGGCTGTTGAACGAGTGTGAAGGATTTGTCCCCTTCAAATGTAAGAATTTTACGTTCGATATCATTTTCTAAAACTGTTTTCTCATCGACTAATTTTGTGCTATCCCAATCTAGAACTGGATAATATGTTTCGAATTCTCTTGGTTCAGCTTCTGCACTTGCTGTACTCTTATCCTCAGAGTCGTCTGTGAACTTCTCTACAGCGTATTCACTTTCTTTATGTTGCATACCTAAATCAATATTTTTGAACGTAATGAGTAATTGTTCTTCTTGTGCCTCATTTAATACAGAGACTGATTTCGGTAATAATGTTTTCTTATCTACTGTAATTTTTTGTGTCGGCATAATGCTCTTATGATTATTTCTTGTTGCTGCAGTAAAGATATAGTTCTTTTCATCTTCTTTCATTTCCACTTTATCATCTGCTAATAAATCCTCTGCAAGTGCGCCAATTAGGTAGGCTTGGCTATTTTGTTTTGGCCATTCACTTTGGAACTTGTACGTTTTTCTTAAAGAAGGTGTGACAACAAATACGCCTTCCTTATTTCGGATGATCATTTGAGTAACGTCTTCACCTTGTTGCGTTACTTTCACGCGGTAGAAATCTGGCTGAGTATGCCAAACGTTTACATCATAAACACGCGGTTCATTACCAGTTTTGATTTCCATTGTGGCATCAAGCTCGTACCCTTTTACATCATTCCATTTGTCATTTAAATTCTTTAAAACTTCCTCCTGTGAATCCTCCCCACAAGCCGCAAGTACTAGAACACTTAACAACATGACAATAAAAGTGATTAATTTGTGTCGCAAAACTCCATCCTTTCTTCTACTTTGAGCTCAGATACGTCAAATATATGAGTGGTTGTCTAACTTTATGCTATCACTTTTGGACAACTTCACAAATAATACTGCAAAAAAATTTATTCAACTAGTATAACTTGTGCAGCTGCATAGTCTTTTGAATGTGTGATACTAACATGTCCACTCACTAATTTTTCATTAAAGTATAATACCGGCTTCCCTAAATCATTATTCAGCACTTCTACTTGATGAAATTCACAGTCCTTTCCTATACCTGTCCCATTTGCCTTTGAATACGCTTCTTTGGCAGCAAACCTCCCCGCTAAATATTCTACTTTACGTTTTTCTGATAATTGGTTAAATATTTTCAACTCCCGTCCAGATAAAATACGTTGTTGAAACTTTTCTGAACGTTCTATTGCTTTTTCAATTCTCGCAATTTCAACTATATCTAAACCTATTCCTTTTATTATCATATGGATGTTCTCCTTTTATTATTATTTAATTAGCATGTATAATTAGATTAAATTGAGGTGGATTTATGTTTATACGTACAGAAAGTTTTAAACAATTTCTAAAACTTTACCCAATAGTATCAACCATTATCGCTATTAATTTCATAGTTTACATTTTAACGATTCTACCTGTTTTTGGGGATTTAATTTTTTATGCAGGGATGAGCGTTAATTATTTAATTAGCGAAGGACAGTGGTGGCGTATCATTACTTCTGTCTTTATACATGGTGGCTTTATTCATGTTTTATTTAATATGTTCTCATTATTTTTATTCGGACCTGAATTAGAAAAGATTGCAGGGAAAGCTCGGTTTATTACAATCTATTTATTAGCAGGAATATTCGGTAACGTAGCAACAGTTGTCACACAAGATCCGCTTTATGCAAGTGTAGGAGCTAGTGGTGCAATTTTTGGTATTTTTGGCGCATTTTCTGCTCTTGTTTATTACACACGTCGAACAATGCCACAGCTAAAACAAATTATTATGCCATTAGTAGTAATCAGTGTAATCATTACCTTTTTATCACCAAACGTTAATATTGCCAGCCACTTAGGTGGATTAGTTACTGGTTTCTTAATAGGTTTATCCTATTTTTCTCCAAAAAGAATTGTACGTTGGCGAAAAAAGTAATTGTCCCTGTGCTTTCACCGAGATTCGATCGTTCTCTTCACAATTTAACGATGTTGGAAAAGTATAAGTTGCAATAACGAAGAAGGGGCTTCCAAAAAGTAAATTCTTTTGGCTAGCCCCCTTTTTTCTTATAAAATTTCCCTTAAGAAGTAGATTTACCACTATCCTCGTCGCATTGGCCCGTCTCAAAAAGTCTTTTCAGACACTCCCTTTTCAAACCATAGCAATACCTGTTCAGCATCATGCACATTTAAATGAGCTGCTTTAGCAGTAGCTCCAGTCATGCCTGACATGACGGTAGCCTGGACTGAAGCAATGTTCTTCCTTTTTTGAAAATAACTTTGTTTACTTTGCATAGCTTGAATGCGCTTTTTCTCAACAACGAATGTTACTCTGCTAATACCTCTGTAAACTATCGTTAATTGATTACCTTTTATAGCAAATCCTGTTGTTTTATACTGCCATAAACCTATTAAAATAACAGGAACAATAATTAAAATCGATAATAACCCATACGGGAACCAAAAGTAACTACTTAAAGCAATGATAGGTACTAACCAAAGAAAATCGATTCGATAGAAAAATGGTTTTGCTTTCTTTGGCGGTTTTGTAAGGGGTTGCTCCCATTCAAATGCTGGCACCAGGTCGCGTAACGTATTATACACTTCCCTTTTTGAAATGAGTGGAAAAAGAGTCATTTTCTTATCTTTCTCTCCATATCCTGCACTCGCACTCTCAACGACTACAGATGAGTAGCCAAATATTTGTTTTAATGGACTTTCAATAATTTTAATCGCTTGTATCCTATTTAACGGGATTGTGATTCGTTTCTTTTCTAATAACCCTCTTGTGATAGTAATTCGCTCATCTTCTTCGATAACCGTATAATCATAATAATTAATAAATGTAATGATGACAGATATTAGCCAAGCAATAAATAAGGCCGCAAAGATTGTTATAGCTACAACAACAACACCAAATTTAATCAATGATGAAACTTCCTCGAATATCCGTTCATATGGGATAAATTCCGAAAACTGAGACAATACTGCCGCTACCCCTGCTAATACAACTCCGATACCATTAGAGGTAGAAGCTAAAATAATGAGATCTTTTACTTTCATCTTTAAGATAATGCGTTGCTGATGATCATTGGAATCTTTTTCTAAAATGTCTACTCCATCTTCATCTTCAAGTACGCCTTCCATTTTCGTTTGCTTAACTTTACGGGTTACTTGTTCAATTTGATTTGCTGCCTCTTTTGTAATTGCGGTTAAAATAACTTCCGGCTTACCGTCTGTGCTCCCAGCTGTTTCCACCATTACTTGCACAAGTCCAAATACTCGATGAAATATCCCTTCTTTATAATTAAAGCTTTGTATTCGATCAAAAGGGATATATCGTTTCTTTTTTACTAACAAGCCATACTTAACTCGTAATTCATCATCCTCAAACCAATAAACAAATGTCCACCATTTAATAATCCCGTTAAATAAATATAAAATTGTTAAAATCGTCATAACTGCTAACGGTATTAATTCAGCCCAAAAACCTTCTTCTTTTGGATTAAAAGATAAATTAAAGCCATTTGCCGCAAAAATAATTAGAAACGGGATAAGTAAATCTTTTAACCCCTTTACAAAATTAATGATTGTCGTCACTGGATGCAATTTAAAACGGTTATCAGACATCATCTTCAGCCACCCTTGCTAAGACTGAAATACGTGCACGTAGTTGATCTGCATCATTCGTTATAAGCATCGGAATGACGTGTGTAGTTGCAGCAGTTGATATTGAAATATTAGATAAATCGTATTTTTTTAATATTGGTCCCTGTGCTGTATCAACATGTTGAACACGGACCATTGGAATTAAAGTAGTAGTTACAACAAACAAACCACTTTGAATTTCAATTTCATGTTCACGCACTTCATAACGCCAATGATTCCAACGAATATTAGGAAATAGCCATATCAATGTAATTGCAGAAAGTACTACAATACCCCCCGCGATAAAATAAATAAATATTGGCCAATCAAACTTATAGGTTAGAAAGCTTGCAACACCTGCTAAGATTAGTAAAAACAACGTGTTAAACAATCCATACAAGCGCCAAACCGTTAGACCCTTTTTAGGAATATGATACATCAACTCATTTCTCAAAGCTCACACCTCTTCTCTTTACATTTTATACGAATCACACAGAAAATTGTTTCAAAGAAAAAAGCTCCGTCTGAAAAAATACATTTTGAGACAGAGCTTTTTTCTTTGCGATTACCTTAGAAGTAATAAGCAGAAAAAGGGGGTGTCACTTTTAGACACCCCTTTTTACTATATAAAATTAATCTTCACGGCGTGTACGAGTTGTGCGTCTGCGGTCTCCTTCACGGCGTCCGCTTTCTCGACGTGCACCTTCGCGACGGCCACCCTCACGGCGACCACCACCAGAACGGCTACCACGTCCAAAGTCACGACGTCCACCTTCACGACGACCTCCACCGCTACGGCTTGAAGAACGTTCTTTACGCATTGGTAATGGACGCTCTTCTGAAATTGTAACAGGCGTATCATCCGGTTCTTTTGTTAATGACTTAATCGCTGCAGCAACTAAATCTATCGCATCATAATCTTCTAATAATTCATTAGCAAGAATACGGTAATCACCTAAATCATTTGCTTGTACAATTTCAACTAACGTTTCCATTGATAGCTGTTGTTGACCAGCTAAAGCTTCTGATTCTGTAGGTGGTCGAAGTGGTGTCATACGCTTCTTAGTTGTTTCTTCAACAATACGTAAGTAACCCATTTCACGTGGTGTTACGAAAGTAACTGCAAGACCTGATTTCCCAGCACGACCTGTACGACCGATACGGTGAACATAACTTTCCGGATCTTGTGGGATGTCAAAGTTATAAACGTGAGTTACTCCTGAAATATCAAGACCACGTGCAGCAACGTCTGTAGCAACTAGGATATCAATTTTATTTTCTTTAAATTGACGTAATACCGACATACGTTTTGCTTGGCTTAAATCACCATGAATTCCTTCTGCTAAATAACCACGAAGACTTAGTGCTTGTGATAATTCATCAACACGACGTTTTGTACGACCAAAAATAATCGCAAGTTCTGGCTGATGTACGTTTAATAAACGAGATAAAATATCGAACTTTTCACGTTCTTGTGATTTCACAAAATATTGATCGATATTTTCAACAGTCATTTCTTTTGATTTAATTTTAACTTCTTCAGGATTTTTCATGAAGTTAGTAGCAATTTTACGGATTGCTGGAGGCATTGTCGCCGAGAAAAGTAATGTTTGTCTTTCTTCTGGTACATATTCTAAAATTGCATTGATATCATCAATGAACCCCATGTTTAACATTTCATCTGCTTCGTCTAAAATAAGCGTTTGAACATTTTCAAGTTTTAATGTTCTTCTGTTAATATGGTCAATAATACGCCCTGGAGTTCCAACAATAATTTGTGGTTTATTTTTTAATGCACGAATTTGGCGGCCAATATCTTGTCCACCGTAAACTGACAAGATTTTTACACGTTTGTCGTATCCAATTTTATAAAGTTCTTCAGACACCTGGATTGCTAATTCACGTGTAGGAGCGATAATTAACCCTTGAATATTTGGATTACTTGGGTCAATTTTTTCAATAAGTGGAATACCAAATGCTGCAGTTTTACCAGTACCTGTTTGTGCTTGCCCAATAATATCGCGGCCTTCTAAAGCAAACTTAACTGTACCTTCTTGGATTGGTGTAGCTTCTTCAAATCCCATACGTTTTAATGAACGTAATGTCGATTCGCTAATATTTAATTCTGAAAAATTTGTCAAACTCTTCAATCTCCTTTTTTCCATTAAGTTGACAAATGGTTACATTTTCAGATGAAATGCGGCAAACTAAGGGCCTAAGTTTGGAACGTTTCCGTTACTTAATAAAACTCTGTATTTTCAGAGAGCGATACTATATGAAAAGGAAAGCCCGGTCTTTGCCGAGCGGTTTGATTCTACATCTTCTGTTATCTACAATACTAAATAGAATAAAACCGTTAAATTCAAAAAAAAGCACTCTTCTTCAGTTATGAGAAGAGCCTCGCACAAAATGTATCCATTGCTTTACATAGTCTATCATGGCTCATAACCGCATTGCAACGATAATGCTCTAGTTGTCAAAAATGTTATTATTATTTTGGATTTATATTCCTATAAAAACATCCCTACCTTCCATAAAGTCCAATATTTTTGGGTACCATACGAGACAATCATCACTATAACAAATATGGTGTTTCCCTTTTTCTGAGTAAAATAAATACTTTTCTTTTGTAGGTAATTCATCATATAAATATTGGGCAGTTGCATAAGGAACAATACCGTCTTCTTGGCCTTGCACGATAAATGTTGGGACATTGATTGTACGAATATAAGGTTCAACTTGCCTTACTATTTTCATAAATTGAACAGTGCTACTTACAGGTACATTTTTTAGTTTGTTCTCGTACCGTTTAAATAATTCATTATCTTTTAGTTGCCCTCTTATGGCATCTTCTGCTATTAAACGTAAATCTTTAAGTAATTGTGCTGGAGCAATATATTTTGCCGCAGCACTTAACAACACTAACTGCTTCACCTTGTAGCGTTTAGCTAAATATAATGCAATGACACCACCCATTGAAAATCCAATAACAATTACCTCATTCACCTTTTTGGATAAATTACGGAAACTAATCTCCGCATCCATTAACCAATGTTCTGCTATATACCCTTTTAAATGTAGTGCATCAGATTCCCCATGCCCTGTAAATGTTGGTGTTTCAACAACCCACCCCGTTTTCTCTTCTATGTATTGGGCTAATGGCGATATTTCATAAGGTCCACCTGAAAACCCATGTAGCATTAAAACTCCAACACTCATTTTCCATACTCCCTTTAAGGCTCATATTAAAAACGAGGTGTCTATGATCCATAGACACCTCACAAAGTTATTGGAATGATTTTAAGATTGTTTCTAGTTTCATCCCTCTTGAACCTTTTAATAAAATTAACGAATTGTTACTCGCATAGTTATTTATAGTTTGAACAATTACATCATAATCATTCTCCGTATAAACTAAGTCATCTTTTGTGAACGAATTTAACAATTGTTCATAAAGCCATTTCATTCGAGGGCCAAATAAACATACTTTAGAAATTTCCTTTGCGTCAATGACTTCCGAAAGTTGTTTGTGGAATTGCTCCTCGTTTTCTCCTAGCTCCAACATATCTCCAAGAACTAACCATTTATCATCTCTTATAGTAGTTGCTTGAACAAATTGAATTGCTGCTTTCATTGAAGTAGGAGCAGCATTATAGGCATCATTTATAAACAATGGACCATTTTCTGTAGAAACTAATTGCATGCGCATATCTGTTAGTTTTACTTGGGCTAAACCAGTTCTAATTTGTTCCGTTGTAAGTCCTAAAGCACGACCTAACAACATAGCATTTAAAGCATTTTTCACTTGATGTTTCCCTAATACTGGTATAAAGAATTCACCATTGATTTCGCCACTAACAGTAAACTGACTACCTTTATCTGTTGTTTCGATAGTTGTAGCAAATAAATCATTGTCTTTGCTAAATCCACAAGCTCTGCTATTTAGATTCGTTGTTTTAGCTACCAGACTTTGTAATAATGGCTCATCTCCATCGAAGAATAACGTTCCATCTGATTGAAGGCCTTTAATAATTTCGAACTTCGCTTTTGCAATACCTTCTCGCGAACCTAAATCTTGCATATGGGCTTCACCAATATTTGTGATAATCGCATAGTGAGGTTTTGCCAAATTTGATAAAAACTCAATCTCACCAAAACCACTCATCCCCATTTCCAGAACCGCAACTTCTGTATCTTCATCAAGGGATAAAATTGTAATTGGTAAGCCTAATTGGTTATTAAAATTCCCAATCGTTTTTTGAACTTTATAAAATGGTTCAAGCATACTCGCTAAAATATCTTTGGAGGAAGTTTTTCCGTTTGATCCTGTAACACCAATAAACTTTGCTTTATGTTCATTTCGATATTTACGAGCCATTTGTTGTAATGCGATTTCGGAATCATCAACAAATAATATCGGTTTATCTTTTGGAGGATTCGGTTCGTCCTTTAACCAAAGAGCAGCAGCAGCACCCTTTTCAAAGGCTTGCTGTACAAATTTATGACCATTTACCGCTTCACCGTGGAAAGGAATAAATAAATCACCTTTTTTAAGTGTTCTTGTATCAATCGATATTCCGGTAACCACTTCGTCTGAGTACTTACCTGAATCAATGCCTAACCAATCTGCAATTTCCTTTAACGTTTTTTTCATGATTCGCCCACTCTAATCTCGTTTATATTGTAATCGTTGTTTTTCTGAATGACGTTCAATTGCTAATTCAATTAGTGTATCAATTAGCTCTGGATAACTAACACCTGTATGCTGCCATAAAAGAGGATACATACTTACCGGAGTAAACCCTGGCATCGTATTTACTTCGTTAATGTAAATTTCATTTTGATCTGTTACAAAGAAGTCAGAACGTACAATACCCGCGCAATCTAAAATTTTAAAGGCACGAATCGCCATATCTTTCATTGTCGCCTCAACATCCGAAGGAATTTCTGCCGGAATCACTAAAGCTGTTGAACCATCTTTATATTTCGAATCATAATCGTAGAATTCTGTCATTGGTTTGATTTCGCCTGCAACCGAAACTTTCGGATCGTTATTTCCTAATACACCCATCTCGATTTCACGCGCTTTAATACCTTGTTCAACAAGCACTTTTCGGTCATATTGGAATGCAAAATTAATTGCTTTTTTTAATTCTTCTATGTTATTTGCTTTGCTAATACCTACACTTGATCCTAAGTTTGCAGGTTTTACAAACATTGGCCAAGTTAACTCTGTTTGACATTGCTCTAATATTTTCTCTTGTTGATTGCTCCATTCATGTTGAATAAAGTATACAAATGGCACTTGTTTTAATCCAGCCACTTCAAATAGCTGTTTCATAACAACTTTATCCATACCAGCAGCAGAAGCCAACACACCATTCCCAACATAAGGGAAGTTTAAAACTTCTAATAACCCTTGAACTGTCCCATCTTCACCATTCGTACCATGAAGTAGAGGGAAGATAACATCAAATTGCGCTTGTTTTCCTTGGTCTAAAATAAACTCAGTTATGTTATTTTCTTGCACATCATTTTTTGTAAATTGTAATTGTTCTGCAGATTCAACTGCTTCTGTTAATTGAGGTCCTCTAAGCCATTGCCCATCTAATGTAATGTAGATTGGGTGCACTTCATACTTATCATAATTTATTGCTTTAGAAACTGCTGTAGCCGTTGAAAGTGATACTTCATGCTCTGCAGATTTCCCTCCATATAATAAACCTATTCGCTTTTTCATTACTTGACCTCCAAAAATTGAGTATTTCTATTTTAACACAGGATGTTATGAAGAATCATAAAACGAGACAAAAACCTATATATGACCTATATTATAGAACTTCTTGCAAAAAAGTGAAAAAAACTCTCTGTCAAAAACAAAAAGGACAGAAAGTTTTTTAAGAAATTTTAATCAATTCATCATAACTTTGTTTTAAAATAAAATTTAAATCGTCCCATACTTCATCAGCATAATCGTAATCCGATAATGTTCGTATTTCAATTCCATAACAATTATTCGGTTTCTCCATTTTATAAAGGGACAACAAAGCACCTTCTTTTATAAATGGGCGATAAGCTTTTAAAACAAGTGGATCTATTTTAGGAATAGCTTCTTTTGATTTTCTTCGCCAAAAACTACCGTTTCCTTCTTTTTCTTTAATTAATGAATTATATACATTAGAAACTAGGGCTTCATAGTCGTTTAGAAAACGGAAATAAATTTTGGTTGTCTTGTCATTCAAAGAAGAATAATACACATATCGATTTGACAGTTTCGCGAAAAATGGCGAATGAATTGGCTCTTTTTTATGTCCAATATATAGTAACTCTGCTTGTTCAAGCGGTGTTAAATTGTTTAAATCTTTTTCCTTTAAAAAATCGACAAAACATAAATCACTCTTTGTATCGGCCATTTCTTTAACGAACTTTTTCAAATCTTCACCCGGTATAAAATCAAATTGGGTATTCATATTAAATAAGCCATCTTCGTAATCATGTTTTAGTAACAATAAGTTTTGTATTGGATCGACCGCATTAACAAACTGCTTTAAAGATAAACCACTAAAAATAACGAAATGGTCGACATCATTCATATGTATATATAGATGTTGTATAAAGTCTTCAGCAGTTTTTTGTTTCTTCGCCATACGATCACTCTCCAATAATTTGGTCCAAATAATATTATATGTTTTTATTTATTTTTTTGAAACATTTTCGAGACGCTTTTCGTCACAACATAAAACTAATCGATAGTACCCTTTTTCCGCATTTCTATGTTAAAGTAAAATGTGCAATCGTGAAAGAGGAAATTTACGATTTATTAAAAGTTAATAAGGTGAACAAAATGGAAAATCATCGAAATTTTGCCGGTCGTTTTGATTGGAAGCTATTTTTTATATTAGTTATCTTTTTAATTATTAGTTTGTTGGCGATTTCGTCTGCCCAAACTACTGGTCAATACGGTGCTACAAACTTCGTAATAAAGCAACTTCAATGGTATGTGATTGGTGCATTCATAGTAGCTTTTGTTATGTATTTCGAACCCGATCAATATAAAAAAATGTCCTGGTATTTATATGGGTTTGGCGTTTTATTATTACTTCTTCTCATCTTTATGCCAGAAGGTCCAGGTCAACTTGGTGAACCTGTCAATGGCGCGAAAAGTTGGTATCACTTACCAATAGGGAATATTCAACCCTCGGAATTTATGAAGACCTTTTATATACTGGCTGTTTCAAGGGTAATCAGTAAGCACCATGAACAATATGGGATTAAAACAATTAAAACAGATTTTATTCTATTAGGTAAAATAGGTCTGACTTTATTTGTTCCTTTGGCATTTATTATGTCACAACCAGACTTAGGGTCATCGCTTGTATTTTTAGCGATTACCGCTGCAATTATAATCGTTGCCGGTATATCATGGAAAATAATCTTGCCGGTATTTATTAGTGGGGTAGCTGTAGGCGGCACTTTACTTTGGATGGCCATTTATATGCAAACTTTTCTTGAAGAGAAGTTAGGTTTTAGTCATTACCAATTTGCCCGTATCTACTCTTGGTTAGACCCTTATGCTTACTCCTCAGATTGGGGTTATCATTTAATAACCTCACTAAACGCAATTGGCTCTGGTGAAATTTTCGGTAAAGGTTATATGGATCGAGAAGTGTATGTTGCCGAAAATCATACTGACTTTATTTTCACTGTAATCGGTGAAGAATGGGGATTCCTTGGGGCAAGCTTTGTTATCTGTTTATATTTCTTGCTTATTTATCACTTAACAAAAACTACATTAACATTAAAAGATCCGTTTTGTACTTATGTATGTGCTGGTATCATTGCAATGATTACCTTCCACGTTTTTGAAAACATTGGGATGACGATTCAACTATTACCGATTACCGGTATTCCTCTTCCTTTCTTAAGTTACGGTGGTAGTTCGTTAATGGGGAATGCCCTTGCAATCGGCTTGGTGTTTAGTATGAAATTCCACTACAGAACATACATGTTCTCTGCAAGTGATGACGAAGATTAACAAAAAGCATATCTTACTTTAAAACTTCCGATAACAAAACTCCCCCTGGTGGACTGGACCAGGGGGAGTTTTAATTATAAAAAACGAGTAAATGAACGAAATTTTGTTCATTTACCCGGAAAAGTCTTTCAAAATAGCGTACTAATTATATTTGTTTGAATTTGCTTTGTTTATTTATACTTGTGGAGTTTGAGTTGGTGGTGTTAGTACTTTTAATAATTCTAAACGAGACTTTGTAACCGTTGCAGTAACACCTAACTTCGATAAATTCGAAACAATTTTCTTTATATCTACTTCTTTCGGCATGCTTTCCACCTAACCTTCCGAATATATATAATTTTTAACGATTTTATAATTGAAAAAGTTTCATCTTACTAGAGGTCAGACAAGTTTATTGACATTATCATAACATGTTTCATTGTAAATGTGTTTACAATTATGTTACAAGTTTATAAATGTCAACCAAAAAGCTTTCAATTTTTCCCTTAAAACCATAATTTCTAATATCTTTTCTTTTTATTCACTCATTTTTAATTTCCTTAATGAAATTGTTCCAGTTACAACTTGTCTTATTTTCTTTTGCCAATGTACAATGATTTTATGTACAGATAGAAAGCAGGGTTTATATGAAAAAACCAATCATTTTGTTAATGTCAGTTCAATTTCTTGTTTATTTAGGATTTGGCATTATCATACCGGTATTACCAGAAGTAATTGTTCAACAAGGTTGGGATGAGGTACATGTTGGCGGATTACTAACAGTCTACGCTCTTGCTAGCTTTTTTACCGCTCCTTTTTGGGGACAACTCTCTGATCGTGTAGGGAGAAAGCAACTTATATTAGTAGGACTTGTAGGTTTTTGTTTAAGCTTTATCGTCTTTAGCGTGTTTATAAATAATTTATTTATGCTCTACATATCACGTTTAATAGGTGGACTATTCTCTGGTGCTTTATATACTTCTGTCACTGGATTTATTGCGGATATGTCTACAAACGAAAACAGAAATAAATATATGGGTTTTATGGGTATGTCAATTGGATTAGGATTTATATTTGGTCCAGCCATTGGAGGAGTTCTCGGACATACTAGCTTACAATTACCTTTTAACGCTTCTGCATTACTAATAGGTATTCTCTTTGTATATGCACTACTCGTGTTAAAAGAACCTGAGCGTATTGGCGAAGCGAATAAACGTAACATCATTCCAAAAGGTGCAAAACATCTACTTCGATACCGTATTCGCTATTTATTATTGTTTTCATTTTTTGTAACGTTTACATTAGCTGGGGTTGAAGCTACGTTTCAATTATTCCAAATACAAAAAATCAACATTACTCCCCTTCAATTAGGATTACTATTTATGTTTAGTGGTTTTGTTGATGCTGGTATTCAAGGCGGTGTTATTCGTCGTATTAAAGATGGAACAGAAACTAAGTGGTTAATGGGTGCGCAAATTGTAACAGCAATCGGACTTCTGTTAATTACCCTAACTACAAATTTAGTACTAGCTGGTCTAGCATTATGTGTATTTACAGCAGGGAACGCTTTAGCGAGAACTTGTGTAGTTTCATTAACTTCTAAAGAGTCTGGTGGTAAGTATGGAACTGCTGCAGGCTTATCCTACTCAATGGATAATTTAGGGAGAATTATTGGTCCCCTATTCTTTACAGCACTATTTACCGTTAATATATCTCTTAATTATTATATATCAATTTTACTAGCTCTTATGTCTATTTTCCTAATTGTTATTTTCAGCAAAGCAAAAAATTCTTTACGAACTGAACAAGATTAATCAATACACTGCGTATACTTATATTACGTAGTGTTTCTTTTATGTTGGAAAATTTTTCTAAAAATATGTTTTATTTTTTTAATTTTGGTGTAAAATTAAGAAAAATGTTCATAAGATAGACAAAGAACTCATTTTCTATTTGTTTATAAAAATCGATCCTATATGGTGGAGGAATTAATTTGAAAACACTAGAGAACTTTGATTTACCTCAACAATTGGAAGGCTTTCGTGAGAACTTAATACCCTCCCTAAAACCATCTTCTTTAATTATCCCTTACAATACTACTACTTCCCTTACAGCTAGCAAATTTGCTGGATACCCCTACTTACCTAAAAATCAATTACACCCAAAAGATTCAGATGGTAATTATATGTACTTGTTAGCTCAGATTAATTTTTCTGAATCAACATTTCCTGCGACTTTTCCTAATCAAGGATTATTACAAATATTTATTTCTAAAAATTTATGTACTCCTGAACATCAAGTAGTTGAATTATTATGGCAACAAGATTATAAAATTCGTTACTATCCAACACTCCTTCCAGAAAGTGACTTAATACACGACTTTTCATATTTAGAAACACTTAATACATTCCCCATCGAAAATGAAAAGGGCATTCTATTTATACCAAATGTAGAACCAGTTTCTGCAACTGATTATCGAGTAGAACGATATTTTAAAAAGCCCCTTTCACAATACGGAATTATTAATGATGACGAACGAACTCTTGAAGATATATATTTTGAAAGATATTTAGGAGCAGATCATAAGATAGGAGGTTATCCATATTTTATTGAATACGATTTAAGGGAAAATTCGGAGTTCCTACAATCCTACGATACCCTTCTTTTACAAATCGTTACGAATGATGAGCATGGTATCAATTACGGGGATACTGGCGTCCTAAAATTCTTTATTAACCAAGAAAAACTAATGAATCTTGATTTTTCTAATGTTTATTTCCACGCTGAACAATACTAAGTCAAGTTAAAAATTACTTTCGTACATTAAATCAGTTATAATAGATTTATTATAATTAAAGTAGGTGCATTTTGATGAGCCTCTTAATCGGTACCATTACTTATATTCCTATCATTCTGCTTATACTAAATTTCATTCTAGCGATTACGGTAATCTTTTTAGAACGTAAAGATCCATCATCAACTTGGGCATGGATACTAGTCCTTTTCTTTATTCCGTTATTTGGTTTCGTTCTTTATTTATTGCTAGGCAGACAAATGCGCAAAAAGCACTTGTTTAGATGGGAAGGACAAAAGGATATAGGAATCGATAAACTAATTACTTATCAAATAGAAGCTTTGGAAAAGAACTGCCTTGATTTCACCACTGACACAGTGGAAAAATATAAAAGCCTTATTCATATGAACTTGAAAACGAGTGATTCTGTACTTACACAAGATAATGATATACAGATTTTTGATGATGGTACTAAGAAATTTGAATCACTAATCAAAGATATACTCAACGCTAAAGACCATATCCATATCCAATATTATATTTTTAAGCTGGATAATCTCGGGAACCGAATTTATTCTGCACTTAAGAGGAAAGCAAAACAAGGTATTAAAGTTCGCATTCTTTATGATGAAATGGGTTCCCGCGGCTTACGAAAAAGACATTTCAAAGAATTGCTTGAACTTGGAGGAGAAGTAGAGGTATTCTTCCCCTCTATTCTTCCGTTATTAAATCCTCGTTTAAATTTTAGAAACCATCGAAAAATCGTTGTCATTGATGGTCGTATCGGTTACATCGGTGGGTTTAATGTGGGGGATGAATACTTAGGTTTAAACAAGAAATTTGGTTATTGGCGTGATACACATATTCGAATTGAAGGAAGTTCTGTCCACCCTTTACAAACACGTTTTTTACTCGATTGGAATCAAGCTAGCGAGAACAATATCGATTATTCAGAAAGCTACTTCCCCGCTATCCCTAAAAAGGGGAATGTGGCGATGCAAATAGTCTCAAGTGGTCCTGATAATGTATGGCCAACGATTAAAAATGGCTATTTAAAACTTTTAATGGATGCAAAGCGCTATATATATATTCAAACGCCTTACTTTATACCAGACAATAGCTTCTTAACAGCCATCGAAATTGCAGCATTATCAGGTATTGATGTTCGAATTATGGTTCCAAATAAGCCAGACCACATGTTTGTTTACTGGGCAACCTACTCATATGTAGGACAGCTATTAAAAGCTGGTGCTAAAATATATATATACGAAAAAGGATTTATTCATGCAAAAACCATAGTTGTTGATGATGAAGCTTCAACGGTTGGAACTGCAAATATCGACGTACGTAGCTTCAGTTTAAATTTTGAAGCCAATGCATTTATTTATGATCATATTATTTCACATGAGCTTGCTGAAATATTTGAAAAGGACATACAAGATTGTACAGAATTAACCCTTGAGAAATACGAAAATCGCCCCTTACTTATTAAATTTAAAGAGTCTATATCTAGATTACTTTCACCAATTTTATAATATAAAAAGGGACTCGAAATTATTCCATAACTTTGAGTCCCTTTTATTAGCATATTAACAATTCGCTGATTACATTGAACTACCCTATTTAAAGAAAACCATTACTGAATATTCAAAAATTCCTCTAATGTCAAATTAGATTTTTTCACTTTTTGTGCTAAATCTACCCCAACATATCTAAAATGCCAAGATTCATACATATAGCCTGTAATTGCTTCTTTTCCTTTTGGATATCGTAATATAAATCCATATTTGTCTGCATTTTCAACCAACCACTTACCTGCAGGGGTTTCTCCAAATTCTTCAGTTAGCCATAAATCCTCATTACCCTTTTCTCCAACATCAAAGGCTAGTCCAGTCTGATGTTCAGAATACCCTGGTCTTGCACTATATCGATCGGCATTTTCTTTTCCATCACGTTCGACATATCTGTTATAAAGAGTTTCTTGATATTCGTATGATCGATATGTACTAAAAGCAACTAATTCAAACCCTGCGCTTTTAGCATCTCCTGCCATTTTTTCAAATGCTGCTCGAGCCTCTTTATTTTCACCTGGTGCAAAATCACTTGGTAGTGGATACTTTTTATTCGCAATAAGTACACCATCTATGTATGTTGGTTCTGTTGGTTCAGGTTGACCTTCAATATACCCACCATTTGTTAAAGTACCTTCATTTTGTTGTTCAGATTCATTGGATGTTTCATCTTTTTGTTCTTCTACTGGTTGTTCATTTGTATTTTCTTCTGTTTGCTGTTCGGCTACATTATCAGGAGTTTCAGCTTTATTTTGATTTATTATCCAGAAGTAAATACCTACACTAACAGCTAATACAATTAAAATCCCACTGACTATGTATTTCCCTTTATTTGACTTCTTATTATTGCCATAACGATATTCTTTCATGACACCTTGCCTCTTTCCTTTACAATGGTTCTATTTTAGCACTGATTCTCTCAATTTTCTCCATTTAGCACTTATTGTTTTAAAAACATGAAAAACCGAGGTTTTATTTAACCTCGGTTTCCTTAGCAGGATGCTCAGAATAATATTTACGTCCAATATAAGTTTGAGCAATTAATAATAATCCACTAACAGACCAATAAAGCGGAAGAGCTGCCATAGATGTAAATGAAATAAATACAATCATAATTGGTGAGATATAGATCATTAATTTCATTTGGGCTTTTTGTGACTCAGGAACCGTCCACAATGAAACTCTCGCTTGTAAGAAGTAGACAACACCTGCAATAACGGTCATTAATATGTCTGGTGTACCTAAGTTAAACCATAAAAACTCGTGAGTCTGTACATCCTCAGAGTATCTTATTGCAAAATAAAGACCCATAATAACAGGCATTTGAATGATGATAGGTAAACATCCCATATTTAATGGATTTATACCATTTTCGCGGTATAAGGTAAGCATTTCTTGCTGTATTGTCATTTGTTCTTCTTTTGTTTTTGCTTCTTTCAATCTTGCCTGAATCTCGTCCAATTTCGGTTTAACGACATCCATTTTCGATTTCATTAATGATTGTTGACGATAGTTTTTTAACATAAAAGGCATTAAAATCAATCGAATTACTACTGTAATGGCAATAATAGCTAAACCATAACTACCGTTAAATACATCATTACCTAAAAAATGAAGTATCCAATTCATCGGTCTAACAAAAGTTCCGTAAAAGAATCCTTCTTGATTTTCAACTGCTTGACATCCTGTTAGTACAAGTACTACTAAGCCTAGCATTGAAAATAGTGTCAGCTTTTTCATTTTTCCACCTACTAAATATTTTCGCTAAAATGAAGTATACAGTAAAAGAAATGTGAATATCAATTAGCAGGTATACTATACTCACTTAAAAACTGTAAATATGAAGAGAAATACAGCTGGCACTTTTGCCAACTGTATCAAATTGCAGTTATACTCTTTCTAAATCTACTTCAGGAATTTCAAATCGGTAAAACTCATGATGCAATTCATCTCTAAAATGTTTCGGTGTAACCCCAGTATATTTTTTGAAAATCCTAGTGAAATAACTTTGGTTACAGAAGTGGAATTGTTCAGATATTGAAGTAATACTTTTATTGGTATGTCTTAAATAGTATTGAGACTCTTCTACCCGGCGAACATTTAAGTATTCAACTAAAGTAATTCCAACATGTTCTCTAAAGATACGAGATAAATGGCTAGTACTTATATGGAATTTTTGTGCTATACTTTCTACTGTTAGGTCGTTTTCTAATTCGTCATTTATGTACATTATTACTTTATTTACTGTTTGGTGGCGGAATGTAGGTTGTTTACGATCTGCTATGAAATAAACATAAAAATCAATCAAGTCATCAGCAAATTGTAAAAATTCAGCATCCTTCATTTTATTCTCTATCATGTCTACACATGCTAGATTAAAAGCAAACGCTTTCTTTGAAGGTACTTGATTATCTAACAATTTTCTTGCAACAATAGAAGATAAAATAGCGAAGTAATTACGTACTACTTTAATTACCTGTTTTCCAAACCGAATAGAAAGAATATCAATGATTTCATGTAAAGATTTTTTCGCTTTTGTTCCTTCTAAGTGAAAGATTTCAAATAACAGCTTTGATTCAATATTAAAAAATTCCTCAATTCCGTTATATTGATTAATACTATCAATCTCTTGAAAATACCTTTTTGAAATTGTTTCCGATATTGAATGTTGGTGTAGCTGCATAGAATATCCCATCTTTCTTCAGAATGCAATTTGCATAATTGTTTTCAAAAACAATAAGTAAGTAAACATCTAGTATTTTATACTTAAAATAAATATGTATTTGGATTCTTTAATAATTTTTTGCAATATAAACAACCATCTATTGAGTATTTTATGCCAAAAATTCCTATTTTAGTAGTAGATAAATGAGAATAAAGAAGCAATTATTAATAACTAACCTGAATATTACCATAATTTCATTTTTTTTCAACTTAAATTTCCAAATGTGTGTATAATAGGTTATTATTATCTTTTGCACTATGAAAAGGTTATTTACTTTATAATTGTATAATGTTCTACTTATAAGTTAAACTAGTTTTATGAAAGCACTTAAAAGTGACAGAAATAAGAAGATATTTTTTTACTAGCGTAAATTTCCTTAATTATTCCGCAATCTTCTCTATTTCATTTATATAATTATGTAGTAGAATATATGATATATGTATATAAAAAAGAGGTGTAATAAAGTGGATCCAAAGCAAATTGAAGAAATTATGGATGTCATTAAAGATTTCTTCCCTGAAAATACATCAATAGCCATTTCTGACACAAATGAATATTTGTATTATCAGCCAAGTAAAAAAGTTGATCTAAAAATAAAACCAGGTGATCCAATTAAAGAAGGATCTGCTGCACATCAAGCTCTTACATATGGACAAAAAATCAATACGTATATTGAGTCTGATGTTTTTGGAGTTCCATATTACGGGATGAGTATTCCTTTAATTGAAGAAGGTGAAACAAAGGGCTCGGTAACAGCAATTTTCCCACAAAAGCCATCTCCATTTTTAACAAATTACATTACAGTTAAAATTGATGATTGTTGGTACCCAATTAAACATAATCAAGTGATTTACCTTGAAACTCAATTAAGAAAAACATTTGTAAAAACAATGAGTAAAGAAGGATATCACCGCCTCAATTTAAGTGACCTAGAATTATTCTTGGCACCAGATTCTTTCATCCGATGCCATCGTTCGTATATAGTTAATATCGATTACATTGAAGAAATTCAACCAGATTCTCATTCGACATTCTTATTAATTATGAAAGACGGTACGAGAATCCCAGTAAGTCAAAGATATGCAAGTTATTTCCGTAGATCTTTAGGATTTTAACATTCAAAAACGTTGTAGAAAATTTTGTTTTCTACAACGTTTTTTTGTTATCCAAACAATATCTTCCATTTCTTTAGTACTAAAGTCTTCCATAACTTGCATATTTATACACCTTTTAAATTGGCGATTTCTTACCTTTGATTAAAAAACTATCGTTAACACATTATATTTCTCGAAAAAACGTCATTAAAGCACTTTCATGTATTAAGTGAAGATTTTGTGACAATATAGTGTTATTATCATTTTACAAGTTGAAACAATATTCGACTAAAAGACAGAATATTCTACATAATTCTTAGTTTTACATCTATTAGGGGGAGGATTTTAGAATGGATCCAAGAGTTGAAAAACGTTTAGGTTTAAAACAATTAGCAGAAAAAGTTGTATCTGCACAAGAAGCTGCTGCTCTAATTGAAGATGGTTCAGTAGTAGGTATGTCAGGATTTACTCGTGCAGGTGATGCAAAAGTAGTTCCTATGGCATTAGTTGAACGCGCTAAAAATGAAAAATTCAAAATTGATGTATATACAGGAGCATCTTTAGGCCCTGAAGTAGATAAATACTTAGCTGAAGCTGGTGTAATCCGCAAACGTGGACCTTTCCAAGCTGATGCTGGAATCCGTAACTTAATCAATGCTGGTGAAATCACATATGTTGACGCACACCTTTCTCACAACGCTGAGCTTGTACGTCAAGGTATCATCGGTCCAATTAAACACGCTATTATTGAAGCAGTTGCAATCACTGAAGAAGGTTATATTATCCCAACAACTTCAGTTGGTAACTCTCCAATCTTCGTTGAATATGCTGAAAATGTAATTATTGAGTTAAATATTACTCACCCAGAGTCAATGATTGGTATTCACGACATCTATGTTCCAGGTGAACAAGGTAAACGTGAACCAATTCCAATGACAGATCCTGAACAACGTATCGGTACAATCGGTATTAAAGTTGACCCAGCTAAAATCCAAGCAATCGTTGTTTCTGAAGAGCCAGATGCACCTTCAATGATCGTTCCTCCAGATGAGGAAACTCAAAGAATGGCTAACTTATTACTTGATTTCTTCCGTGATGAAATCAAGGCTGGTCGTTTAACAAACGAATTAATGCCTTTACAATCTGGTGTAGGTTCTGTAGCGAACGCTGTTTTAGACGGTTTCGCTGATTCAGAATTCGAAAACTTAGTTGTAGCTTCTGAAGTATTACAAGACGCAGTATTCAACTTAATTGATGCTGGTAAAGTACGTTTTGCAGCTGCAGCTTCGATTACACTTACTAAAGAATTACAAGAAAAAGTATACGGTAACTTAGAAAGATACGCAGACAAAATCTGCTTACGTCCACAAGAAATTTCTAACCATCCAGAACTTATCCGTCGTTTGGGCTTAATCTCAATCAACACAGCTCTAGAGTTAGACATTTATGGTAACGTAAACTCTACACACGTATCAGGTACTCGTATGATGAACGGTATCGGAGGTTCTGGTGACTTTGCTCGTAACGCTCGCCTTGGTATCTTCGTAACGAAATCATATGCTAAAGGTGGCGCGATTTCTTCAATCGTACCAATGGTTTCTCACGTAGA
Source organism: Ureibacillus endophyticus (assembly GCF_003628435.1). Classification (GTDB taxonomy): domain Bacteria; phylum Bacillota; class Bacilli; order Bacillales_A; family Planococcaceae; genus Ureibacillus; species Ureibacillus endophyticus. The sequence continues at coordinate 92,754 of NZ_RBZN01000003.1, read as the reverse complement.
CCACACTGAACACGATGTAGATATTATCGTAACTGAACAAGGTCTTGCTGACTTACGTGGATTAGCTCCAAAAGAGCGTGCTAAAGTTATTATCGAAAACTGTGCACACCCAGATTATAAAGAGCAATTATGGGATTACTTCAACCGTGCTGTAGAAGCAACTGGTAATCACCAAACTCCTCACATCTTAGAGGAAGCTTTATCTTGGCACGTAAACCTTGCTAAAAACAAAACAATGAAAAAAGAAACTGCAAACGTTTAATACGCATGCATATATGGCTAGCTCCTAAGTTCTTACTTCCAAGGAGCTAGCTTTTTTTCATTTATGTCCTGGAGCGATTTTGCTTTCAGGTCTTTTTTATTTGAAATACATAATAATTTCAAAAAGATATAATTCAAATACTTCTTTAAGTGATATAATAATAACTGAGATTGGTTATCAATAGGAGCGATATTAATGAAGTATTTAATCTATACAATCATTTTCATTTCGTTTTTCGACTTATTTACGCAGTTACCTGTTATGAGCACTTTTGCTGAATCTATCGGAGCTTCTTCGTTTATAACCGGTATTGCAGTTGGATTATATTCTTTTTCAAATACTTTTGGAAATGTCATCTCAGGAATTTGGACAGATAAAAAGGGGCCCTACATTCTATTACCATTAGGTCTTGCTACGACAAGTCTTTCACTACTTTCATATGGAATGATTAATGATTCACTCACTTTATTAATCATCCGATTTATGCATGGACTTTTTGCCGGATTAATCGTCCCTGCTGCATTTGCCTACCACTCAAGTATCATGTTAAAAGAAGAAAGAGGTAAAGGCAGTGCTCATTCAGGTGCATTTGTCGGTATAGCAGCAATAGTAGGACCTGCATTTAGTGGCATACTCGCAAGTCGAACGTCCGTCCCCTTTGTATTTAGTGTATCAGCCGTCTTAATGTTAATGCTTGCAATAATTGCATTCTTCTCTTTAAGAAAATTTACAATTATACGGATGAAACAAAACAGAACTAAAGACAAGGAAGCCGGGATGAAACACGATTTATTCCAAAATCCCGGAGTTATTAAGGCATTTACAGGTGCATTCTTCTTAATGTTTGCTCAAGGGGTAATTGCTTATTTATTACCTTTACATGTAGAAACACTGGGATATGACTCAAAAATGAGCGGCATATTATTAAGTACTTTTGGAATAGTAGCCGTTTTAATTTTCATATTACCTACAAATCGTATTTTTGATAGAGTAGCCCCTACATATACTCTTGCTTTAGGAATTAGTCTTATGGGGTGTTCCCTATTTTTATTAAGTATGGGAACAGTAAGCTACATACTTTTTCTGGCCATGGCGAGCTACGGTATAGGATTTGGGTTCTTATTCCCATCTATAAATGCACTATTAATTGATTCCACTAATGAACAAGTCAGAGGAAAAGCATATGGTTACTTCTATGCATTTTTCTCTTTAGGTGTAGTTGTTGGTTCCTCTGTACTAGGTTGGTTACAGTTGAGCATTTCACATGGTTTTCTCGTTACAGGAGCAATATTAATATTATTTGCGGTTGTTGTTTTGTTTAATAAAAGAAGTCAACAATTCTCGATGTAGAGAATTGTTGACTTCTTTTTAATGCAAGTGTGTCGTCTCTTGATTGCTTTCATTGTAATAAGCTAAAGCAGTTTGTGCTCCACCCTCACCAACAAAGTTGTTTTCACGAATTCGTTGGTTTGTTGTGCTTGCCGGCGTTTCAGCTATTTCTTTTAAGGAATTATTATCATAGTTGGGATCATTTTTATCTTTCCCAGCAAAAATGTTACTAATCATCTGAATTGTTTTTTCTCTATTTTCTTTTTTGCTTAAGTAAGATGCAGCACCAGCAACTAGAGCAGATATTACAAATCCTTTACCTTTCATCTTCGCCATTTATCATCCCTCCAATCATCTTCTATCAATTACTTTTCCCCATTTTCAGCTGATTATCTGAGGATAAATATTGAAATCTAGTCTTATTGGAGTATATTTGGAGTTTTTAGTAATACTTTCATGATTCCATGAATAACCTTATATAACCGCACTATTTTTTATAACAAACATTATATATTAACACAAATTATCACAAATAAGATACCATTTTTCTTAATAATTCCCCAATTTTCTACATTTATGATAGCCAAAAGCAGCTAAAAGGAGGCACAAAACAATGAATGAAAATGATTTCACTTATAATTGGAAAGATATTACTTCAATAATCGTTGCATCATCTGTTTTAACTTCTGTTATTTTTGGTTTTACACTTTTCTTTTATTAGCATAAAGTTTAAAGTAAAAGGCAATCAAGTTGGAAAACCAACATGATTGCCTCGTTTTTACGCTTTCACATCATCGTAGGATTTACTTTTTTCAAAGGCAGCTACAACATAAGAACAGATTGGGTTCATTTTGTAATGATTTTCTCTTGCATAATCTGCTGCTTGATCTAAAAGCTTCTTTGCCACCCCTTGGCCGCGCAATACGTCAGATACATAAGTATGCGTCATATCCATAATTCCATTGCGTAAGTTCCATTCAATTTCAGCTAACTTTTTTCCGTCTTGTTCATATTCATATGCAAAATGATTCGGACTTTTTTCAGCTAATTTAAAATCCATGTTCATCCCTCCCATTTGCATCAATATAACATAGTTTCTGTTACTTTTTAATTGAATTGCTCGTTTAGTTCATTATTTAAACCAAGAAGAGATTGTTTCAATTAAGTTATTAAAGAAGTTTTTCACACTATTCCAGAAGCCTTCATCTTTCAAAACATCACCGAATTTTTCTTCAAAAGCTGTAGTTAGGTCTGTTAATTGTTCAGAAAGCTTGCTAAAATCAATATCTAATTTACTAATACGATCCATTAAATCCACTAATAATTGACGATCTTGTTCACTTAATTGAATATTTAATGCAGCTAGTTGGTCCTTAACAATTTGCTCTACTTCTTCTTTTGTGGCAGGATCTAACTCAGCAATTTGTTTTTTAATGCCTGTTAATAATTCTGCGATTTTTTCATCACTAATATTGGCATTTTGTGCAATTTGAGTAGCAACAGATAATTCATCATTTGCCACGTCAGTACGTTCGATATCTAATGTTTCCCCTGTTTTTACTTCATATGCTTTGTAAATACCTACTAAAGCCGAATGTCCCGTTACAGGTTTTGGTGCTGCAATTTCTACTACTGCATCTTCAATACCAGCTGTTAACATTGCATTCGCATATACTTCAGAAGTAACTTCCGTAATGTTATCTGGTGTTACGATACTAATAATTAGTCCTTTACCAGCGTCTTGACGAGTTATTTTTGCTGAAGAATACATTCTTGAACTTGCATTACTATTTTTTATATATTTTACTAAATCTTCACCAGATACAGTGATTTCATCGACTTCTGCTTCTTTATCTACTTGCAATGCAACTTTTACAGTTTCTTTTTCTTGTTCAGATAAATTTGCTCCATAAACTACAATCGGAACACCTAACTTTTCATTGATTGCTTTTACATCAGTTTCGTTAGTAGCTGCAAATGAGCTTGCTGGGATAATAACTGAGAACAGCAAAGCAAATACAGCAACTAGGGAAAGCCATCTTTGTTTCATTTTCTTAACCCCTTTCGTAAATTAGTACGATAAAAAAAGTAAAAGGTTTCAACATTCACCTTTTACTTTTTCCATTAAATGATTTCGGTCCAACCGTCTTGTTGTTTGATTTTTCCTGCTTTCATTAATGTGCCAAGTGCTCGTTTAAAGGCGCCTTTACTCATTTTAAACATTTCAGAAATCTCTTCTGGTGAGGACTTGTCTCCAAATGGCATTTTCCCGCCAACACTTTGTAAATAGTCTAAAATTTGTTCAGCATCTTTTCCGAGCCTCTCATGTTTACGTGGCAACATCGATCCATTTAATGACCCATCTTCTTTTACATCAATTACCCGAATCGAAACATCTTGACCAAGTCTTGGTTCAGCTTCCATTTCTGAGTTATGCACGAATATTCGGTATGGCGTCTCCACACCTAGTAAAAATGCACCCACCGGTAATAGACGATAAGGACGAGCAATGATATTTTTGTTGTGCATTTCTTCCATTGCACCTTCATAAAGCTCATTCACTTTTTCTTCAGTTACTAAACGACCAAATAAATCTCCATTACGATCTGTACGTAGTGTAATATATAGGTGATCACCTACTTGTGGCCAAAGCTCTGTAAGTGGTGGTAGATCTTCACCTTTTACAAGTACCTCTCTAGTTGATCCAATATCAACTATTACTCCTTCTTTCGATACTTTAATTACCCTTGCCCAACCATATTCACCTTGTAGGATTTTAGGAATAACAGTTGTAGCTTGTAAGTTACCTCGTCGATCGGCAAAGAGGAAAACTTTTAGCCTTTCACCAAGTTCTAAAGGTTTTTGTAGTTCTGAACTGTTTAAAGGAATCTCTAGGTCTCCATTTGTTAAGAGCCACTTTGAGCCTTGTTCTTCAAGTACTGTAAGTTCCACGACTTGGCCTGATTTTAGTTCGTTCAATTTAGTCTTTCCTTTCCAATCAATTGCAAATTTTTATTATTCTTTCATAGCTTCAAGTTTTTTTAATATCGCCTGATTTTCTTCTAGTAACTGTACTAAATCGGCAATACGGTCGATTGAATTCCAACTTAAGTGGTGTTCAATCCCTTCTACATCTTCATATATTCGCTCTTCATCTACTCCAATTAGACGCAAGAATTGCTCCAGTAACTCATGTCTTTTTACAAGACGTTTCCCTAGTTTTTCACCTTTTGATGTTAGTGTTAGCCCACGATATTTTTCATATACTAAATATCCGTCTTTATCTAATTTTTGAACCATTTTAGTTACTGAGGAAGGAAGAACTGATAACGCTTCAGCTATGTCAGACACCCTCGCATATCCTTTGTTTTCAATTAATAAATAAATTTGTTCGATATGGTCCTCCATACTAGGTGTTGGCATAACAAGTCTCCTCACTTTCGAAATGTCATTTTCAATTTTACTACAACAATCCTAAAAAGGTAACTTAAAACAGTGACGACTTTTCAATATAGAAAAATGTCCAATAAGTCAGTATTTGACAAATTGGACAAAATTAATCTGTATGATTTGGATGTTTACCCATTTTATAAATAGATAAGATAATTTGTTTATTAATTTGTTGGATATTTTCTGAAGTTTTTAACTGATTGAAAGCATCTTCACGGTTAGCACTTGTAGTTACGTAGTAAGGGGGCAAGTGATTTAATGCATGTGCAGCAATTTCTAATTCGCAGGACTCACAGTGACAAAAGGTTTGATACTCTAACCCATGGAGTAAAAATTTAATTAAACCAAATACAATTTCTTCTGTAACGTTTACTAAACTCGGCATATTCATATTTTTCACCATTCCTTCATATTATACATCGATAATTTCCTCCTATATTTCTCCTATTTTTTTCATTACGTTCTACCTAATACACTAAGCATAAATTCCCCCTTTTTAAGTGTCAAGATATTAAATGAGGCTAAATTACTACAAATTTTAAAAGGCAGAATTCGCTTTATATAAACGAACTCTGCCTCTATACTTATTTTATTCTCCGTGTAGATTCAAAATATATGATTTATGAATATCACCATTAATAACTGTTTTATGGTAGCGTCCAAATACCCAATTCGAAAGTTGGTTGTCGTACCATTTTGATTTCACATGGCCACTTTGACCAGGTGCAACAAGGTGATATGCAACAGATGGATCATACATATCAACAATAAATCTCCATGAAGCGCCGTGATCCACATTACCCTCACCATCTTCTGCAGCAGCTTGGACAGTTACACGAGAACCTCCAACTGATTGTTTATCAGGGTTTAGATAAGGCGCAAGGAAATCAGAAGCACTTGCTAATGGATGGTCAAATGTTAGTTTATTATAACTACCCCACTTCCATTTTGAAACGGTACCACCAAACTTAGCAGTGATTTTTTCTATTGTTTTTTCAAATGAAGAGTAAACTACTTTATCTACCCCACCAGCCTCACTTAACCAAACGCCTTCATTACCTGCATAAGCATCACGTAAAAGTTGATCTGTAATTTGGAATTTACCAGGCATCATTTCATAAACATCTTCAGGCATTTTTCCTTCAAATAACGTATTTTGGATTTCCGTCATAAGTAAATTAAATACTAATGGAGCGCCTTCATCTTTACCATCAAAAAGTTCCCACTCTTCAAGTAAAGTAATGATGTCTGCATATTTGCCCTCTGTGTCCATCTTTTTAATCGTTGAAAGAATATGTGGTAAAAACTCTTCAGCATATAAATTTTTCTTATCTGATTGCATTGCTTGCATATCTGATACAGTTAATCCCTTAATTTCCTTACCAGTCTTTTCATCAATACTTCCAATTTCAATTGATTCAATCATCTCTACAATTCGTTCATAACGATACGGTGGTGCCCAATAATTTGTAATATGATATGGATAGTCGTCACCAATAATTTTATTGTTCGCTGTAGCGATATAGCCTTCTTCAGGGTTGATTACAGTTGGTAATTCATCAAATGGAATATATCCTTCCCAACCATATTCTGATGAATCTCCCGGTACAGGGAATTGGCCATCTCCCGCTTTACGGATTGGAATATTTCCGTTTGCTTTATACGCAATTGTTCCATCTGTAGAAGCAAAGACAAAGTTTTGTGCAGGCGCTTTAAAGTCTTCTAAAGCCGCTTTAAACTCTTCCCAATTACTCGATTTGTTAAATCCAATGATAGCTTCTAGTTCTTGTGTTGATTCCAGCGCAGTCCATTGCATTGAAAACAGAGCAGTAGGTTGTTCTTCTTCAAAGATAAAATCTGAAATAATTGGTCCATGACGAGTTACAACTACTTCATAATCAATTGTTTTTCCATCTTTCACCTTGATAGGCTCTTGGCGTACTTCCGCTTGTTCCCAATTGCCATCGTATTTAAATTCTGTTGGATTTTCCGGATTTGGCTTTTCAATATAAAGATCTTGCACATCAGGGTTCACATTTGTAACACCCCAAGCGATTTTTTCATTGTGTCCTAAAATAATACCTGGAACGCCAGGGAAAATAACTCCACTTACATTTTGCTCTGGAGACTGTAGGTGCATTTGATACCAAACTGAAGGCGTGCCCAACCCTAAATGTGGGTCATTTGCAAGTAATGGTTTGCCATTTTCCGTCAATTCTCCCGAGATAACCCAGTTATTACTGCCGTTAAATTCATGCGGTAGTAAGTCAGCATTTATTTTTCCTGCCACTTGTACAGGGTTTTCTAAGTTTGCTTGAATGATAGTTCCAGCGTCTTCTGGATATTCAATCACTAGTTCTTCTACTTGCTCTTTTGTAAAGTTTTGAAGTGCCCAATGATTAAAAGCTTGTACAGCAAAATTTCCACCTAAGTCATAGGCCATGTACTTACCAATTGTTAAAGAATCAATAGGTGTCCATTGCTCAGGTTCATAGCCAAGAATCTTAAATTCATACGAAAGCTTGCTCGTACCATTTACTTCATCTATAAATGCATTAACACCTTCTGCATACCAATTTAAGATTTGTTTCATTTCTTCGCTATATCCGTCATAGGACTTTTCGGCAGCGTTTCGTAAACTAAACGTACGGAAAAATTTATCTGATTCTACTGCCGATTTCCCTACTACTTCTGCTAGAGTTCCACTTGCTTGGCGACGTGCCAAATCCATTTGGAAGAGGCGGTCTTGAGCTTGTACATAACCTTGTGCGCGGTATAAATCCGCTTCATTAGATGCTTCAATATGCGGTACCCCCGCTCCATCGCGAGTCACTTTGACATCTTCATCTAAAATTGAAACAGTTAAATCCCCTTCAATCGTAGGTAAAGAGTTTTTCACGTAGAGATGAATACCGATTACGACTAATCCACCTGCTACAATGACTAATCCTATTATCCAAATAATCCAGTCGATTATCTTTTTATACTTTTTCTGTGCGACCGCTGTAGCCATTTATACTTTCCACCTCTCTATTCAAAACCCCTTTTTCCAAAACTACTGGATAATTCTATCATTTTACGTTATTTAATTCTAATACGATAGGACAATGATCGCTACCTAAAACTTGTGAATGAATATCCACAGCAGTAATAGAATCTACTAGTCGGTTTGATACAATAAAATAATCGATTCTCCAGCCAATATTTCGCTCACGAACTTTATTCATATAAGACCACCAAGTATAGGCATCCGTTTTCGTTGGATTTAAAAAACGAAAAGAATCCGTAAATCCGGATTGAAGTAATTTCGTCATTTTTTCCCGTTCTTCATATGTGAATCCAGAGTTGCCTATATTTGATTTCGCATTTTTTAAATCAATCTCTTCATGAGCTACGTTTAAGTCACCACAGTAAATGACGGGTTTATGCTCATCAAGTTTCTTTAAATAATCAAATAAATTATCTTCCCATTGTAGTCTTTTTGGTAATCGAGCTAAATCCCGTTGAGAATTTGGTGTATATACGTTAACTAAATAGAAATTTTCGTATTCTAGTGTGATAATGCGCCCTTCTGATTCATCCTCTTCTTCTCCTACACCATAGGAAACTTTTAGAGGTTCATATTTCGTAAAAATCGCAGTACCAGAATACCCTTTTTTCTCAGCATAGTTCCAGTATTGAAAATATCCATCAAGGGACAAATCTACTTGTCCTTCCTGGCATTTCGTTTCTTGAATACAGAAAAAGTCAGCATTCACTTCTAGAAAGTAATCTAAAAATCTCTTCTTTACACAAGCCCGAATCCCATTCACGTTCCATGATACAAATTTCATTTAAGATAAATCCTTCCTATGTATATAAAGCGCCTTTCAAATTGAGAGGCGCTTTGAGAAATTATTCTTTTAAGTCTTCCCCAACAATTTTAACTTCTAGTTCCAGTTCAACACCAAACTTATCTTTTACTACATTTTGGACCATTTTAATTGTTTCGATATAGTCCGTCGCAGTGGCATTACCCTTATTGATGATAAATCCTGCGTGTTTTGTAGACACTTCTGCATCGCCTACACCTTTTCCTTGAAGCCCACTATCTTGTATTAGTTTGCCTGCAAAATGTCCAGGAGGTCGTTTAAATACGCTACCTGCTGATGGGTACTCTAACGGTTGCTTCGACTCACGTTGATAAGTTAAATCCGCTATTTTCGCATCTATTTCTTCTTGGTTTCCTTTTTCAAGTTGGAATCTTGATGAAAGAACAAAATAGCCTTTTTTAGCAATTATGCTTTTACGGTACTCTAATTCGAGTTCGTCTTTAGTTAAAACTAATTTTTCGCCTTCTTTAGTTAAAACAGTGGATTCTACGATAATGTCTTTAATTTCGCCACCGTATGCTCCTGCATTCATTGCCATTGCTCCACCAACAGATCCAGGTATCCCACAAGCAAATTCAAATCCAGTTAAAGAATGACTTGCAGCTAATTTCGAAACATCTTTAATAAGTGCGCCACTTTGTGCATAAATTTGAGTACCATCTATGCGGATTTCATCTAATTTTTGAAAACAGATAACAATTCCGCGTACACCGCCATCACGAACTACCATATTAGACCCGTTACCAAGCATTAATAACGGTACATTGTGATTATAAGCATACTTCACAACATTCGTTGCTTCCTCTTCTGTTTCTGGTAAAACGAACACATCAGCATTTCCACCAAGTTTCGTCATTGTATATGTTTTAAGAGATTCATTAATTTTAATATTTTTGGGATTAACAATTTTTTCTAAGTCTTGAGCCCATTTTTGTATTGTCATAAAAGCAATTCCTTTCTAACGTCGTACTTCTTAGTATGGGTAATTTAAAGCTTTTTGACAAGTAATTAAAAGGTGCTATTTTAGCCAAGCTTGTGACCATTGTTCAATTTCACGAATAGCACCCTCTAGTGCAACACCCTTTTCAGTAAGAGAATACTCAACTCTAACAGGAACCTCTGAATACACTTTACGTTCGACAATCCCTTCCCTTTCCAATTCTTTTAATCGTTCAGAAAGAATTCGACCACTAACAGGTAATGCAGATTCTATTTCGTTAAATCGGTGGGGACCCTCTAACAATTGGTATAAAATCAACGTAGTCCATCGTTTCCCTAATAACTCCATAGCTTTAGAAAGACGTGGACATAATTTTGTTTCTTTCATTATAATTAATCCCCCTGTACTCGCTTCAAATAAGTATATAAATTCGTCTCTTTCAATAGTGTATCATTTTCAGCAAGTTACAAAAAGTAACTTTTCTTAGTTTTATTATTTACAGTTATTGTATCGTTATTCATCATAGTCTATCATTTTAGTAATAATAGAAAATAGTTGGGTGTTACCATGCAAAGTACGCAATCGATTTCTCTCACTCAGCAATTACTTTTTTTGTTAAACATATCATAATCTCAAATGTGAAAGGCTCCTTTGATTCCTATTCAGCTCTAGTTAATGCCGAAACACTAGAAGATTTGACTACCGCTAAAATCTCGGTAGCAATTGATGTAGCAAACATTTTCACAAAAGATTAACACTTAACATCATCTGATTTTTTTCATGCTGACAAATATCCAAAAATATATTTTACCTCAAACGAAATTATTTCAATAGATGAATGTACATATAATCTTAATGGAGATTTAACAATAAAAGAAGTGACAAATCCAATTACATTTACAACTATTCAATGGTCACATGAAAAGTCCTTGGGGTTAAAAAAGTACGGATTACTGGGAAAAAAAGGTATATCGAAGTAATTTCAATCTGTTATATTATGCAGTACTCGAATCTAGAGGCTTATTGATCGGTGAAGATATGGATGTAAATATTGATTTTCAACTTTATCAAATTTAATAAAAATTAAGAGATGCATTTTTTTATAGTGATATATCCCCTACTTCAAAGATTTTATGAAGTTACAAAGATATCTATTCATTATGGTAAAACGTCTTAATAATCGCCATATAAAACGGATATCGAACAATAATATATTTTCAAAACATAGAAAAAGGATGTGTAAAAACTTTCTGCACATCCTTTTATTTAGTATATGTTGTTATGCATTTACTGTTGCTAACTTTTCTACTGAAGCTTTCACACGTTGCAGACCTTCTGCTATGATTTCTTCTGCTTGATTTCGATTAGCATTATGACCTTCTATAATTACTTCATCAAGAAGCTGCATACCACCTACGCCACCAAATACATTTTTAATGAAGTTAACTGCCATTTCTAATGGCTGTGCTTCTGGTGTTGAGTAAATACCACCTCGAGCATTTAAAACAACATACTTTTTATCTGTTAGTAATTGCAACGCTTTACCTTCTGGTGTGTATTTAAACATAAAGCCAGATTGATAAATGTAATCGATGAAAGTGTGTAGTTTTGCAGGAATTGTTAAGTTCCACATTGGGAATGCAATTACTACTACATCTGCTGCAGTAATAGCGTCCATTGCTTTTTGTTTCGCTGCTAGTAAACGCGATTCAAGGTCTGTTAATTCTTCCCCGTTTTGTACTTTTCCAAAAGCGTTGAATAAATCTTGCCCGAAATAAGGTGTATCTTCTTCATACACATCATAAGTAGTAACATTTAATCCTTCAACTTTTTTTGCTTCCTCAACATAAGTTTCAAACATTTTTGTTGAAACTCCATCTGGTCTATTATTTGCTTTAATTACTAGTATATTAGTCATCTATTTTACTCTCCTTTAATCTCTAATTCATAAATCTTGAAATCAAGATACACAAATATCATAAAGGAGGATTAATAATATATCAACAAAACAAGGCTCATACTTTTGACTGAAATCATGATTTTACCTTGTATTATCAAAGAAATTCATTATAAATTACATTGTCCATCAGAACACGAATCTCCCTGGTCCCCAACCATTTTCAGTTTTGGTTTTAACCCAGCTTCACTTGCAGCCTTTTCAATTGTTTGTTCAAATAGTTTTTGAGGTTGTGCCCCTGAAATACCGTATTTATTGTTAAATACAAAGAATGGCACCCCTCGCACTCCAATTTGTTGTGCATCGTATATATCACGTTCAATATCTTCTGCAAACTGATTGCTATTTAACACTTGTTGTGCCTCTACCTTATCAAGCCCTAACTCATCTACTAAACTTAGAAGTATATCATGTTGACCAATTGCCTTACCTTCTAAAAAATAGGCTTTTAGTACTCTTTCACTAAATTCTGCACCTTTTTGTTTTGTTGCTGCCCATTTTGCTAAACGATGTGCTGCTACTGTATTTGCTTCTTTCATAATATCGAAATCATATTCTAGTCCAACTTCTTTTGCTCGTTCGGCTACACCTTTTGTCATATTTTTTGCTTGCTCTACCGAAATGTTGTATTTTCTCGCTAAAGAAGAATATACCGAATCCTTTGCATCAAGAGGAGTTGTAGGGTCTAGTAAAAAACTTTTATATTCAACCTCTATTTGATCTCCGTAACCCGTATCCTTAATCGCCATTTCTAACTGACGTTTCCCAATATAACAAAATGGGCAAACATAATCAGACCACACTTCAATTTTCATGTTTTCTTCCTCCTCCTTCTAATATTTATTTTACGGTGACATCAATATTCCTACAATAATTGTGCTCAATTGTATATTTATTTGAAAAGTTCCAATACTGGATAAAAATATTACTTTACTGGGGGCCCTTATGCAAAATTCATTGTGGCTATCAAATATTAACAATATTTCTTCATCTAAGGTTGCCAATAATATAGATAGTGATGTTTGTATTATTGGTGGTGGTTTATCTGGGGTTTACACGGCTTATTTACTTGCTAAAAAAGGCATTAATGTTGCACTTATTGAAGCAAAAGATGCAGTTGGAATTGGTACAACAGGGCATTCTACTGGAAAATTAACACCACAACACGGTCTCGTTTTTAGTAAAATGTTAAAAACTTTTTCTAAAGAGGAAGTAAGAACATATTTTGATGCGAATTGGAAGGCAATTAATCAAGCCCTTCAAGATGCACCTGTTGATTTGTATCAAAATGTTGATTCATTTATTTATTCAACAACAGATGAAGGGAAACAAACATTACAGGATGAATTTAACGCCTATAAAACATTGGACTTACCTGGTATAGAAACTACAGAAACTGAATTGCCATTTTCAGTAACTGGTTCAATAAAAATGCCAGATACTTATCAAATTCACCCTACGAATTTTGCAATCCATTTTGCAAAACATGCTTTAAAAGAAGGTGCTCAAATATTCGTTCGAAGTCGCGTAACGAAAATAGTTATGGATGAGAATTATGTGTTAACTGAAGATGATCATCGCGTATCTTATAAACATTTAGTTCTTTGTTCACATTACCCAATTGAATCCATAAAAGGATTATATACAACAAAACTTTCTGTAGAACGTTCTTATTTACTTGCAACAAAAACTTCTGAATTATTAAAAGGACAGTATCTATCTGTTGATAGTGCATCAAGAACGATTCGTACAGCTTTAATTTCTAACACACCATATTTTATTTATGGTGGCACGAGTCATACTGCTGGTACGAAGAAAAATACGCAAAACTATTATGACACGTTAAAATCTGAAATGACTTCTGTTTTCGATTTAACAGATCCAACTTATTGCTGGAGTGCACAAGATCCAGATACTCCAGACTTAATGCCATATATTGGGCAAATTACTGAAAATGAATCTAATATTTTTGTAGCGACTGGTTATCGAAAATGGGGACTTTCCAATTCACTTGTTGCAGGTGAAATTATTTCAAGTGCTATTACGAGGGAAAAACATAGAGCTGCTGATATTTATAGTCCTTCAAGAGGTAATTTTGGACTAAAATTTATAAGAGCACTAAAAATTCTAGGTCTCGTTACAACAAATCTCGCCGGTGGATATATAACAAGAATTGAAGCTCCAAAATGCACTCATCTCGGCTGTAAAACAAAATGGAATGAAGGTGACGAAACATGGGATTGTCCTTGTCACGGTTCTCGTTTTGACAAAAACGGTAATGTAATTGAAGGCCCAGCAGTATACCCTTTAAAATTAAAGAAATAAAAAGAATCCCCGACCAAAAATCGTCGGGGATTTTACTTTTTATAGTCCTTCTGTTAAAACTGGTACGATTTGTTTTTTACGAGATACAACACCTGGTAAATCCACTAAATCATTTACTAGTTCTTTTCCGAAGCTCGCTGCTGCTGCTTGTGCTGCGCTACCTACTACTACAGCAGTTGAATCATTATTTAAAATATCTGTTACAACGAAGAAGAATAAGTTTAAATTGTTATCTTCTACGTTTTTATTTAATAAACTTACTAACTCTTCTTTACGATTTAATACATCATTTACATCAACAGCGTTTACTTGAGCAACAACCGCTTTTACATCGCCAAATGTAAATTCTTTCGCATCTAATGATAATAAATCTTCTAATGATTTATCAGAAAGGTCTGCACCAGCTTTTAACATTGCTAAACCATAGTCAGCTGCGTCAACTCCAGCTTTTTCAGCTAATTCGTTACCAGCTTGTACATCTTGCTCTGTGCAAGTTGGTGATTTAAATAATAAAGTATCAGAAACGATCGCTGATAACATTAATCCAGCAATGTTTGCAGGGATTTCAATATTATTTTCTTTAAAGATTTTATTTAAAATAGTTGCAGTACAGCCAACTGGTTCTGCACGGTAGTATAGTGGATCTGAAGTTTCAAAGTTCGCAATACGGTGATGGTCAATTACTTCTGTTACTTTTACTTGTTCTACACCATCAGCAGATTGTTGACGTTCGTTGTGGTCAACTAAAATAACTTCATTTGCTTCTTCTGCCACATTACCAATTAATCTTGGTGCTTCAAAACCGAATTTATCAAGTGCATATTGTGTTTCATTATTTACTTCGCCAAGGCGAACTGCTTCAGCATCAACACCTAATTGTTGTTTTAAGTATGCATAAACAATTGCAGACGTGATTGTGTCTGTATCTGGGTTTTTATGTCCAAAAACTAATACTTTGCTCATGAATGAGGCCTCCTATAATCAGTGGTTATATATTTCGTGTATATTTTAACATACCTATTGATAATTAGAAAAATAGAACTTCATTTCCAAACTTATAATAATCCAATTATCGGACAAAACTCGACAGCAATATTCGCTAATTTTCAAGCATTCAAAATTTAAAAAATTAAGGTTTTTCTACTTTTTGAATGGTTTTTAGGGTAATTATTGCACTTTTTGCACTGTATAAAGAATGCAATTTTATGCATAAGACGTTTTTTTAATAATCCTAGAAAAAAGTGAATTCGCACTTTTTTAACGAATTCACTCATAAGGATTCTTAAATTATTTTTGTTTTTTCTAAGAATAGAAAGTTACTCTCAATTTGCGCATTCGATTTTTGGAATGTAGTATATTGTCTCTTATTTTGAGCTACCATTCCTTCCACTAATGAATGGATTAAAGAATGGGAGGCAATTATCGTTTCTGCAGAAGCTTGTTTTTGTGCCCCAACAGTAAATACGATATCTGCATATTCTCGAATAGGAGATAAACCTGAATTTGTTATAGCAACGATCTTCACATTTTTATTTCTTGCTATTTTAGTAATTGTTAAGACATCCTCGAGAACTGCATCCAATGCTAATACAAATAGTAAGGATTGCTCGTCCATCCCGCTAATTTGTTGAACAATATCTTCTACATCATGTTGAATTTGTTTTACGTGTCTTCTGTAATTACCTAAAGTATTGCTTAAAAAACTTGCTGAAGGAGAAGAATGTCTAAAGCCTAGTACATATATAAAATTCGATTCGTGCATCCACTTTACAGTTTGCTCAAACTGATTTTCTTCGACTAACTGAATTGTATTTAAAATGCTTGTAATATCTCGATTCATTACGTTACTAAAAAGAGGTTCTTGTTTTTTTGTAATAAGTGGGTGATCACCAATATCTGTATTTTTCGCCCCAATTAAATCTTCTTTAATTCGTTCCTGCAGTTCAGAGAAACCAGATAATTCCATAGCATAACAAAATCTTATTACCGTTGATTCACTTACCCCGATAAGCTTTCCAACATCAGAAGCAATATGAGTTGCGATAATATTTGGGTTATCAATAACAAACTGTGCAACCTTTCGCTGCCCTCTAGATAATCGGATGAAACGTTTTTTAATTTCATTACAAAAGCTCATGTCAACTTCCACTTCCTTCCTACCCCCGTTGTATATATATACATACATTTTAATAAAAGCTAGATTAACATCATTAAAAATGGAATACAATAAGTTTTCAGAAAAAACTTTAACTTACTAAATTTTTAACTAAAAAAGACATCATTTTGTCAAATTTTCTGACTTTATTGCAATAAAATTCGACAAAAAACCCAACACTCCCCTGGACAAGAGTGTTGGGCTTTTCTGCACCGAAAGCGAAGCGTCAGGTGCATTAATTCGTACATTGCATTATTTTAGGTGGGGATTCCAATTACTACGCAAGAGTGTCTCGTTTTTCCGCACCGAAAGCGAAGCGTCAGGTACAAAAACATTTTTCTAGAACCATTATTTTCTAAAAAAGGTGGTCTTTTTTCTAATTTTGAAAGCTAGGCATTTCTGTACCCAAAGCTAAGAGGCAAATGCAAATACATTAAGTACACCCTTTTACCTTGTTATGTATCCTAATCCCTGCTTCTAATTGTTTGGTTTATCGGCTTCGATAGCAAAGGGACAGATTCAAAAATATTCTTATTAGGACAACTAATTTCTAGAAAATTGTCTTTTATCTTATATATTGAATTCTGTTTCTTCCCCGAAAACTGAGTAGTAGATGCAGCAATGTTTACTTTACTACTTTACCTAGTTGTGTATCCTACAATATTTTAGGATTTCCTGATTTAAAGAACATATAATTATTCTATTTCTACTCATCTTAATAAAGTTACTTAAATTAATAAGAGTATTTTGTTAATTTCCTAAATACTATTGATAAATACCACTATTTTGCGTTAAAATGTCTTTTATATACAAACAACTGTTCATCCAGTGAGAACAAAAGGAGCTAACTCGTTATGTGGAAAGGTCTAATCGAAGAATATAAAGAATTTTTACCTGTTACTGAAAATACACCATCTTTAACTTTAAATGAAGGTAATACACCACTTATTCATTTAGTAAATTTATCAAAAGAACTTGGCATTGAATTATATGGAAAAATTGAGGGAGCAAACCCAACAGGATCGTTTAAAGATCGCGGTATGGTTTTTGCTGTTGCGAAAGCAATTGAAGATGGGGCTAAATGTGTAATCTGTGCTTCTACTGGTAATACATCAGCTGCTGCATCTGCTTATGCAACTCGCGCTGGTATTCAATCTATCGTTGTTATTCCTAAAGGTAAAGTAGCTCTTGGTAAACTAGCACAAGCATGTATGTATGGTGCAAAAATTATTGAAATCGACGGTAACTTTGACGATGCATTATCAATCGTTCGTCAAGTTAGTGAAACAACACCTGTAAAATTAGTAAACTCAGTTAATCCATATCGTATTGAAGGACAAAAAACTGCCGCATTTGAAATTGTAGACAGCCTTGGACATGCTCCAGACTACTTATGTATTCCAGTTGGTAACGCTGGTAATATTACTGCTTACTGGAAAGGTTTTAAAGAATATAATGAAGCAAAAAATACTGGCCTACCAAAAATGTATGGTTTTGAAGCAGAAGGTGCTGCTGCAATCGTAAAAGGTGAGCCAATTGCAAACCCAGAAACTGTTGCAACTGCAATTCGTATCGGTAACCCAGCTAGCTGGAAATTAGCAGAAGCTGCTCGTGACGAATCAGGCGGTATTATTGATTCAGTTACAGATGATGAAATCTTAGCTGCTTACAAACTAATCGCTGGTACAGAAGGAATCTTTGTTGAGCCAGGTTCTGCTGCTTCTCTTGCAGGTGTCATTAAGTCTGTAAATAGCGGTAAAATTGAAAAAGGTAGCCGTGTCGTAACTGTTTTCACAGGAAACGGTTTAAAAGACCCAGATACAGCGATGAATGTATCGAAAGTTGATTTAGTATCTCTTAAAAATGATGAAGAAGAAATTCGTAAATATATTGAGGGAATTCTATGAGTAAAAAATGGCAAATCACTGTCCCTGGAAGCACTGCTAACTTAGGACCTGGGTTTGATTCCATTGGACTTAGTTTGTCCTTATATTTAGAATTAACAGTGTCAATTTCAGACAAATGGGAAATTATCCATCTTTCTGATCACCTACCAAAAGAGTTCGTATTAGAAGAACATTTAATATACACAATTGCAAAAGACGTTGCGGATCGTTACGGTAAAAAACTACCTGCATGCAGAATTGAAATGAAAAGTGAATTACCTTTCGCACGTGGCTTAGGTAGTAGTGCTGCCGCAATAGTCGCTGCTATTGAATTAGCGAACCTTGTATGTGAGCTGAACCTTACAACACAAGATAAATTAAACATCTCATCACAAATCGAAGGACACCCTGATAATGCATCCGCATCTGTTTTAGGTGGTCTTACAATTTCAATGCTTGATGAAGATGGTGTAGTAGATACAATCCATGTAAAAGATTTAGATGCAGCTTTTGTAGTATTCGTACCAAATGTTGAATTAAAAACTTCAGAAGCTCGCAAAGTATTACCTGAACAGTTCGACCGTGGTTATGCAGTTCGTGCAAGTGCAAATGCTAATATGTTAGCCGCTTCATTAATTAACAAAGATTATGAACGAATTGGTCGTTATATGGAATCCGATTTATTCCATGAACCATTCCGTGCAAAACTAATTCCTAACTTTGATGAAATTCATAAAGCTGCTAAAGAAGCTGGAGCATATGGTACTGCCCTAAGTGGTGCTGGCCCTACTGTAATTTCGATCATACCCCCTGCTATTTCTGAGCAGTTTGTAAACAAAATGAAACAACAATTCCCTGAGCATGAAATTTTGCTTACAAGAGCAGATCATCAAGGCATTTCAGTAATTGAAGTTGTAAATGATGTTTTAGCATAATCACAAAATTTCTAAAATCATTAATAAAGATGTCCAATGAATCATATATATGAATTATTGGGCATCTTTTTTTATTTTCCACTAACCCTCTAAAGATGCTTCAATCTATTCACGCATCCTTTAACACTTCCAAAAATCGTTCGAAAGGGGTAATTCATTATGAAAATTGGCATTATTGGCGCGTCAAGTAAAGCCGGTAGAAATATTATAATGGAGGCTAAAATGCGGAATCATGAAATTACCGCATTCGTACGTGAAAAAGAAAAATTAATTGACCGAAATATTAAAGTTGTTAAGAAGGAAGGATTCCAACTAACTAAGAGGGATTTAATGCACTTTGATGTGTTAATTAATGCGTATAATGCCTTACCAGGTGAAAAATTCTCACTTGTAGAGTTAGGAAGACATTTAATTAATCAACTAGAAGGTACAAATACTCGATTATTCGTTGTTGGTGGACCTGGTAGTCTATTTATCGATCGGGAATGTAAAACGCGTTTAATCGATATTCCCGAGTTTCCTCAAGAGTCTCGCAAAATTGCTCTACAACAATTACAAAACTTAACTGACTTAAAGAAATCATCTATTAAATGGACATTCTTAAGTCCATCTCCTTTATTCGATTCTGATGGTCCTCGAACTGGCCACTACATTTTAGGTAAAAATCGCCTTCTTCTTAATTCACAACAAATTAGCTATGTAAGCTATGCAGATTATGCAGTTGCTGTTTTAGACGAAATCGAAAGACCTAAGCATGTAAATGAACAGTTTACTGTCGCATCTGAAAACGCGACATCTGCATCTTAAAAGAACCGTATGATTGTTTCTATTATTATGTGTTCATAATACAAAAGAATAAAAATTAAGGGGCTGTGTTAAAAGTCAAATTGACTTTTTAACACAGCCTTTCATATTTATAAATATCCACAATAAAATAGTGGTCCTGCGATTATATAGTGATAGCAATAATCGTAAAGCTGTCGTCTCAGAAGGATATTTCAGACGACACCTTTTTATGCCAATAACAATAAACTCACTGCCATCACAGCCATACCAGCTACTAACCCATAAATTGATAAATGCGTCTCGTCATATTTCTGAGCTGCTGGTAGTAACTCATCTAGGGATATGAAGACCATTATCCCTGCAACACCAGCAAAAATAATACCGAACATGGCCTCTGTTAAAAATGGCATTAAGATGATATAAGCAACGATTGCTCCAACTGGTTCTGCTAAACCTGAAAAGAAGGATAATTTAAAGGCTTTTTTCCGTATCCCTGTTGCGAAATATATCGGTACAGCAACAGCTATCCCCTCTGGAATATTATGAATTGCTACTGCAATTGCGATGGCGATACCTACATTTGGATCTTGTATCGCAGACATAAACGTTGCAATACCTTCTGGAAAATTATGAATCCCTATTGCTAAAGCGGTAAAGACCCCCATCTTCATCAACTTTTCTTCATCTATACCAACACTATTTTGTAACTTAACTGCGTTTACATCTTCAACGGTTTTCACTTCATGTGGATTGCTTTTCTTTGGAATAAAGCGGTCAATTAGAGCAATAAGTAGCATCCCCCCAAAAAAGCCAATAACCGTCATCCAATAGCCTTGTGTATCCCCTAAAGCCGTTGTAAGGGAGTCCTTTGCCTTTACAAAGATTTCGATTAAGGAAACATAAATCATGACACCTGCAGAAAAACCTAATGCAGCTGAAAGAAACTTTTTATTTGTTCTTGTGGTAAAAAATGCAATTAAAGCTCCAACCCCGGTGGCTAACCCTGCAAACAACGTCAAACCTAAAGCAAAAATAACGTTTCCTTCCATACGGTACCCAGTCTCCTTTTTTATAATACTAGTATTATATACAGGAAAGTTTCCTTTGTGCAACTTTTTTTAACTTATCAACATATTATGCTCACAGACAACATTTCATTAAAAAAATAACACCTAAAATTAGGTGTTATTTTTTCATTTTATTAAACTTTGTCTTTCTTTGTTCATACCAAAACACACAAATTATGAACCAGAAATAGGCAATTGTCCAACCAGCAAAGACATCTGTAGGATAATGATGATTGTCTGCAATCCTAGACAAGCCTATCAACATAGTAAGTAGTATCGCCACTACCCAAACAAATACCATATTCTTTTTGCTTACAACAACTTCTGATAGTAAATAAGCAATTGTAAACAATAATAATAAGGAAAGCATTGCATGACCCGATGGAAAACTAAATGACGTAAGCTGATCCACCATTTCCGGTCTTGGACGATCGACTACATTTTTTATAATTTGATTTAATACTCTCCCACCTGCAATCGACAACAATACAAAAAGCATTCCTCGGAAATTTCTTTGCCTTAACCATAAAACGATTAACAGTATTAAAGAAGTGGTAACAATCACTTTTGTATTTCCTATGTAATGAAAAGCTGAAATAAACTTGTTACCATAGAAAAAATCAGTTACTGATTGATCCATTTTTACAAACATTGGCTTCTCAAAACTAGTAAAGATAATAATGAAAATACAAAGTGAAATGAAAGCCAGTATGTACGAAACTTTTTTCATAAAAACCTCACCATCTAAATTTACTAACCTAGTAAAATTTATTATTCAAAATAATAAAATAACATAAAAAACGCCCTAGGAATAGGACGTTTTTTTACAATAACAGCTGTTTCTATATTCTTATTTTAATTCGTTTAAGATTTCATCGATTTTACTTGCTTCAGTTGTGATACCGCCTGAAGAGAAGTACCATGTAGTACCATCAAGGTATACAATTTTTCCATCTTTGTATGCACGAGTTTGTTTAATAATATTGTTTTCAACATCAGCTTTAGCTACTTCTTCGTTAGCACCACGGTCAACTACTAATAATACTTCTGGATCAACTTTTAATACTGATTCAAATGAGAAGTCAGAACCATGAGATGAAGTTTCGATACCTGTTACAGCAGGATTGAAGCCAAAGTCATTATATACGTATGCGAAACGAGACTTTTCACCGTTATCGAAACCAGAAAGTTTTTTCTCATTGTACATTGTTACTAATGCATTTTCATAACCAGCTGCTTTTTCTTTTAATGCATCAACTTTTTCTTGGAATGCAGCTTTTAACTCTTCAGCTTTATCTTCTTTACCAAAGATTTTAGCAGCTAAGTCAACAGATTCATAAATGCCTTGTACATAATCTTTATTGTCAGAAGCAATATAGATTACATTTGGTGTAATTTCTTTTAATTCTTCATAGTAACCAGCTTGACGACCAGAGATGAAAATTACGTCTGGTTCAGCAGCAGCAACTGCTTCTAAGTTAAGTTCTTTTAAAGATCCAGCGTCTGCGATATCACTTGTAAAGTACTTCTCTTTTAAGTTTTCTGGTAAGAAACCTTTACCACCGTTTTGTGCTACTCCTACAACACCTTCAACACCTAATGCATCAAGAGTATCTAAGAAACCATAGTCTAAAACAACAAGACGTTCAGGTTGTTGTTCTAATGTTACATCTTCAAATACTGTTTTAGTACCTGATTCTTCATCTTCACTTTCAGCAGTTAATGGTGCAACAGTCATTGGGAATGCGGAATTTTCAGTTGCTGATGTGTCAGCAGATTGTTCTGTAGCAGTATCCTCCGTCGCTGTATCAGTTGTTGATTCCTCTTCAGCACCACATGCAGCTAGAGCAAGTGTTAATAACGCTGTGGCAGTTATATACTTCCATTTTTTCATTTTTATTTCTCTCCTGTTCTCTTTTACTTATCGATAATGATAATCATTATCAGCTAATTGAAATTATAGCACTTGAAAAATTAACGTCAATACTTTTTTAAATATTTTTTCTATAACGCTTTAATAAATTTTTAAAAACGAAGTTGTGCAGAAAGTAACCTTTCTGCACAACCTCTACAACTAAATCATCACTAAGAATGCGAATTAAAGTATACGCAAATACGACATCCATTCTGTTCTTGTACAGGAATATCCATATCGTAGACTTCACGTAAAGCTTCAGAATTTATAATTTCATGTGTTTGACCATCTTTTACAACACGGCCATTTTTAAGGGCAACAATACGATCTGAATAAACAGATGCAAAATTTATATCATGGAGTACAATTACGACCGTCTTACCAAGTTCATCTACTAATTGTCTTAGGATTTTCATAATTTGGACAGAATGCTTCATATCCAAGTTATTTAAAGGCTCATCTAGCAAAATATATTCCGTATCTTGTGCAATAACCATAGAAATAAATGCACGTTGTTTTTGTCCGCCAGATAATTCGTCCAGGAATTTGTCTTGCATGTCTGTTAAATTCATATATTCAATTGCTTGATCAATGAACTTTTCATCTTCTTCCGTTAAACGACCCTTTGAATAAGGATAACGTCCAAATGAAACTAACTCACGAATTGTTAAACGAACATTTAAATGGTTTGATTGCTTCAAAATTGCTACTCGTTTTGCAAATTCATCTGACTTCATCTTTTTGACATTATTTTTATCTAGGAACACTTCACCAGTATCTGAATCTAATAATCGACTGACCATTGATAATAACGTCGATTTACCTGCCCCATTAGGTCCGATAAAGGATGTAATTGTTTTTGGTTGAATCGTCACTGTTACATCTTCAACTACAGGCTTTTTACCAAAGTGTTTCGTTACTCCTTTAATCTCGATCATTATGCAGACCTACTTTCTTTTAATAATAAGTAAATGAAGTATATACCACCGACAAAGTTAATTATTACACTAATAGTAGTATTTAAATTAAAGACGTGTAGAACAAGGAATTGCCCACCCACTAAAGCAATAATACTGATTAAACTTGCAGCAGTAATAAGTATCGAATGTTTATACGTTACCATAAATTGATATGCTAAATTAGAAACAATTAATCCTAAAAATGTGACTGGTCCAACAAGAGCTGTTGATGTTGCGATTAAAATAGAGGATAAAACTAATACTTTTAATACGATTTTATCGTAGTTGACACCTAGGTTAATTGCTGTTTCACGCCCTAAAGACATTACATCTAATTCTCGCATTAATCGAGATCCATATATAAAAGCAATACCTAAAATCACAATACAAATGTATACTAACTCTGATTTAACGTTTGTAAAACTTGCAAATAGTTTATTTTGTAAACTTATATATTCTATCGGATCAATCAATACTTGAAGGAAATTTACGAAATTACCTAGTAATACACCTAAAATCATCCCTACAAGTAATAATAAATAAATTGGGTGTTTATCTGCTCTAAATAAAAATCGATAAAGGATTAAAGCAAATGCAACCATAACAATGATTGCTACCCCAAAGTTTAAATAACGATTTACAACAAAAATTGAAGATGCTCCTAATGAAAAGAAAATAATCGTTTGAACCACTTCATACATGGAGTCAATCCCCATAATGGATGGTGTTAAAATTCGATTTTGAGTAATCGTCTGGAACATAATCGTTGAATAGGCAATTGCAATACCAGTAATCACCATTGCACATACACGAATTAAGCGTCGCGGGAAAGCATAACTAAATCCACCTTGAATGTTATAAAATGAAAAAAGTAAAATGCATACAATTGCTAAACCAAATAAAATAAGAAGTTTCGTACTATTTTTTCGCATATGCTTTCCCCCTAAATAACATTACTAAGAAGATCGCACTGCCTATTACTGCAACTGTAATATTAACCGGAACTTCATAAGGGTATACAATAATTCGGCTGAAAATGTCACAAACTAATAAGAAGACAACCCCTAAGAAAATTGTGTGAGGAATCGTTTTACGTAAATTGTCACCTAAATAAAGAGATACGATATTCGGTACAATTAACCCTAAGAAAGGAATAACCCCAACAGTTAGTATTACAGTTGTTGAAATAACTGCTACGATTACTAAGCCTAAATTTAATACTGTTTTGTAGCTAAGTCCTAGGTTTTTAGCAAAATCCTCACCCATCCCCGCTACAGTAAATTTATTTGCAAATATGTAAGCTAAAATAATAGCAGGAACCGCTAAATACAATAACTCATAGCGACCTGATACAACTAACGTGAAGCTTCCTATAAAGAATGATTGAACATTTTGTAAAATATCTGACTCATAACCTATAAATGTACCGATGGAAGATAATATATTCCCATACATAATCCCAATTAATGGTACGAAAATAACATCTTTAAATTTTATACGATCAAGTATTTGCATAAAAAGAATTGTTCCAATTAATCCAAAAGCAAAACTAAAAATAATTTTTTCCATATATGTCACATTGGTGAAAAACACCATTGCAACAATAACTCCTAATTTTGCAGCATCTAATGTACCTGCTGTCGAAGGTGATACAAACTTATTGCGACTTAAACTTTGCATAATTAAGCCGGCAATACTCATTCCTGCCCCCGCTAAAATTATGGCCATTAATCTAGGAACACGACTCATTAAGAAAATTTGCGTTTTATCTGAATCCCAATCGAGAAGGTCACTCGGCCTAATATCAATTGCACCAACAAATAGCGAGATAAGTGACAGGATGATTGAAGCGGTTATTAACATCCATAGTCTCATTTTTAATCCCCATATTCTCTATAATTATCAAGTATGTATAATGAAAATGATTCTCATCTTCGAACTCTTCCTCATTATAATAACAAAATATTAAAAAATCAATAATAGATTGTGAACAGGTCGAGTATAGATGCACTCATATTAATAAACATACAAAAAATCTCCCAATGCGTTTATTCATTGGGAGATTTTTGCTTATTGTTCAATTTCTACTGCTTTATCAATTACTTCTTGAGGAACGACAATATTTTTTACGCCATTAACGTTATTAAAAGTAATATTTGTATTCATCTCTATAGATATTTCTTGTCCTTCAACACCAATACCCATATTGACAACCATATCCATAGAAAGAATATCAAAATTATCTTTATTAAGATTAATTGTATAATTCACTTTATCAAATGTCATATTCTCAAACATTTCTTCTTCATCACTAGGAACACCTAACATTTGATTCAGCTGCATTTGTTCCAACATATATTCTTTAAACTTATCACTTGCAGCACTTAAAGTTAAAACATACTCAGAATCTGTTTGTTCAAATTTAAAATCATCAATAAAAGATTTTAAAGCTTCTAATTGCTCAGCGGCATTTGCTTGATTCGCAGTTTGCCCCATCACCATATCAAATTGATCGGACGGAAGTTTCATCCATTGTTTTGATTCTGAATCTTGCATAAATAACCCTTGTTCAGACATGTACATTTCCATATCTACATTGATATCGTCCCCTGAATCAGGATCTTCCATTGTCATTGTACCATCCATGTACATTGCTAATGGATCGACTATCATATCCATTTTCATATTACTCTTTGTGCCCATTACAAATTTTTCTTCACCAGAACCAAAAGTAATTACTTGGTTCATTTTCATATCTGCACTAACACTTTCTAACTCCTTTTGACGTTCAATAGCTTTCTCATATACTTCTTGCAAAGTAAGTTCACTTTTACTTTCTTCTTTCGTTCCCGTTTTCGGTTCTGCAGTTTCACTACACGCAGCTAATACGAAAACTAATAGAGATGTAAATATTGCATATCCCCATTTTTTCACCACATATCCCGTCCTTTCTATTATATAAGGGTACCATTAAATAACGTATAAGTAATGGTACAGGTGTCACTTTTTATATAGAACCCCTAAAATTTGTTTCTTCACTATATAAAAAAAGAGTCCGAAATGTTGATTATCATCACATTTCGGACAGCAAATTAGTTTATTCCACGCATCGCTTTTGAGATAAGTGGTGTTAGTATTAATAAGATAACTCCTAGTACAATGGACATACCACCCAATGAACCAAAATACGTAATTTCTGAAACTGCTTCATATAGTCGAACAAGCTGTGCATTAATTGCTTGCGCAGCAGCACTTGTTAAGAACCATAGAGACATGGTCTGCGCAGCAAAGGCAGCTGGTGCCAGTTTTGTTGTTGCAGATAAACCTACTGGAGATAATAACAATTCCCCTACTACAACTAGGAAGAATGAAAGCACTAACCACCATGGACTTACAAGCTCCGTACCACCAGATATTTTTGCTGGAATAATCATTACTAAGAATGAAGCTCCTGCAAAGAATAAAGATATCGCAAATTTCTTAGGAGTTGATGGCTGTTTTGAACCTAGACGTAGCCAAATCCACGCAAACACTGGAGCAAACATAATAATAAATAATGGGTTTAATGATTGGAACCAAGAAGCTTTCAGTTCGAAACTACCTACAGATAAATCTGTTCTTGTATCAGCATATGTTGCTAAAATTGTTGCTCCCTGTTCTTGAATTGCCCAGAACATTACCGCTGCAATGAATAATGGAATATACGCAAGTAAACGTGATTTTTCCTCTTTATTTGTTTTTGGACTACGATACATAACAATAAAGAAAATCGTCGGTATCGCTACACCAAGTGTCGTAATAAGCAAACTAAATACTTTCATCGTTAAATTATCTGTTACGTAGAGTATTATCCCTATTAATAAAATTGCGACAATTCCAACGACAAAATTACGAACCGCTTTCTTTTTCTCTTCTTTATTCATTGGGTTTGGTACTTCAATACCAGCTAACCCCAAATTCTTTTTCTGTGTTACATAATAAACAATTAAACCAATTAACATACCAATTGCTGCAACACCGAAACCTAGATGGAAACTATACTCTTCCCCAATTGTTCCGACGATAAACGGAGCAATAAATGCACCCATGTTGATTCCCATATAGAAAATACTGAAACCGGAATCTCGGCGGTTATCATTTTCAGCGTACATATCCCCAACAATTGTGGATACATTTGATTTTAAGAAGCCTGTCCCAACAATGATAAACAACATTGAGAATAACAATCCTGTAAATCCTAGTGGCAATGCTAAAATGATATGACCAATCATTATTAATATTCCACCGTAAAATACGGCTCTTCTTGTTCCAAAAACTCGGTCTGCAAACCATCCACCAATTACACCAGACATATATACTAAAGATCCATAAATAGCCATGATCGAGTTAGCTGTAACTTGATCTAAACCAAGACCACCTTCATGTAACTCGTAGTACATATAGAAGATTAGAATGGCACGCATTCCATAGTACGAGAAACGCTCCCAAAATTCTGTAAAGAATAATGTAAGTAAACCTTTAGGGTGTCCGAAGAAACCCTTTTGTGGAACAGATTTAACTATTTCACTTTTGCTATGCATATATAACACCCTACCTGTTTTATTTTTCATTTTTTCAGACAATTCCAACTGAAGTCAGTTGTCTGACAATTGCACTTTACAACAATAAAGTATTTTGAAAGGTTTTTCAATATATTAATAAATAGTTCGAAATTTTAATTTTTTCTTTATTTTCGTTAAAATTACTTTATTTTGCTATTACATGTAACAACTGAGCATATTCTGAAATAATTATTAAGAACCATAAAAAAAGGTAACGACATCATTCATCGTTACCATTTTTCATTATTTAATTACATATTGTTCGAATTTTTTATAGTCAATATCTTTAAGTTCTACAGTAAGCTTTGTTCCATTTTCCTCATATTCTGTAGCTTTCACTAATGCATTTCCATTTAAATACGAGACGATATCTCCTTTATCAAATGGGATGAGCATATCGCAAGTAACATAATTAGAAAAAATATGCTGACGAATCATTTCAATTAATTCATCTAATCCCTCATCTTCTTTAGCAGATAACCAAATATTGTCTCCGCTTACTAATGGATATTTTACGTTTGCTAAGTCCGACTTATTGTAGATATATATTGTAGGAATCCCTTCAATTTCAATATCTGCCAATGTCTTATTCGTAACATCCATCATAAAACGATATTGTTCATTAGATACATCTACAACATGAAGTAAAAGATCTGCATTTTTTGCTTCTTCAAGAGTGGAACGGAATGCCTTTACTAAATGGTGGGGTAATTTACTAACAAAACCTACTGTATCAGTTAGTAGGAAGCTTTTTTTATCAGCCAACTCAATATTTCGAACTGAAGTATCCAACGTTGCAAAAAGCATGTTCTTTTCAAACACTTTTTTATTTTCTTCTTGTCCAATTTTCCGTAAGATACTGTTCATAATAGTCGATTTCCCTGCATTTGTATAACCAACAAGAGACACAACAGGTAGTTCATTTTTAATTCTTCTTTTCCGTTGCGTCTCCCGTTGTTCTTTTACATACTCTAACTCTTTTCGTAGTCTTGCAATTTGATCTTCAATTTTTCGGCGATCTAATTCTAATTTTGTTTCCCCAGCACCACGGTTTCTAAATCCTCCACCAGTGCCACCGCCTTGACGAGAAAGAGAAGCATGTAAGCCAACCAAGCGCGGCAACATGTATTGTAATTGAGCTAATTCTACTTGCATCTTAGCCTCACGTGTATTAGCACGTCGGTCAAAAATATCTAATATTAGCATTGTACGATCAATGACTTTGCATTCTAAATCATGTTCTAAATTTCGAATTTGAGAAGGCGATAATTCATCATTGAAAATAACGAGATTCGCATCAATTTCATCTATATAGTTTTTAATTTCTTCTATTTTCCCTGTGCCTACATAATGGGAAGGATTTACACGTTCTAAATTTTGCGTGACCTGCCCAACAACTTCAACTTCCAAAGCCTCAGCTAAATTCGCTAATTCTTCCATGGAATAATCAAAGTTAGGATCGCTACCTAGGTTTACTCCTACTAAAATTGCTCTTTCAGTAATTACTTCGACTTCTTTCATATTGCTCAAATATAATTCCTCCCTCGTTTATAGGGTCCATTTAAAATATCGTACCATATATTATATCCTTACAAATAAAAATAAAGACCCTTAAAACAAAATGCTTTAAGAGTCTATAATCCTATTTATTTCTTTTCTGATTGTAGAAGATTTAATGTTTCATTAAATTCTGCTTCAATTTCTTTATTTGGTTTGAATGTAATTAAACTTACGATTACAGTGATTACTAAGTTAATAATGAAACCTGGAACAATTTCATAAATCATCCCTGATAATGCATCACTTTGTCCCCAAACGAAAGCAACAACTGCACCAGCTAACATACCAGCTAGCGCTCCGATATTCGTTAACTTTCTCCAATATAAAGCAAGTAGAATTGTAGGTCCAAATGCAGCACCAAATCCAGCCCATGCAAAACCAACTAAATCTAAAATTGAACTATTTGGGTTCCAACCTAAAATTGCTGCAATTACAGCTACCACTAATACCGCAATACGACCAGCAAATACATAATGTTTATCAGATGCATCTTTCTTAAATAACGCTTTATACATATCTTCAATCAATGCAGATGAAGTAACGATTAATTGAGAAGAAATAGTACTCATAATAGCCGCTAAAATGGCTGCTAACATAATCCCCGCAATAAACGGATGGAATAGAATTTGTCCCATTACAATAAAGATTGTTTCTGGATCGTCAATTGTTTGACCGGATTGTTGGAAGTAAGCAAGACCAACTAATGCAGTACCCATTGCACCAACTAAACTTAAAATCATCCAACCAATACCAATACGACGAGCTTGCTTAGTTTCTTTAACAGATTTAATCGCCATGAAACGAACAATAATGTGAGGTTGTCCAAAGTACCCTAGTCCCCAAGCAACAGATGAAATCACACCCGCAGCAGTTGCTGTTGAAGCAAATAAACTAAAATGCTCTGGGCTCACAGATTTAATTGAGTCAATTGTTTCTCCAATACCACCAGTAAAGAAAATACCAATAATCGGCACTAACACTAGGGCTAAGAACATGATTAAACCTTGTAAAAAGTCTGTATAACTAACAGCTAAGAATCCACCAAATAATGTATATCCTACCGTTACAACAGCTACTAATAATAAACCTGTATGATAATCAAAACCAAATGAACTTTGGAAGAACTTACCGCCAGATACCATTCCAGAAGATACATAGAAAGTAAAGAATACTAAAATGACAATACCAGATAGAATACGAATTAATTTTGTATTGTCTCTTAAGCGGTTATCTAAGAAACTCGGGATTGTAATTGAGTTTTTAGAAACTTGAGTATATACACGTAAACGTGGTGCAACGAGCAACCAGTTAAGCCACGCCCCTACAGTTAAACCGATTGCAATCCATGCTTCAACTAAACCTGCTGCATAAATTGCCCCAGGTAGCCCCATTAATAACCAACCGGACATATCTGCAGCCCCAGCACTTAATGCTGTAACAGCTGGTCCTAAATCACGACCACCTAACATGTAGTCGTTTAAATTTGTTGTTCTTTTATATGCAAACCATCCAATCCCTATCATAGCGAGCATATAAATAACAATCGCTAAAAGTTGAAAACTATAATCTGACATTTCGCATCCCCCTAGATGTAAGCGTTCTATAATAGATGATATAGTGTTTAAAGCAGAATTTTTCGCACACCATATCATTTGATTATAATTTATCATACTTTTGTCACAAAGTATTCAAAAATTTTCTCTAAAATTATTTTCTATATAGTAATACTAATCTAAATAGTCAAAAAACTCAATAACTCAAGTTATTACCACTATATTTTTTCGGTATGATAAACTATTTGCATAAAAGTAGAAAAAGGCGGTTTACTATGGAATACGTTAACATGAAAGAAGAGTTATTAAACCGAATACTATCAAAGAAGCTAGTATCAGCCACTGTCAGTCAACCTAGACAAAAATCGAATGATATTAAACGAATTAAACTTAAACCAGTTGAATTAAAAGGCGTTTACCATATACAAATTGAATATCAATATGAGCGCATTTTAAAACACGAGAACATTATATTACAAGAATTTCCAAATAAACTTGAAATAATATTACAAGACTTCCGACAAATCCATGTTCAATTCATTGATGAGACGATTCAAATTCAATTATCGAAAAAAAATAAAGTACTTTGGAAAACAGAGAAATCCACATCCCCAAAACAATTAAATTTATCTCATAATCGAAAAAAACAATATTTATTAGATGACACAACACCTTATCCATTCCTTATACGTCTTGGCGTTCAAACAGAAGAAGGCAAAGTAAAAAAGCAAAAGTACGATAAATTCCGACAAATCAATCGTTTCGTAGAATTTATAGATGATTCTTTATCTTACTTACCTAAAAATCGTCAAATCCGAATTATTGATTTTGGCTCTGGTAAGTCTTACCTAACCTTTGCACTATACCATTATTTAAAAATAGAAAAAGGATTAAATATTAAAGTAACTGGTTTGGATTTAAAGAAGGAAGTCATAGAGGAATGTAATCGCATTGCTCAAGATTTGCAATATGAAGATTTAGAATTTCTAGTTGGGGATATTAACGATTATAATGATGAAACTGCAGTAGACATGGTCGTTACTTTACATGCATGTGACGTTGCAACGGATATGGCATTAGCTCGTGCTGTGAAATGGGGCGCTAAGGTAATTTTAAGTGTTCCTTGTTGCCAACATGAATTGAACAGACAATTAAATTCTCCAGCGCTTGAAGTTATGACGCAACATGGATTGATAAAAGAGCGATTTGCATCTCTTGCAACTGATTCAATACGAGCTGAACTATTATCGCTAGTTGGATACGATACGCAAATATTAGAGTTTATTGATATTGAACATACACCTAAAAACATATTAATCCGTGCATATTACACAGGGAAACAACCTTCTATTGAACAACGAAAAAATTATGATGCATTTGTACAATTTTTATCAGCTAAACCATTTTTACAAAATGAATTAAAAGATTACCTATAATATGCAAGTTAGTATCTCTTATAATTTTCATACATTAGGCAAGTATATTAGTTAGGGTCAACCCTTTTTAATAACTTGCTTTTTTTATTTCCTTTAGCAAAAAATGTCGAAATAAATATTACAGCAATGTAAATTTTGTAAAAACTAATGCACTTTGTGTGTAGATTTTATAAATATTTTGTTATGATTGTCTAGGTTTTATTTTCACAATAAATTTATCCGTATATCAGGGGGCAATACCAATATGTTTAGTTCAAAAAAACCAGATCCATTTTTCTTATCTCTACATAAAATTGCAGAAAACATGAGAGAAGCTGTACATTTTGCTAGAGATTACCGGATCGAATCAATTGCTGATTTAAAAGAACTGAGTATAAAGATGAAAAAATATGAAACTGATGGCGATAAATTAATTCACGAACTAATTGTTATGTTAAACAAATCATTCATGACACCAATTGAACGTGAAGATATTTTAGCCTTAGCTAATAAAATGGACGATGTACTAGATGGGGCAGAACACTGTTTTGCACACTTTGAAATGTTCTCTTTTATCGACCTTGATGAATCGATGAATAAATTCTTAGATTACATTTCAAAAAGTGCTGATGAAATCGTATCTGCAACTGACCTTTTAAATAAAAAAGATTTAATTGCAATGCGTAAACACATCATTCTTATTAAAGATTATGAGCGCGAATGTGATGAAATCTCTCGTTCATCCATTAAACAATTATTCTTAAATGAAAAAGATCCTATACGTTTAATTAAAATGAGAGACATTTACGATCAACTTGAAGAAATTGCTGATTCATGTCAAGACGTAGCCAACACTTTAGAAACAATTATTATGCGTAATGCTTAGAATCAGGAGATTTTAAAAAATGGATACTATATTAATTATTACAATATTAATTGTAATTTTCGCTTTAGGATTCGACTTTATTAACGGTTTCCATGATACGGCTAATGCCATCGCTACGTCTGTCTCTACACGTGCTTTACCACCTCGTGTTGCTGTCATGATGGCCGCTATTATGAATTTCGTCGGAGCGATTACATTTGTTGGTGTAGCAAAAGCAATTGCTAAAGATATCGTAGATCCCTTTTCTTTAAATGCAACAGCTGACGATACTACAGGATCTGTCGTTATTTTAGCTGCATTAATATCTGCAATTACTTGGAATTTACTAACTTGGTATTTTGGAATTCCATCAAGTTCATCCCATACATTAATCGGGTCAATTGCAGGTGCAGCTATTGCAGCAGCAGGATTTAATATTTTAAACTACAACGGCTTTACAAGTATTTTAATCGGTTTAGTCGCATCACCATTTATCGCATTCGGGGCTGGTTTTATCGTTATGTCCCTCTTTAAGATTTTGTTTAAGAATTTAAATTTATATCGAACAAATAAAGGCTTTAGAACATTACAAATCTTTACCGCTGCCATCCAATCCTTTACACACGGTACAAATGATGCCCAAAAAGCGATGGGAATTATCACAATGGCGTTAATTGCATCTGGACTACAAACTACAGATGAAGTACAAGCATGGGTTCGTTTAGCCTGTGCCATTGCAATGGGTCTTGGTACTTCCATCGGAGGATATAAAATCATTAAAACTGTTGGTGGGAAAATTATGAAAATCCGCCCAGTTAACGGAGCGGCAGCTGATTTAGCCTCAGCATCTATCATCTTTGGTGCAACACTTGTCCATCTACCTGTTTCTACAACTCATGTTATTTCTTCTTCGATTATGGGTGTAGGATCAGCTCAACGTGTAAAAGGGGTTAAATGGGGAGTTGCTCGTAAGATTGTTATCACTTGGTTAATTACAATGCCGATTTCTGCAATAATGGCTGGAATTATTTACACCATTTTATCTATCTTTTTCTAGTATAATGAATGCTAAACGATGTTTTCGTTTAGCATTTTTATATAGGTTGAACATTCTTAGAAAGGCGGTTTAGAAGTGCAGACGTTCTCTCAATTCATAACAAAACATGTTAAATTAATTATCACAATTTGGATAATTTTGTTCGTAACATTTGCCTTTTTAGCAATCCAGTTACCAAAAAAATTAGAAGGTGACGGATTTTCAGTAGATGGCGACCATAATAGAGTCATGAATGAATTATCAGAAACCTTTGAGCTTCCAGAAAAGTCCATCATCGTCTTATTTGAGGACAAAACCAATACCGAGATAGAAGAAATACTCAAAAATCTAAAGAAAGTTAAAGAAATTCATAGTATCACTTCACCTATTGATAATACACAATTACATAAAGATGAGTATTCTTATGCTATTTTAAATTTTGGGAAAGAAGTAGAAGATTATAATTTAATAGTCGATGAAATAAGAGAACTATTAGATGGCGAACTTGGAGTTTCAATAACTGGTGAGCCTGTCATATCAAAGGATATCAATGTTGCGAGTCAAAAAGATTTAGCAAGTGCTGAAGCAATTGGATTACCAATCGCAGTTATTGTACTACTCCTCGCCTTTGGTACAATTGTTGCATCCTTATTGCCGATTATTATCGGTGCAGTAAGTGTTGTTACATCCCTTGGTATACTTACTTTGTTAGGTAACCAATTCGACTTATCAATTTTTATTTTAAATATTGTTCCAATGTTGGGCTTAGCCTTAAGTATTGATTTTGCCTTATTGTTTATTAATCGTTATCGTGAAGAACGTACCCATTCTTCAATAGAAGAATCAGTACAAATTTCCATTCAAACAGCAGGACGGTCCATCATCTTTTCAGCTGTTTGTGTCATGATTGGTTTAGGTGCAATGGCAGTGATTCAAGTTGAAATTTTCCAAAACATTGCATTAGGTGGAACGATTGCCGTTTTCTTAGCTGTTCTATCCGGAATAACATTGCTCCCCTCCCTTCTGATTGTTTTAGGAGACCGTTTAAATAAAGGTCGAATTTTACGAGTAAAACCTGTTAGTACATATTGGAGAACTTTTGCTGGTTTTGTCATGAAACATCCCGTTGCAATTATCATTGTTTCATTAATTATACTTGTTGTCGGAATGCTTCCTTTAAGAGATATGGAATTAAATATTCCTTCTGCAGATTCCCTACCGACCTCTTATGAATCAAGACAAGCATATGACCAATTGCAAGAAACCTTTAATTATGGAAAGGACGCTTCAATCATACTCCTAGCCGAAAGAAAAGATGGATGGGAGGATGAAGAAGCACTTAACCTGATTTATGATATCCAACAAAAGCTACTTGATGACCCACTTGTTACAAAAGTGGAGGATATTTTTACAACTGCTCAAGTCGAATCAGTCGATATGTGGCAGTTAACACAACAAAATCCTCAAACAGCCGAGTTATTAAATACAGTGAAAGACAATTTTATAAAAGAAAATCAAATGTTTTTAACCATTACATTAGATGCAGAAAGCACATCCTCTGAAGCACAAGATTGGGTTCGTAAATGGAAAGATGAAGACCTTGGTGTAGACTTTGCTCTTGCCGGTCATCCAAAATTTAATCAAGAAATCTTTGATGAAATCTCAAATAAAATTTACGTTGCTGTTACAATTATCCTTATCACAACATTCATTATCTTAATGATTGCTTTCCGTTCTCTATTAATACCGCTTAAAGCAATCCTTATGAATATTATTGGCCTTGGTTCTGCTTTTGGAATTTTAGTTTACTTATTCCAGTACGGTCATTTAGGATTAGATAAAAGTACCATTGCATTAATCATACCAGTGATTGTATTTTGTTTAGTTTTTGGGTTAAGTATGGATTACGAGGTATTCTTAATTTCCCGAATTCAAGAAGAGTATCAAAAGGGATTTGATAATACCAAAGCTACGGTGGATGGTCTTGTATCAACAAGTAAAATCATTACATCAGCCGCGCTCATAATGATTGTTATTACAGGGGCGTTTGCCTTTACGGATGTACTACCTGTAAAACAAATTGGGGTAGGTATCGCCATCGCTGTAGCAATTGATGCAACCATCATCCGCTTAATGCTAGTCCCTAGTTTAATGAAACTACTTGGCGATTGGAATTGGTGGTTACCTTTCGTTAAAAATAAGCGCTAATAAAGGAGGCGTCTGAAAAGAATTTTTGAGACGCCTCCTTTCCGCCGAGGATGGTTCAACTACCTTAGGAGCAATAGTTATTAACATTTATTTAATAAGTATTGAAAAGAATGTGCAGAAAACCTTACCTTTCTGCACATCACTTTTTCAGCGTCAAAAATGTACTATGTTCGAAACTATCATTTACTTGTACAGCGGAGGACATTTCACCTTGATTTTTCGGTTCATAGGTTGCAAAGAAAATTTGAATAGCAATTGTCACAAGTATACAAGCTAAGAGAATTACCCCTAAGAGATATAGTGCTGCTCTTTTTCCATTCATTTCAACTATCCCCTTATTTTTTTTGTGTAAAACCTTCCTCTGTTAAATATTCTACTGCTGCCTCACGAGTTCCAAATGTCTCTTCTAAATTATTTTGGTAATAGATATCCCAATTACGTTGATCGTGTACGAGTTTCAAAACAGTTCCA
The DNA here is from genome assembly GCF_003628435.1 of Ureibacillus endophyticus. Classification (GTDB taxonomy): domain Bacteria; phylum Bacillota; class Bacilli; order Bacillales_A; family Planococcaceae; genus Ureibacillus; species Ureibacillus endophyticus. The sequence continues at coordinate 55,207 of NZ_RBZN01000003.1, read as the reverse complement.
CTTTTTGATATCCATTCTTCCTCAATTAAAACATCTACTTCTTCCGATAAATATTCAATAGCATCTCGAATGATTTCTTTTAATTGAGTTTCATCAAAATCGCGAATATTGACTAATCCTTTATCGTTCGCTAACTTTTCATATTTTAGTAAATCACCAACATAAACAAATCCGTTTCCATTTGGGTGGAGCTTTTCTACAACGATTGTTTTTTCATATAAGCTGTCCTCAAAATGATAATTTAATCGTTTTAAAGAAATCTCCTTTTTAGTTAGTTCTGGAAATGATTCGATGATGGCTTGTTTTTGTTCAAATGTAAGCATTACGTGAACTCCTTTTTGATTCAATTAGTTTTAATTTACAACAAAAATTAAAACAGTACACCTGTTTTGGTATACTGCTTGTCCATTAAACGGATTTTGTTGCTGCTTCTTTTATTTTCTTACGCTCTTCATAAATATTTTTTACAATTGCTTTAATTACAGCATAAGTAGGAATGGCGATAATAATTGCGATAAACCCACCGATATTACCCGCTGCTAATACAATTGTAATAACTGTTAATGGGTGTACATCTAATGTTTTCCCCATAATATTTGGGGTAATTAAATTACTCTCTAACTGTTGTGCAACGAGAGTAATCACCCCTACCCAAACTACTAAGATTGGATCTTGAATAAGCGCTATGACAACAGCCGGAGCTAATGATATCCAAGGGCCAATGAAAGGAATCATATTCATAAAGAATGCGAAAATCGAAAGCAATAATGCATACTCTAAATCGATAATTAAATACCCTATAAACATCATAGCAGCAAGTATTAAACTAATTAACACTTGTCCTTGAACGTAATTTCTTAAAACATCATCAATATCCGATAATGTTTCTTTAACCCATGTACGACGCTCGCCTGAAAATAATTTATATATGTTAGGCGCAAATTTTTCATGGTCTTTCAACATGTAGATAAAGAAAAACGGAACTAATATTAATGTAAACGTTGCCGACACTGTTCCACTTACAATAGATACAATATATTTACTACCCGTCATTGCAATATCTTGAATAGAGTTTGAGACAGTATCCACAAACGTTTCCACTTGTGGAGGTAGTTTATCTTTATTTTCCAAAATAATATCTGCAGTATCCATTATTTTATCACTAATATTTGGTGCATTTTTTACTAAGTTATTTACTTGATGACTTATCGGATTACCAATCATGAGTAGGATGCCTGTTACAATCCCTGCTAATAACAACACAATGGTTAATATACTAGCCCATCGCGGTGCACCCTTTTTCTCCATAAACCGCTGTAATGGTTCAGAAATATAGTATAATACTCCACCAAGTAATAATGGAATAAAGATCGTCTTAATAATGATAATGATTGGGTTAAAAATATCATGTATTTCAATCACATATTTTACTATTAATAATGTGAGTAAAATTCCTATAGCAACTTGGAACCAAACCTTTTTTGTCATTTTCTTTCACCCCTTTCCATATTGTCCCATAAATAATCGATTCCTATTCAATCATTATAAAACTATTTACGATTTATACTAGAAAAAGTGTCGAAATCTTAAAAAAAACCTCTCGAAATATTTTTCGAGAGGTTTAACTTTATAATTTTGTATCATCTATCGAATTTAAGTATTCTTGGATTTCATCAATTACCGATTCAACACATCCATCTTCAAATGGTGAAATTAATCCAGCTTCTTTTACGAGTTTTGTAAAGGACATGGATCCACCTAATCCACACAAGTGAAGATAGTCTTTCCATGCAGATTCAAAGTCTTCTCTCGAGCGTTTCCAAAATTGGAAGGCACATACTTGAGCTAATGTATAGTCAATATAATAGAAAGGACTAGCATAGATATGACCTTGTCGTTGCCAGAATCCCCCTGCTTCTAAGTATGGATACCCCCCATAATCACGATGAGGTAAATATTTTTCTTCAATTTGCTTCCATGCTTGCTTACGTTGGGAAGGAGTCATAGCTGGATTTTCATAAATAACATGTTGGAATTCATCGACTGCCACCCCATATGGTAAGAACAACAACGCACTACTTAAATGAGCAAATTTATATTTTTCCGTTTCCTCTTTAAAGAATAGCTCCATCCAAGGCCATGTGAAAAATTCCATACTCATCGAATGAATTTCACAAGATTCATAGGTTGGCCATAAATATTCTGGAATCCCAATATTACGACTACGATACACTTGGAATGCATGCCCTGCTTCATGCGTTAATACATCAATATCTCCTGAAGTTCCATTGAAGTTTGAGAAAATGAAAGGAGATCCATAATTATCAATGAATGTACAATAGCCTCCACTTTCTTTTCCTTTCTTCGCTTCTAAATCCATTAACTCTCTTTCAATTATGAAGTTAAAGAACTCACCTGTTTCTTGTGATAACTCTCCGTACATTTTCTTGCCGTTTTCAACAATCCAATTCGGTTCACCTTTTGGTTTTGCGTTTCCTGTTAAGAAATTTAGACCTTCATCATAGAACTTAAAATCACTAACACCAATACGTTTTGCCTGACGTTCATAAAGCTTTGTTGCAACTGGAACGATAAGTTTTTGAACTTTATCTCGGAATGTCGCAACCATTTCTGCATCATAATCAATTCTGTTCATATTGAGATAGCCAAGCTCTACATAGTTTTTGTAACCTAATGTCGTAGCAATCTTGTGACGTAATTGAACTAACTGATCAAAAATTGAATCAAATTGTTCTTCATTCTCTTTAAAGAAATTGAAACGAGCTTCCATTGCTTCTTTACGAACTTGACGATCAATAGATTCACCATATGGAGAAAGCTGTGCAAGTGTTAGTGTTTTACCATCAAATTCAATTTGTGCTGAAGCAACAAGTTTATTATATTCAGAGACTAATTTATTTTCCTTTTGCATCAGTTCAATTATTTCAGGAGAAAATGCCTTAATTTGATTTTCTGCTAATGCAAAAAGCTGAGTCCCCCATTTTTCCTCTAATTGTTTGCGGAAAGGAGATTTCACAAGTTCTTGATAATATTCGAAAACAAGTTCTTCCACTTGAGGTGTTATCTCGTCCAAGAAGTCTCGTTCATTTTGATAAAATTCATCGTTTGTATCAATCGATGCACGAATATATACTAGATTTGATTGTGTTGAAAAATCATTACGATACTCGTTTATTTTTTCAATAAGCTGACTTTGAGCTTCCACTGAATCAGCCTCTTTAAATTGTTTGATTAATGCTCTAATTTGCTGTTGCATTTCATTGATGTCTGGTCTTTTATATTCATAATCTTTAAACGTTACCATAATCCGCGCACCTTCCTTTTTCTTCTTTATATCCTCATTATGACTATTCTGACAATTGAATACAAGAGAAAAAAGCTCAAGAAGATAATACGTTTCTTGAGCTTTTGGTTTCTAATTTTAAACTGGAACTACATTATCTAACTTTAAATTGTTGAATTGAATCTTGAAGAGCAGCTAATTCCTCGGATAAATCATTTGATGATTGAGTCACAAGTTGAATTGCTTTTTGTTGTTCTTCTACAGAAGCTGTCACTTCCTCAGCAGCGGCAGCATTATGTTCACTAATTTCAGCAATACCATCGATTGCACGTGTCATAATATTTTTAGATTCATTTAATAAATTAACACCCAATGTTACCTCTTCAATCGTTTGAACGATATTTTCTACAGCTGTCTCAATTTCTTTAAAGGAACTTTCTGTTTCTACTACAGATTTATTCTGATCTTGAACGATTGAATAGGTTTTCGACATTTCATACGTTACAACGTCTGTTTCATTTATAATTCCTTTTAATGTATTACGAACAAGTTCTGTTGCTTCGCTTGTTTGGTCAGCTAGTTTACGTACTTCTTCTGCAACGACCGCAAACCCTTTTCCATGCTCACCTGCTCTAGCCGCCTCAATGGAAGCATTTAATGCAAGAAGATTTGTCTGGTCTGAAATTTCATTAATCGTACCAACAATTCCTTCAATTTCTCGAACTTTTAATATCAAACTTTCAATTACCGTTTGTACCTTAGTAATCAATTCATACGATTCATTTGAACGAGATTTAAGAATAGTTAAGTTTTCTATTCCTTGTTCATTTGAACTTCTCATAATTTTGGAAGATTGTAACATTGATTGGTTTTTCTCATGTAACATTTCAATCTCTTTTGCTAAAGCAATTGTTGTTCGATTTGTTTCATCTGCATCAGATGCCTGTTGTGTTGCCCCCTTCGCCACTTCTGAAACAGCTTTCACAATATCTTCACCATAGGCAGTTGTTTCTTCTGCCACAGCTGTAAGATTTACAGAGGTCGTTTGTATTTCTACAATTGTTGACTCAACTCCAGAAATGACATCTTTTAGCTGCTCCACCATATGATTAAATCCATTGTTTAATAAACCTACTTCGTCTTTTCTTTGTAACTCCTCAATTTCGACTGTCAAGTTCCCCTTCGAAACCTCACGTACTCTATTTGAAAGTTTAATTAGTGGAATTGCAAAATGCTTAGAGAATAAAATAGTTGCAATCGCTCCAACTATTAAGGCAACAACCATAGTAATAATCATTGTAGTTAATAAATCATTCGCTGGTGCATTGAAATCTTTGTTATATGTACCTGACGCAACAATCCAATTCCAATTTGGATCAAGTTTTGAATAGATTAATTTAGGTGCTACAACCGTTTGTCCCGGTAGTTCAAATTCGTAATATGTAAATCCACCGCCCTCGAATGCTCTATCCTTTACTTCACGAATAAAGTATTTTCCAGAGCTATCCTGATCATCCCATAGATTTTCCCCTTCTCTTGTTGGATGACCAAGTAGTGTTCCATCTTCACCTAAAATATAAATATATCCATTTTCCCCCAAGTCCCCTGGATACGATAAATCACGTTTCCCTTCACTATTCATCTGTCCGATTAAAGCTGTTTTCACTTGTTCCTGTGCTTCTTCTATTTCAAGCGTACCATTCTCAACTTCACGATTAACAGATTCAATCAGTTGTAAGGCAGATTCAACACTATTTTTTATTACTTGTTCCCCTAATTCATCCATACTATTTTTTGCTTTAAAATAACTTACCGCCCCAATAATCAAAATTGGGATTAATAATAGTAAGAAGGAATAAGCAAATAACTTCCCCTGTATTGAACGCTTCAACTATAACACCCCTCTTAATATACTATTTCCCACTATTATTACATATTTATGTAAGTTTACAAATGCTAAATTTCTTGTTTTTGAAATAATTTTCTACTTATAGTCGTTTTCTATTTAGTAAATAACTAATGGAAATTCAATGTTAATTTAGGAAAATTATACTTAGATTAAATATAGGGGTTAAAATCAGTTATTCTATTAAAATTCTATTTGCTTGTTTAACTAACACCAATCTGATGCTAGGGAAAGATGGATGAACTTTCTATATGAAGATAACTTTAATCTAATATGAAATCAAAATTCAATAGAGTCACGAAGAAATGTATTTATCTTCCATTATAGAATTTTGCAAGAAAAAACCAGCAGCATTACGCTACTGGTTAAGTTATTTATTCACCTAAATCTGCATTATGGTAAACGCGTTGTACATCATCTAAATCTTCTAATGCATCGATCATTTTTTCGAATTTCACTTTATCTTCTTCTGATAATGTTACTTCTGTTTGTGGTAACATTGTTAATTCTGCTACTGTAAATTCTTCAATACCCGCTTGTTTAAACGCTTCTTGAGCAGCGTGGAATTGATCTGGTTCTGCATAAACAATTGTTACATCGTCTTCTTCAAAAACGTCACGAGCATCTACATCAGCTTCTAATAAAATTTCTAGTACTTCATCAGCAGATTTGCCTTCAATACCAAATACAGCTGTTGAATCAAACATATAAGTTACTGAACCACTCAAACCCATGTTACCACCGTTTTTACCGAAAGCTGCACGAACGTCAGACGCAGTACGATTTACGTTATTTGTAAGAGCATCTACAATTACCATTGTGCCTCCTACACCAAAACCTTCATAACGTAACTCATCATAATCTTCGCCGCCAGCACCTTTCGCTTTATCAATAGCTTTATCAATGATGTGCTTTGGTACATTGTAAGTTTTTGCACGTTCTAATACTTGTTTTAATGCTGTGTTCGATTCTGGATCTGGTTCACCTTTTTTAGCAGCAACATAAATTTCAGTACCAAACTTCGCATAAATACGACTGGTATTTTTATCTTTTTCTGCTTTCTTATCTTTAATGTTATTCCATTTACGACCCATCCGATTTCACTCTCTTCCAATATATAATTTAGGGTATTGAATAAACTATCTACTTAAGTAAATGAGACTGTAATATTATACACCAACCTGATATCAAATAAAAAGTCCACAAATTGATAAATAAGTTCCTTAATATTATAAACTTTCTTCGATTTTCTCAAGCAAAGCCTTACAACCATCTAATACTAAATCATAAGTTTCTTGGAAATCTCCCGTATAATAAGGATCTGGCACGTCTTTTTTATGCGATGTTAAATCTAAAAAGCGGAAAATTTTCGGATGTTCAGGTTGTCCTAGCTTTTCACGAATATTACGGACATTATTGCTATCCATCCCAATGATATAATCAAATGATTCGAAGTCCTCTTTTACAAGCTGACGTCCTTTCATACCACTTGTAGAAATGCCATATTCCTTTAATTTCGATTGCGTGCCTTTATGTGGTGGTTCCCCAATATGCCAAGAACTCATAGCAGCAGAATCAACTTTTATTTTACTGCTTAATCCTTTTTTCTCTATTAAATCACGCATTACGGCTTCTGCCATTGGAGAACGGCAGATATTTCCTAGACATACGAATAATACTCGAATCATTTTACAACCTCCAAGCTTTTTTCATATATTTTTGCTGAGTTTCCAAATGGATCATGTGTAATTCCGTTTTCTACCCATCCTAATTTTTCATAAAATCCTTCTAAATTACTATCTAAATAGAGCATCTTAAAACCGAGGCTCTTTGCGACACCTTCAGCATGCCGCAACATTTCTGAAGCTATCCCCTTTCCTCTATGTTCCTCTTTTACATAGAGACATGCAAACCAAGGATATAAATCATGCCGACTATTAATATCGTTTCTTAATAATGCATATGTTCCAACAAATTCTCCTTCAACACTTGCAACATAGAAGCGAGGAATTCCATCTGGCCCATTCGCATTTAACATACATTGTTCATAAAAGAGTTTATTGTTTTCCTGCCCCCAATAACCCCAAAATAATTGTAATGCTTCATCAAAACGGTTTGGAATAGTTTGAACATCTAAAATCTCCATTTTTAACCTCCATTAAAAAGCACTCTCCATTAAGGAAAGTGCTTTTACCTATTTTTTAATTTTTGAATTTAACTCATCTGTTAACCTAATAAGTTCTTGCTCTAAGAAATGGGTATATTCTTCACGTGCTTCTTTTCCACTTGGTACTGTAAATGGTTTTCCGTAAATCAAATATCCCTTTTGGCGTTTTAATACTTCCCCTACATTTTTAGGTCCAACATAAGCTGCAGGAACAATTTGTGCTTTTGTTAATTGAGCAATTGTAATTGCACCTTGCTTTAATTCTGTATTTTCAGTTGTACGAGTCCCACTCGGAAATATCCCAACTACTTTTCCTTCTTTAATTAATTGACGTGGAATTTTTATAACACTTGGACCTGGGTTGTCACGATCAACAGGAAAAGCATTTAATCTTGAAACAAGTGGCCCTAATACTTTCATATCGAACAACTGCTTTTTTGCCATAAAGTGTATATTTGTTGGATGTAAAGAAACGCCTAGGTTTAAGATATCGACATACCCATTATGTGTACAAGCGACAATATACCCGCCTTCTTTTGGAATATTTTCCTTCCCATAAACCTTTGCTTTTGATCCGTTTAACGTTAAAAATACATTAACTAATCTTGCTCCAAAATCATATAACGCCACTTTGTCATTCCTACCTTTTTAATCATTTAAGAATTATATTCTCCAATTAGAATATCTAAATCAATGGTGATTTTTTGTATAGAGACCTCTTTATCTAAATGCCAGCCTAATGGAGTCATTTCAAGAAGTTTAGGTATTAGCTCTGGTTCTAACTCACATGTATACGTAATTCTCTCTTGTTGGAAATTTGTAAAGCATTCCTTAAAGCGCTCAACGGTTTGCTTATTTGAATAGGTTTCCTTTTCTGTTTGTGCAAAAGCTTGTTCCCGAATCTCTTTTAAATAGTTTGATTGAGGGACCACTTTTATAACTTTTCCATTCGGCTTTAATAAACGAATAAATTCGTCATAATTAGCCGGTGATAAAATATTCAATATAACATCAAAGGACTGTTCTTTAAATGGACTATTCGCCAAATCTCCTACGCACCATATTTTGTTTTCATAGTATTTTGCAGCGGTTTGGATGCCTTCTTTTGAAATATCTATACCTACAGCTAGAACGGAATCTAATGATGAACAAATTCTTTCTAAATGAGATCCTTCTCCACAACCCGTATCGAGTATCGTTTTGACATCTTTACCTATATAATTTGTAATAGCTTGTTGTAAAGGGTCATACAAACCACTATTTAATATATCTTTTCGGGATTCAAATAAATTTTTACTATACATGGATGTTGTAGGCTTAACCATCAAGTTAACATATCCTTGTTTAGCAATAATAAAAGAATGGTTGTTGTCGCAAATCACTTGTCCATCTTCAGTTACTTCCATGCCCTCTTTACAAATTGGACAGGAAAATACTGTTTGATGTGTCTTCATAAGTGCTATACTTGCAGCTCTTTTTGATACTTTCCCCACATGAATGCTCCTTTTTTCTTGCTGTAAGTATCATACCATTTCATCATATATAATGAAAAACTAAAACTAAACTACTTCCTTTGGGTTATGTTTCTTAATTAATAATACAAATAGACTTCCCAATAGGCAGAAACCTCCTGCAAATAAAAATGCCCACATATACGAATCAAATATTTTAAATATAACTCCACCGGAAAATGCTGCAACACCAGCTCCTACTTGATGTGCTGCAGTAATCCAACCGTACATCATGGCACTTTTTTGAAGACCAAACTTTTGTCTGGCTAATCCAACTGTTGGAGGAACGGTTGCAATCCAATCTAAACCATAGAAAATCGAGAAAATGACGAGCCAAACGTAAGAGCCTTGTGCTAGTGCAAATGGAAGGAACAGAAGGGAAATCCCACGTAATAAGTAATACCAGAATAGTAACCAACGATTATCAAAACGATCTGATAACCACCCTGATACAGTTGTTCCAATTAAATCGAAAACCCCCATTAAAGATAATAAGGATGCCGCCGTTACTAATGGGATACCAAAACTTACACAATAAGAAATGAAATGTGTGCCAATTAATCCGCTCGTTGATAATCCACAAATAAAGAAACTTCCGGCTAACAACCAAAACTCTTTTACCTTTAAACCTTCAATTAAAGAGTTAATTGCTACTTTAAAGGGATTTCGATTGGATATAATCGGTGGTTCATTTAGTACATGTTCATCTTGACCATATGGTGTTGTACCAACATCTTTTGGCCAGCTTTTCATAAATATAGCTATTATTATGAGCATAGCAATACTTAATGCAAAAATCAGTGCAATGGCTGCACGCCATGAATAGTTTTCTACAAAACTAGCTAATACCGGTAACAAAACTAACTGCCCTGTTGCTGTTGCAGCAGTTAAGAATCCAACCGCCAATCCTCTTCTTTTTACGAACCAACGATTGGCAACTTGAGTACTTAATACAGTTAAAAATAAACCTGAGCCAATTCCTAACATTACACCCCAAATTAAAATTAGTTGCCATTCACTGTTCATTACAAAGGTTAAAGATAAACCAACTGTTAAAATGGCCATTGAATAAAGCATCATTTTTTTTAGCCCAAAAATATCAACAAATGCTGCCATAAAAGGCCCGGAAAATCCATATAAAAATAACCCCACTGCAAAGGCGAAAGAAATAGCGGGACGCCCCCATCCGAATTCTGTTTCAAATGGGTCAATAAATATTCCAGATGAAGAGCGGATTATCCCAGCAACAATTATAGATATAAACGTTACCGCTAAGATTACCCAGCTATAATGTAATTTTTTCATTAGTTCTCCTAAATTCCCTTTTTCTATTTATTGTACATTATGGAAGTTATATTGTTTATAAGAGTTTAATAATGATATTTTCAGATATATGAAAAACCGAGCCCTAAATAGACTCGGTTAAAAGATTTTTAATTTGTAACAACTGAATTTGCTTTTGATTTTTCAGGAGATTTTTTTAAAGTGACATATTTATTTAAATCTAAATTGATTTTCATGATTTCATCTTTTGATAAATGTTTGTCCATTGAATCATTCCAATATGCCTTTAATTCCTTAATTTTAAGAACATCTGTATTACGGGATTGAACTTCCACTTTCTTAAAGGAACAGTTATCCGAAAATACCACTAAAGAATGAATAGGCATTGAATCTGCTAACCCAAGTATCTGTTTTAGCTCTAGGATGGCTATTTTATTTTCAATTAGTGGATTATCAAACTTATTAAGTTTCTCGCTGTATTGTACCTCTGCCCACTCAGGGTCTTGCTCTCTACCATAAATCCAGCCAGTCATTCTTTTAAAATTAATAATATGTATTCCAGATTGATGAACAAAAACTACATCAGCTTTCACATTATTTGTTGGAAGTACAACATTTAATAAAACCTCGTAATCCCCTTGTACTTTTTGTAAGTTCGAAACAAGGTTATAATGGGAACGCACTTCTTTATCTTGCAAAAAATTAAAATAAGAGTAACCTGTTAATTTACTAAACTTACTATTGTCATATATGTATAATGAGATTGCAAAGAACAATCCAATCAATATGATAATTATTAACAACCAACCAATCATTTTCCCCCTCCTTACAATGAGTTATTATTACATTCATTTTACCAAAATTAGCTTTTAGTGACTATGCAACAGAAGACACACTAGTATGACGGTAATAGTTCGAGATAGTCTATTTTTATTAATAAGATAATGAGAAATTTATTAAACCTGTTCGAAGTAAGCACAATAAAACAGGATTAGATACTTAAAAAAATTTATGATATTCCATGAGGTGATTATTATATGGGGTGGGTAGAAGCAATACAAAAATCTATCGATTATATCGAGGAAAATTTAGTGGATAATTCATTATCCATAGAGAAAATTGCAAAGGTAACCAATTCGTCGGTATATCATTTTCAGCGAACGTTTTTTCTTTTAACCAATATGACTGTTAGTGATTATATCCGAAAACGTCGATTAACTTTAGCCGCAGAGGAATTACTTACTAGTAACCATAAAATTATCGATCTTTCCTATAAGTACGGCTATGAGACACCAGAAGCATTTACGAAAGCATTTCGAAAACAACATGGAGTTACCCCTACAGATGCACGCAAGCAAAAAGGCCACTTACAATCGTATAATCGCCTCGTCATTCAAATTCACGTAAAGGGAGCGGAACCAATGCAGTATAAAATTGTTGAAAAAGATGCTTTTCAAGTTGTCGGAGTAAAAAGAACGTATAATTGTAAAACGGGAGAAAACACATTCGGAATCCCTCAATTTTGGGATGATGTTCATAAAGATGGAACGAATGATTTATTAATTAAGTTAGGTAATGGCCAAATCCCTGATATTTTAGGAGTTTGTACCGTAGAGGAACACCAAAAGGATGAAGGATTAATGGATTACTGGATTGCTGTTACTTATAATGGTGAAGTTCCTGATGGCCTACTATCATATACAGTGCCTGCATCAAAATGGGTGATTTTCGAAGTCCATGGTCCAATGCCACATGCAATGCAAGATGCATGGAAAAAAATCTACTCTGAATGGTTCCCTTCTAACACCTATAGACCAACCGGGACGGCTGAGTTAGAAGTTTATACAGATGATGACCCAACAGCACCAGACTGTTATTCAGAAATTTGGATTCCAATTAAGTAGTACTTCACAAGGCATACAAACAACTATAAACGTTTGTATGCCTATTGATTAATATGGATATTTTTTCACTTTCTCAACCGCTTCAAGTAATTTTTCTGTTACGAGGTCTGATTCTTCAATATGATTAGTAAGAACTTTTTTTGTTTCATCAAAAATCATAGTAGACCGATTAAAGTTATTTAACACTTCTAAATTAGAAGATTTTTGACTTTGAATATGAGATAACAATTCTTGAATTTCAGATTGAACATTAGAAATCATTTTTAATAATGAATAGATTTGCTCTGACGTCTCCGCACTTCTTTTAACACCTTGATTCACAATTTCCATATTATCTTTCGTATTTTCAAATACCTTTGAAATCTGGAATTGTGTTTCTTTCGTTAACTTTGCAATATCTTCTGTACTTTGTTTTGTACTTTCTGCTAACTTTCTTACTTCATCTGCCACAACAGAAAATCCTTTACCATGTTCTCCTGCTCTTGCTGCCTCAATAGATGCATTTAATGCCAATAAGTTCGTTTGATTCGAAAAGTCACTTATTACATGGACAATTGCTTCAATTTGTTTTGACTGTTCACTAAGAAGGTTCATATTTTCTGATGTTTTCCTAGATTCGTTACCTAGTTGGTCAATTAGTTGTTCAACATTTTGTACTGCTTCCCTACTAACTTGGGACAACTTCACCATATCAATTGAAGTATCAATCAACTTATTTCCCGTTTCAAGTGCTTTATCGGAAATCACATTCGATTCAATCGTACTTTCTTCAACCCGATTAAATTCAACTAAAATATCCTTTACCATATTTCCTAATGTAATATGTTGCGAATTAACTTTATCATGTTGCTCTATAGTAGAAACTAGCTCTTTATGTAAGTCGTTTAAAAATATTTGAAATGCATGTTCTTTTTCATCCAACTTTGCATTTAGTTCATCAATTCTCTGTTTAAACAGCTCGATGTCTTCTTTTTTTGATTTAAATAAAGATCCCACCATACATTTCTCTCCCTTAAGATGTATTTAAAATATATCTTTCAGAAGATTATATCATATTTTCCCATAATAAATTACTAGATATTCCAGTAAGGTACGTTTATATTTTCAGAATTTTCGATAATATTATCATTTCCTGGGAAATCGTGTCGAATCAGATTATATTATTCCCGAGATGTCGTAAATTAAAAAAGATAGCATTAGCGCTATCTTCATTTATTCCGTATATTTATTTTTCAGCTGATCGGAACCAGCTCCTCCAATTACCATTAAGGCAAGAGGTAAAATATTTGATAGTAGTTTTGGTAAACCTTCTGGAATGATAATATTGGTATTAAAAAAATGATTTAACCCGTATACAATAAGTTTTGCTACTAACAAGAATGTACCCATTAAGAACAGGCAATCAAAGAATGTTTTCCAACCTGGATATGCCAACTTTTTACTATCTTGAATTACTTTCTCCTTCAATTCTTCGTCACTCCTTAACAATTCATCAATTGTGATACCGAATAAATCACTTAAATTAATGATCACTTCGATACTGGGATAGTTCTTACCCGTTTCCCACTTTGAAACTGCCTGACGACTTACATGAATTTTCTCTGCCAAATCATTTTGTGACCAACCTCTTTTTTCTCTTTCCTTTTTTAATCGTTCACTGAAGTTCATATTCGACATCACCAACTTTCCTTAATTTCATTATTGATGGAGTGTTTATCTAAAGTAAAGAGAGTTGAAGGCGCATAAGGAGCAAGCGGTTGTTGCACTTTATTATTCAGGCTCGATATCTACAATGCGTATTATACAATTAGGTTATAAGCTATTTTTATGAACCTATATTTTAAAAATGTAATAATACAAAATCAATTATGCACACTATAAAAATTAATATCGGAAAAAATATTTTTAATTAAAATTTATAATACTAGGTATATTGTTAATAATAATAGTACAGTCTTCCAAATATCTAACAACAACAACGGAGGTTTTACTGTGGACATTTATGAAGAAAATGCTATACCAGCATTTCTTGAAGCAACTCAACTAACTTTTGAGTTGGAAAGTGTTGATGTTTATAACACGTTACTATTTCCTGTTCAAGCAAAGGATTATGATTTCAATCCACAAGTAGAGGTACCTTATAATATAGAAATTGAACAACGCGACCAAAAAAGTGTCGATAAAGGACATTCCCCTTGGAGACTGGACCCACTTTTTACAACCCAAGTATTTGTCAGTTTGCAAATTTCACCTGATGGAATAAAAGGGGAGTATCCAATAGAAGAAGAGAATTTAAAACTCGTTTATAGCTCTGATGATGTTTCAATTGTTGAAGTAAACGATGAAGATACAAATATTACGACTGTTTATTTAAAACGATTAGTTCGACAAGATGAAAGCGGGATTTGGACGGTTGTTGGATACGATTATAAAGAGAAATAAAACCTCGCTATAGCACTATAGCGAGGTTCTTTTATTATTCGATTCCTTTTGTCCACTCTGCAACTTTCTCTGCATTTTCCTCTACCCATTTAGCAGCAGCTTCTTCTGGGTCAACACCACCGTGTATTTCAAGCATGACTTCTTCAATGTCTTCACTTGTCCAATGGAATGCATCGATTACTTTATAAGCTGTTGGCATCTCTTCTTCTAGTCCAACACGAGCGAATGTATTAATTGTCTCTTCTCCACCATATACACCTTTAGGATCTTCTAAGTATTTTAAATCATAAGAAGCAAACTTCCAGTGAGGTGACCAACCAGTAACAACAATTTCTTCTTCATTTTTAATTGCCTGGTCAAGTGCTACAGTCATTGCGCCAGATGAAGATTGTAATAATTCCCAATCAGCTAAGTTCTCATACTCTGTCAGTGCTTTTTCTGTTGCACCCATAATACCAGCACCTGGTTCAATACCAGTAATTTGTTTATTTGCTTGATCTGTTAAATCTTCTATAGAGTTAATATCTGTCATATAGCTTGGTACAACTAAACCTATTTTTGCACCTGCTAAATTTTCACCTAATTCATCTAAATCATCTTTATATTTTTCGTATTGTGAAGCATGTGTATGTGGTAACCATCCAGCAACCATAGCATCCGCTTCTCCTTTTGATACAGCCTCCCACATGATGGCATTATCTAGTGGAGTTAACGTCACATCATACCCTAAATCTTCTAATACTTTCCCAACAACATGAGTCGAAGCAATTTCTGTATCCCATTCAACATACGCTAAGTTTATTTTTTTAGACTCTTCTGTTGCTGTAGCGTCACCAGAAGTTTCTTTCGTTGTTTCTCCTTCATCCGAACCACTACATGCTGCTAACATAGCTCCCATACCAAGAGCTAGCCCCATCATTTTTAATTTTTTAATATCCACTCATATCTCCCTTTCTATTATTTCTTTTTATTTAAACTTTGTGTTAAACGATCAATAATAATTGCAAAGATTACTAGACTAAGTCCTGCAACAAATCCATTCCCTACTTGTGCACGTTGTAATGCTGATAATACTTCTCTTCCTAAACCAGGTGCACCAATCATTGATGCGATAACAACCATCGATAAAGATAATAATACTGTTTGGTTAATACCAGCCATAATTGTTGATTTTGCTAAAGGCAACTCAACTTTTATTAACTTTTGCCATCCTGTACTTCCATAAGAATCCGCAGCCTCTACTAACTCTCTTGGCACTTGTCGAATTCCTAAGTTTGTAAAACGCACAGTTGGCGGCAATGCAAAAATTACTGATGCGAATACACCAGGAACAACACCGATACCAAAGAATGCAACTGCAGGAATTAAATATACAAAGCCAGGCATTGTTTGCATAAAGTCTAATATCGGTTTAATAATTTGTTCTGCTACCGAGCTCTTTGACATTAAAATTCCAATTGGTACACCAATGATAATGGCAATAATACTTGCAAAAATAACAAGTGTTATCGTGTTCATTAATTCTTCCCATAGGCCCTGGTTATAAATAAAGAGCAATCCAACTAGTGTAAATACTGCTAAACCAAATTTTCTTCTAGTCGCAAAAAAGGCAATTAATGCAACTATAATGATAAATATAATTGGTGGAACGGCAATTAACATTTCCGTAATAAATTCCATTGCTGATTTACCACCCTTTTGAAAAAAGTTAAAGAGTGGCGAAAAACTATCTGTTAACCAATCCATTACGTTTTCAGTTAAATCTGCAACAGGAAGTCTTGGCATGCTATCAAGTATATTGCTCAACTAACTGCACCCCCTCCGAATTTGATGAGAGTGCTTGGATAACGACTCCTCTAATTAGTACACCGACTAACTTTCTATCCTTCACAACTGCAACAGGTGTTGGAGATTCAGAAATGATACCTAGTACATCTTGAATTAACATATCAGGTGGCACTGTAGGCATATCTACTCTTACGATATTCATTACACTTTTTTCTCCACGTTTCGAAGCTTCTAATGCATCGTCAGCAGTAATATATCCTATGTAATCACGCTTTTTATCCACAGCTAACAGCACACTGACTTTTTCATCTCGCATACGTTTCAAAGCAACTTTTGGTCCATCTAGCTCAATATTGACGCTCATTGGACGAATCATCGCATTCTCCACAGTTAACACTTTTGATCGGTCAACATCTTCTAGGAATGTTCTAACATAATCATTTGCCGGATTTGTTAGAATCTCCTCACCTGTACCAATTTGAATAATTTTTCCGTCTTTCATAAGTGCTATCCGGTCCCCAATGCGCAATGCTTCGTTTAAATCATGAGTAATGAAAATAATCGTTTTTCTAACCTTTTGTTGTAAATCTAATAATTCATCCTGCATATCTTTCCGGATTAACGGATCGAGGGCAGAAAAAGCTTCATCCATTAACAAAATATCAGGATTATTTGCTAATGCTCTTGCTAGTCCAACACGTTGTTGCATACCACCTGAAAGTTGACTAGGATATTGATCTTTATAAGGGAGTAACCCCGCGTTTTCTAAAGCCTTTTCTGCTTTCAATCTTCTTTCTTCTTTTGGAATACCGCGCACTTCTAATCCATATTCGGTATTTTCAAGGACAGTTCGTTGTGGAAATAAACCGAAGTTTTGAAACACCATACTCATTTTTTCTCTACGGATAGTTCTGAGTTGTTGTTTATTCATTTTGGAAATATTCTCGCCATCTATGTATATATTTCCACTGGTAGGTTCGATGAGGTGATTTAATAAACGGACTAACGTAGATTTACCACTGCCCGAAAGACCCATAATGACAAAGATTTCACCTTCTTCGACAGTAAAAGAAGCATCGTAAACACCTATAGTGGCACCGGTTTGCTTTAAGATTTCAGTTTTATCTTTTTTCTGTTCAACCAGCTTAAGTGCACTATTTATATGTTTACCGAAGATTTTTGTCACGTTCTCTACTTTTATTTTTCCCATGCCATTCTCCTTTCCTAATATTCTCAAAAAAATTTCATTTGCATTACACAAGTAACAACCTAATGCTAACAAAGGGTTGTTACTATTGTCAAACTATTACCTTTTTACTCTATTTTTTCATGAAGTAGAAAGTTTTGATTTTATAGAGAAATTAATAACCAATAAACTCCCATAAAGCCTTTATTAGTGCACTTTGACTTACCTTTTGAAACGGTCAAATTGCTTGTCTCAAACCCACAAGAACTACCATCGAAATAAAAAAATCTATTGGCACTGAATAGTACCAATAGATTAATTAAAAAGGATATAAAAATTTTTGAACTCGTTCTAAACATTCATCATTTCCAATAAAAAAGACGATATCATTTTTTTCTATCGTTGCATATGGACCCGGCGAGATAATTAATTCGTCTCCTCTACGGATTCCTACAATTGTAGCCATCGTATTTTGCCAGAAATTAATCGTCCCAATCGATTGAGAAATGTAGGGTGTGTTTTGCATGATTTCTACTTGAAATGGGACAAATGGGTTGATTGAACGAAATCTTTCTGTTCGATTGACCAATCGTTCTGTTGTCTCTTGTAAGAGATTCAATTCATCTCTTTGTCGTTTTATACTTTCAAGCATTTCGATTTGTATTTGTTGGATCGATTGCACTTCTAAAAATTGATGGACAAATTGGGCTGCTTTTTCGTAGGATTTAATCCTAACTCCACTACCTTTTGTAGCTTCTACGATTTCTAAATCTTGTAGTACAGCTATTGCACGTCTAGCTGTTTCTGAAGATACACCGTATTGGCTTGCTAAAGACGATCTTGCATATATTTTTTCACCAACTAAATATTTTTTTTCAACAATTTTGGATGCTATATCCGCAGCTATTTTCTGATACTTCGGTTGCTTGACTTGAACCTTTCGATTTTCCATTATGGCTACACCTTTCAAACGCTGTATATCAAGGATAATATTAGCCGATTCTTTCTATATTATCTAGTTCAAACATAATAAGAACGTTCAAATTACATAATCCACCCAAATTAATCCTCATTTTAATTTTAAAAAATTGCAATTCAGTTGTTGACCTTCTCGTTACGTCATCCTTTAACATTGAGATATCAGGAGGGGTGTTAATGGAATATACAATAAGCAAACTTGCAAAATTAGCGAATGTTAGCGCGCGAACATTACGCTATTATGATGAAATTAATTTGTTAAAACCTGCTCGAATCAACAGTTCAGGCTACCGTATCTATGGGCAAAAGGAAGTTGACCGTCTCCAAC
Organism: Ureibacillus endophyticus; assembly: GCF_003628435.1. GTDB lineage: Bacteria > Bacillota > Bacilli > Bacillales_A > Planococcaceae > Ureibacillus > Ureibacillus endophyticus. Next base: position 36,409 of record NZ_RBZN01000003.1, on the reverse strand, counting down.
AAATATTATTCTTTAAAGAATTAGACGTAGATTTAGATACGATTCTATCCATTATGAATAATCCAAACTTTGATAAACAAGTAGCATTAGAAAATCACTATAAGCAACTTATTCAAAAACGCACCCGCCTGAACCAACTAATTGAGACGATAGAGAAAACAATAAAACATGAAAAGGGAGAGATTCAAATGAGTAATCAAGAGAAATTTGAAGCCTTTAAAGAACAATTAATAAATGAAAATGAAGAAAAATATGGTGATGAAATCCGTGAGAAATACGGAAAAGATGTAGTTGAACAATCGAATGCAAAATTCCGTGGAATGTCAAAGGAAGATTATGAAGCTATGGAGCAGTTAGGCATTGAAATTTTAGAATTACTTCCAAAAGCATTCGCTACAGGTGATCCTGCTTCAGATTTAGCTCAAGAACTTGCTGAGAAGCATAAACAATGGCTAACGTTTTCATGGCCATCCTACTCAAAGGAAGCACATGCTGGTCTTGCCGATATGTATGTTGCAGATGAACGTTTTAAAGCATATTACGACAAAGCAATTGAAGGCGGGACAGAATTTCTACGAGATGCCATTCATATTTTTACAAATAAATAAACAACACAGGTGTAAGGATATTTCTTTACACCTTTTTTATTTTGCATTGTATTTTAATTTCCATTTTTGGAAATCATAGTGTTATCACTATCTAAAAAAGTAAATTTAAATCTATTAAGCTTCATAAAGGAGATTATAATAAATATGCAAAAATACGAAACGAAGTTAAAGAAAGTCTCTTATAACTATGAGCAGCTAGAATACATAGTCATTAATAAATGCCCTCATTGTAATCTTGATATTCATCCAAAAGCTGAAGACAGTAAAGACTTAGAAAATGAAAACTTTAAAATTCGCGTGATTTCCCTCTCCTGTCCATCTTGTAAAAATTTTTATTTTATTGTAAACGATTTTGGAGATGGATCATCGACAAATGGGAAATATCTCTTTTCTATTCCAATGTATGGTTTTAATGAGCATTCTTTAATTAAAAATACGTCTAAAAAATTTCAAAGCCTCTACACACAATCCATTAATGCTGAATTACTAGGCTATAAAGATATTTCATTTTTCGGCTATATAAAATCCCTTGAAATTTTACTAAAAGATATTGCCATTATCGAACACCCTGAAGCAGAAGATCAAATTCTCTTTTGTAGCCTTACTACATGTTTAGAACAGTTCCATGCAACAAACATCCACCTGTTTTCTAATAAGTTATTAGAAGTATTAAAATGTGATTATTTACATTATCAAAAATCGGATTCTTTCTTTTCCTATATTGAACTTGTAAAGGATTGCATCGGTTATTTCCTACTTTATTTAGAGCTACTATTGAAAACAATCATGATAAATGAAAATAATAAGCTAATAAGTGAAACAAACAGGGGAACATTTAAAACCTCCTTATCAAATTAAGCTGATATAGAATGTTTAAAACATTCTTTATCAGCATTTTTTTAATTTACGCACTCTAACATCTTTTTTGCATATTTGAAATTTACCTGGAGAAAACTATAAAAAAGAGGAGATTTTAATTATGCCCAAAATTGTTTCCATAAGTACATATGATCCCCCGCATATTTTGAAACAATCAAATATTGAGCAATTAACGAAAGAACTTTTTCATGATAAAATTCCACAACTCGAAAGATTATTAAAGGTTTTTCAAAATGGTGAAATTGAACAACGTCAATTTTGTATCCCATTAGATTGGCATAGAAAAGAGCACACTTTTGGTGAACGGAATGACTTATATATAAAACTTGCAACGGAATACAGTGTAGAAGCAATTAAAGCCTGTTTAGAAAATCCTCAATTTTTAGAGCAGCCAATTTCTGTAGAAGAAATTGACGCGATTATCTTCGTTTCGAGTACTGGCCTATCAACTCCAAGTATTGATGCTAGAGTAATGAATAAAATGAAATTCTCTGATCGTATTAAGAGACTTCCAATATGGGGTCTAGGTTGTGCAGGCGGTGCTTCTGGTGTTAGTAGAGCCTTTGATTATTGTCTCGCTCACCCTACAGAAAAAGTTCTTGTAGTGTGCGTTGAATTGGCTAGTCTAACTTTCCAACAAAACGATTTTTCAAAAAGTAATCTCGTAGGTGCCTCACTCTTCGCAGATGGTGTTGCATGTATTTTAGTATGTGGTGACCAAGTATTAATGAATACGAAAAAGCCTATCCCTCATATTTTAAATACTGCTTCTAAATGGATGCCTAATTCTTTGGATGTGATGGGTTGGGACATTAAAGATGATGGTCTGCATGTCGTATTTTCTAGAGATATTCCTAGTATTATTTCCACATGGCTAGGTCCCTTTATTCACGATTTCCTCAAGGAAGAAGGCATCTCTGAAAAACAAATTGATAATTTTGTTGCCCATCCAGGTGGAAAAAAAGTATTAAAAGCATATGAAGAAGCATTGCAGCTTACTGAAGAACAAACTGCTATTTCCCGTTCCATATTAAAACAACACGGAAATATGTCTTCCCCTACTGTTCTATATGTTCTAGAACAATTCATGTTAAAGAAAACCGAACCAAATACTCATGGGTTATTAGTCGCTCTAGGACCCGGTTTTAGTGGAGAAGCAGTACTTTTACAATGGAGGGAATAAGCGGATGATCATAGTCGCTATCATTTCTTTTGTCATCGTTCAAAGACTAGTTGAAGTTTTCGTTGCAAAAAGAAATGAGAAAAAAATGAAATCATTAGGTGCATTTGAAGTCGGACAATCCCATTACCCATTTATGTTAGCTCTGCATATAAGTTTTTTTATAAGTTTAATTGGGGAAATTCTTATTTTTAACAGACAACTTTCCCCTCTTTTTATTTGGCTCTTTATTTTATTTTTATTAACTCAAGGGTTACGTATTTGGTGTCTAACTTCTTTAGGACAATATTGGAACACTAAAATTATTATCTTGCCAGGAGCGAATGTTGTAAAAAAGGGCCCATATTTATTTTTTAGACATCCTAACTATTTAGTTGTATGTATTGAAATTCTTGTACTCCCTCTTATGTTTCAAGCATACTTTACTGCGATATGTTTTACGCTATTAAATTTTGCAATGCTTTCAGTTCGCATTCCACTAGAAGAACAAGCATTGATGGAAGTAACAAACTATAAAGAGAAGTTTAAAAAGAACATTTCAACACACGTAGCGAAGGATAATCATAACTAATTTAGATAATTCCAAACTATACTTTAGATTAATTTTAGAATTATCATATAAATAATAGAAATGCCACTTTATTATTAGAAATACCTTTCAATAAGTCGTATAATTCAAAGTGATTATGGTACACAATATTCACAAAAAAGTAGTTTTTTGTAGCTTTTTTCCAAATTATTTTTATCCAAACAAATTTAATTGCTAGCGGTGAGACATTATTTATAATACAATGTAAATTTTTAGTGCTTTTGTAGTTTTTCATCAATACTTTTAGAAAAGGTCTATTGTTTACTATGTTTTTATATATTATGATGTTTTACGTGGGAATGGTAAAATAGCTATGTTTTATTTAACAAATGGCTATTTGTGAAATATTTTTCAAACTTTTTAGTTAAAAAGAAAACTACAATGGAAAAGGAGAATGAAAATGTCAGAAGAATTGATTCAAGCTCAGCAGGCTGTTAGCAAAGAAAAAATAGATATACTTGATCAATTATTAAAACCTGAAGTTCAAGAATCGTTAACGACTTTAGTAGAAGCATTACCAAAATTAGCTGAGGTTGTTACTCTTCTAACTAAAGCCTATGACATGGCTCAATTAGTCGCTACAGATGACGTACTTAAAAATGATACTGTAAACGCAATTAAAGAAGTTTCAGTACCAGTTATCGACTCTGTTAAAGGCTTAGCTTCAGCTGCAATTGAAGCAAAAGATCGTGCAGAAGAAACAAACGAAACAATCGGCTTATTTGGATTACTAAAATTATTAAAAGATCCAGAAGCACAAAAACTGTTCCGTTTTGCCAACGCATTTTTACAAATCCAAGCTGAACGTAAAGCTTAAAGTATAAATTCAGTTCATTAATTTAATAAGGACGGAGGATAATCATGTCAAAAGAAATCGTCATCTTAGGTGCAGGTTATGGTGGATTACTTACTGCACTTAAATTACGTCAATTTGCAAGCAACGATGAAGCGAAAATTACCGTTGTAAATAAATACCCGACTCATCAAATCATTACAGAATTACACCGTTTAGCAGGTGGAACAATTAAAGAACCTGCTGTATCTTTTTCTTTAAACAAATTATTCAAAGGAAAAGATATTAACGTAGTTGTTCAAGAAGTAAAATCTTTCAACGTTGATAATAAAGAAGTTTTCCTAGCAGATGGATCAGTTTTATCCTACGATAATTTAGTTGTTGCTTTAGGTAGCCAAACAGGTTTCTTCGGTATTCCAGGACTAGAAGAAAATAGTATGGTATTAAAATCAGTTGACGATGCAAACCGTATCTATGCACATATTGAAAGCAAAATTGAAGCATATGCACAATCAAAAGATTTAGCTGATGCAACAATCGTAATCGGTGGTGGCGGTTTAACAGGTGTAGAACTTGTTGGCGAAATCGTCGATAACTTCCCTGCTATCGCTAAAAAATACGGTGTAGATTTCAATGAACTTAACATTAAGCTAATTGAAGCTGGTCCAAAAATTTTACCAGTACTTCCAGATGACTTAATTCAACGTGCTACTGAGTCATTAACTAAACGTGGTGTAGAATTCTTAACTGGCCTACCTGTAACAGGTGTAGAAGGAAACAAAATCTCATTAAAAGATGGCACTGTAATTACAGCTAACACATTCATTTGGACTGGTGGAGTTGCTGCTCTTCCAATCGTTCAAGAATCAGGTCTTGCTTGTGATCGTGGTAAAGCAACAATTAACGAATATCTTCAATCAACATCTCACCCAGATGTATTTGTTGTTGGGGATGCATCTGTTGCTCTTCCTGCTGATGGTGGTCGTCCATTATATCCACCTACTGCACAAGTTGCATGGCAAATGGGTGAAACAGCTGGATATAACATTTTCGCATTAATGCGTGGTCAAAAATTAGAACCATTCAACCCAATTAACTCAGGAACACTTGCAAGCCTTGGACGTAAAGATGGTGTAGCACTTGTTGGTGGTAACAACATTCCACTTAAAGGCCTTCCAGCTACATTAATGAAAGAAGCAAGTAATATCCGTTACTTATCACACATTAAAGCTTTATACGGTCTAGCTTATTAATACTTAAAATATAAAAAAGAAGATTCCAGGCATTCTGGAATCTTCTTTTTTTAGGCTCTGGATAATAGCTATATGAACAATATATAATGTAGGTTATTTTCACTTACTAGTACCGAATTGTTGTTCGTAGTGGAGGCAGCGAGTGTAGCTGGCGGCATTCACCTTTCGCTACAGAGCTAAACTTTCTGCGTGAAGCGTCGGTCGGAACGGAGAACTACTCTGCAACAATGAACTATTTTACAATACACCATTAATCTCACTATGAAATTAACAATATAGGGGTATAATGGTAAATACGAATTGAAATTAGAAGGTGAGACATTATGAGTGAAACTAAAGCTACTCTTAATAATCCCATTTATCCTGTTATGATTGCTATTGGAGTAGCTCATTTAATAAATGATACAATGCAATCTGTCGTTCCAGCCATGTTTCCTTTACTTGAACGAGATTTAGGGCTAACTTTTACTGAACTCGGGATTATATCTTTTGTATTAAATATGTTTTCATCAGCCCTTCAACCAGTTGTTGGGTTTGTAAGTGATAAGAAACCAATGCCTTTTGCGTTGCCTATTGGCATGATGAGTTCTTTTGTTGGATTAACGATGCTCATACTAGCAGAGCAATACTGGTTAATATTACTTTCGGTATTATTCTTAGGATTCGGTTCGGCAGTTTTCCACCCCGAAGGATCCCGGGTCTCTTTTATGTCTGCTGGGAATAAACGAGGACTAGCTCAATCCATTTATCAAGTTGGCGGAAACTCAGGACAAGCATTAGCTCCTTTGATTAGTGCATTTATTTTAGACGTTTATGGTCAACGTGGTGCAGCGATTGTATTATTACTCACAACACTTGGAATTGCGATATTATTAAAAATTTCAAGATGGTATGTTCGTCAATTACAGGCAGAAAAATTAGCAATGAAAAAGAAAAAAGTACTGGTTTCATCACTACCTCCTTTAACGAAAAAACAAGTTGGTATTGCTTTAACACTTTTAATGGTCATTATTTTTGCCCGTTCATTTTACACAACGAACATTACAAACTTTTATGTATTTTATTTAATGGATCATTATGATTTAACACTACGTCTAGGACAAGTATTTATTTTCATTTTTATGGCTTGTGGTGTCGTTGGTACATTCTTTGGGGGCTCCCTATCAGATCGAATTGGTCGAAAAAATGTCATCTTACTATCTGTTGTTGGGCCACTACCGTTCTGTTTACTACTACCATACATGCCGATATGGTTAGTTTTAATCTTTTTAATCATTATTGGCACATTGATAATGATTAGTTTTTCGGTTACAGTGGTGTATGCACAAGAACTTGTCCCAAGTAAAATTGGAACTATGGCTGGTTTAACAACAGGATTCGCCTTTGGTATGGGAGCAATCGGTGCTGTTGTTATAGGATTTTTACTTGATAAAATCGGAATCGCAAGTACGATTCAAATCATCTCCATTCTACCAATTTTATTAGTCGTAGCGTTCTTTTTACCAAAAGATAAAGTAGAAAAACCTGCATAAAAAAGCAGATCGGGCATAAACCCGATCTGCTTTATTTATTACTTTCTCAACTTCTTTTGATAGAAACGAATAACAATGACAAAAAACACAATGGCAATTGCTGCATAGGCAATATTCGAATAAATGTCCATATAATGAACAATTGTTTCCCACTGTTCTCCGACAGCTGCACCGATATTTACTAATACCATATTCCAAATTAACGTCCCTAATGTTGTTAGCAAAAGGAAAATACCAAAGTGCATTTTAGCTAGTCCAGCAGGTAAAGAAATTAAACTTCGAATTAATGGTATAAAGCGGCAGAAGAAGACTGTCCAAACTTCATACTTTTCAAACCAAGCATTTGCTTTATGAATATCTCTACTTGTTAATCGTAAAATTCTCCCCCATTTATCTACAAATCGCTCAATACGATGAATTCCTACAATAGCTCCAATTCCATACAAAATAATTGCACCCGCAACAGATCCGATCGTTGAAGCAATGACAACTCCCATAACCGATAAATCGGTTTTAGTTGTCATAAATCCACCAAATGTTAAGATTACCTCTGAAGGAATTGGTGGAAATAGGTTTTCCAACATGATAAGTAGAAAAACACCTATATAACCAAAGTCCTCCATTATGGTTGTGATCCAACTTTCCATTCCTTCTCTCCTTATGTATAAATTATCTCGACACATTAACTATAATGCTACTTTATAATCTAATCCTATTCAAATAGTTTCCTTAGATTTGCATTGTTTGGTTTTTAAATATTTTAAAGTATATGTACGTGTGGAAGTATTCTTTCATTTCCTAAAGTAATTTCTACAAATTTGTATGAAAAAAATAAGCCAACGAATAGTTTTCGTTGGCTATAATATAAGACTACTATTTAAAATGATAGGTTCCCCCATTATTTCTTCCATTTTCTAATTTGACTTTCTGAACCGTAGACAAAGTGATTTGGTAAAACTTCATGCACTTTCATTTCTTCGGTAGTTTCCTCATGATTATACGGTATTCTTTGACGTTTTCTTTCTGTTAATGGATCCGGAAGTGGAACTGCAGATAATAAAGATTTTGTATATGGATGAATTGGGTGATTATAAATTTCATCCGCAGAGCCTAACTCTACAATTTTCCCTCTATACATTACAGCAATTCGGTCACTAATATACTTTACCATTGATAAATCATGGGCAATAAATAAATATGTTAAGTTACGTTCTTTTTGTAATTTTTTCAGTAGATTTACTACTTGTGCTTGAATCGATACGTCAAGAGCAGAGATTGGTTCATCGGCAATGATAAAACTTGGGTCTAAGCTTAGCGCGCGGGCGATACCGATACGTTGACGTTGACCACCAGAAAACTCATGGGCATATCGGTTAGCATGCTCACGATTTAATCCTACAGCTTCTAGCAACTCTCCAATACGGTTACGACGCTCTTGTTTATTTTTATAAAGGCCATGAATATCAAAACCTTCTGCGATAATTTCACCCGCTGTCATACGTGGGTTTAATGATGCATATGGATCTTGGAAAATCATTTGCATTTCTCGATTGAACTGTTTCAACTCTTTGCGAGATTTACCAGCATGGATGTTTTTCCCTTTAAATAAAATTTCTCCATCTGTAATATCGTAAAGGCGAATAATAGAACGACCTGTTGTGGATTTACCACATCCAGATTCTCCTACTAAACCGAGTGTTTCTCCTTCATATACATCAAAGCTAATACCATCTACCGCTTTAATAGGATTATTCGAAGGGCCGAAATATTGTTTTAAGTTTTTTACTTCTAGCAATTTATTTGCCATTATTTTCAGCCTCCTCTAAATAGCCTTGGATTCTTTTTTGTATTGCATCTGGAATTGGAATTTGCGGTGCATCTGGGTGTAGAAGCCAAGTTTTCGCATAATGTGTATCTGATACTTTAAACATTGGTGGCTCCATTTCATAATCGATAGCAAGGGCAAATTCATTTCTTGCTGCAAAAGCGTCTCCTTTTGGTGGGTGAATTAAATCCGGTGGAGATCCTGGAATTGTACGCAACTCTTCTTTTTCGTTGCTCTTCAAGTCAGGCATCGAACCTAATAGTCCCCATGTATACGGATGTCTTGGATTATAGAAAATATCATTTACTGTACCATACTCTACAATTTGACCAGCATACATAACAGCTACGCGATCAGCTACATTTGCTACAACACCTAAATCATGCGTAATGAAGATAATCGATGTATTTCGTTTCTTTTGAATATCCTTCATTAATTCTAGGATCTGCGCTTGAATTGTTACGTCTAGCGCAGTAGTTGGTTCATCGGCAATTAATAGTTTTGGATCTGCTGCTAATGCAATGGCAATTACTACACGTTGACGCATCCCACCACTAAATTCATGTGGATATTGACGGAAACGTTTTTCTGGCATTGGAATACCCACAAGTTCTAATAATTTAATTGCACGCTCTTTTGCTTCTGCACTAGATACATTTTTATTATGTTTTAGAATTACTTCTGTTATTTGTTTTCCTACGCGCATTGTAGGGTTAAGCGCTGTCATTGGATCTTGGAAAATCATCGCAATTTCATTACCACGTACTTTTGACATTTCTTTTTCTGTAAGTGGAACGATATCACGACCATCAAACAATATTTCTCCACCTGCATAAATTCCTGGTGGTTGTGGAATCAGTTTCATAATTGCGTTACTTGTAACACTTTTCCCTGAACCTGATTCACCAACGATTGCAAGAGTTTCTCCTTCATAAAGGTCAAAACTAACGCCACGTACAGCTTTAACAACACCTGCATATGTTTTGAAGTTAACTTGTAAATTATTAACTTCTAGCAATTTCTTTTTCATCGTTTTCACCTTCTTCTATTTACGTAATTTAGGGTCTAATGCATCTCGTAAACCATCACCAACCGCATTGAACGCGAAAATTGTTAGCGAAATAAACAATGCCGGGAAGAATAAACGCCATGGTGCAGAAGTTAAAGCTTTATTCCCCTCAGAAGCCATTGTTCCCCAACTTGCTGTTGGTTGTGGTACTCCTAGCCCTAAATAACTTAAGAATGACTCTGTGAAAATCGCAGAGGGAATTGTTAATGTCATTGTTACTAAAATTGCTCCTAAAGCATTTGGAACTAAGTGACGCATAATTAAATGTCCTGTACCTGCTCCTAATGTTCTTGCAGCTAATACGAATTCTTGACTTTTAATCGATAGTACTTGTCCACGAACAATACGTGCCATGTTAACCCAACCTGTAATCGATAAAGCGATAATCATTGGGATTAAACCTGGTTCTAGTACAACTAGTAAAATAATAACTACTAATAGATATGGAACAGCTGATAAGATATCGGCAATACGCATCATAATGTTATCAACGCGTCCACCAGCTAAACCTGAAATACTACCCCATAATACACCGATGATTAAGTCAATAATGGCTGCTGTAATCCCGATAAATAACGAAATACGTGCCCCAACCCATACACGAACAAAAATGTCACGTCCTAAATCATCTGTCCCAAACCAATGGGCTGCAGAAGGGGGGGCATTATAAATCCCTAATTGCTCACGGTAACTATATGGTGAAAATATTGGTACAAAAATCGCCATTAATACAACGATAGCTAGAATAACGATACCGAAAATCGCCAATTTATTTTGAGAGAAGCGAATCATTACTTCTTTCCAAAACGACACTGATTTATCAGCCAATTTTTCATTTTCATTTGTACGACCACCGACAACTTTAAACATGTCAGGTGAAAGCTTATCAAATTGTTGATGTTGTTGTGTCATTATTTTTTCGCTCCTTTCAATTTAATTCTAGGGTCAATTACACTGTATAAAATATCTACAATTAATACTGCAAATAAAAGGATAATTGAATAGAAAACAGTTGTACCCATGATTACTGTATAATCACGGTTTGTAATACTTGTTACGAAGTGTTTTCCTAATCCTGGGATGGCAAAAATTTGTTCAATAATGAAACTACCTGTTACTACCCCAGCTGTTAATGGGCCTAAGTATGTAACAACCGGAAGTAATGCATTTCGTAATGTATGTTTAAATACTGTAGTCCATTTACCAAGTCCTTTTGCTCTAGCCATTTTGACATAATCACTGCTACTTTGTTCTAACATGCTTGAACGAGTTAACTTAGCAATGAAACCTGCGTGTGTGATAGCGATTGCAGTGGCAGGTAATATACTATAGATAAAACCTTTCCATCCACTTACAGGGAATAAATCTAGCTTAAACGCTAAGAAATACTGCATTAAACCTGCTAAAATAAACGAAGGAATAGAAATACCTAATACTGCTATTGTAGACGACAAATAGTCTGGTAAGCGATTATGGTATAGTGCAGAAATAACTCCCATTAATATTCCTAAACCTACTGAAATTAACATTGCTTCAATCCCTAAAGTTAAAGAAATAGGGAAACTTTCAGCAATAATATCATTTGTTGAACGCCCTTTATATTTCATTGATTCTCCAAAATCTAATGTCACAGTATCGATTAAATAATCCTTGTATTGAACGTACCAAGGATTATCTAATCCATATTTAGCATTTAATTGCGCTTCTATTTGCGGTGGAAAATCACGTTCACTTGCAAAGGGACTACCAGGTGCCATTTGAATTAAGAAAAATGTTGCAGATACGATAATGTACAGAGCAATCAAAATGTATACTAATCTTTTAAAAATATACTTTAGCAAAATCGTCCCCTCCTTATTATAAAAAAATTAATAAGTACAAAAAGCTGCTCTAAATCGAGTTAACTCGATCGAAGCAGCTTTTGTACTATTACAGAGCTGTTAATTATTATTTGTTAATATCAACATATTTTAGGTAAATATTACCAAGTTGGTCTGGTGCCATGTTTTCTACATAATCTTTCTTAACTGAAAGGTTTGTGTAGTAGTAAATTGGTGCGACAGGGAATTCTGTCATAGCAATTGCTTCTGCTTGTTTTAACAGTTCAATACGTTTTGCAGGATCAGTTTCTTTTGCAGATTGTTGTAATAATGCAGCGTAATCAGCATTTTCCCAACCTGTATCATTGTTACCGTTTTCTGCAGAATCAAATTGTTCTAAGAATGAATATGCATCGTTGTAGTCAGCAATCCAACCCATACGTGCAGTATCAAAGTCTAAAGCAGTTAATTTATCTAAGTAAACTTGCCATTCTGAGTTATCAATTTTAACGTTGATACCTAAGTTTTTAACCCAGCTTTCTTGGATATGTTGGGCGATAGCTGAGTGAGCTTCACTAGTGTTAATAGAAATACCAATTTCAATTTGGCTTGGGTCAGTAATACCAAGCTCTTTCATACCAGCTTCAAGAGCAGCTTTTGCTCCTTCAATATCATTATCTTTGAAGTATCCTTCTGAATCTTCAAATCCCGCAACCCCAGTAGGAACCATACCTAGAGCTGGTGTTTGTTCACCTTTAGTAATGTTGTCAATTAAGCCTTGACGGTCCACAGCAAGAGTTAACGCTTTACGGATGTTAACATTTGAAGTGTATTTACCAGTTGTGTTGAACTTGTACCAGTAAATTGCAGAATAAGGTTCGATATTTAAAATACCTTCTTCGTTATAACGATCGATTGCATCAAGTGCAACTGTTCCGAATGGAGCTCCTAAGAAATCAATTTCTCCAGCGTCAAACATTGTAACAGTTGTTGTTTCAGACTCAACCATTGAGATATTTACTTTGTTTAGAGCAACATTTTCAGCATCCCAATAATTTTCGTTTTTTTCTAAAGTAACTGAACCACCATGTTGCCATTCAGTTAATTTGAAAGGACCATTTGTTACATAAGTTTCGCCAGCTTCTGCATACCAAGTATCATTTGCTTCTGCAGTTGCTTTGTGAATTGGGAAGTATGTTTTAAATGATGTTAATTCTAAGAAGTATGGAGTTGGATTTTCCAATGTAACTTCTAAAGTTTTTTCGTCAACAACTTTAATACCTAAATCTTCTTCTGATCCTTCACCTAAATTATAAGCTTGAGCGCCTTTAATTGGATAAAGAATAGAAGCATACTCTGATGCATTAGCAGGGTTTAATGCCCATTTCCATGCATATTCAAAATCGGAAGCGGTTACAGAATCACCATTTGACCATTTAGCATCACGTAAAGTGAATGTATAAGTTAGTTGATCATCACTAATTTTTACATCTTCTGCAGCGGCGTTTACAACTTCACCGTCTTTTACAGTTGTTAAACCTTCAAATACGTTTTGTAAAATAACGCCTGATGTACTATCAGTAGCTAATCCAGGATGAAGTGATGGTGGTTCAGAAGCAATAACTAAGTTAATTTCTTTTGAGCCTTCTCCACCTTTATCCTCTGAAGCACTCTTATCCTCTTCTTTCCCTCCAAAGTTACATGCAGTTAACACTACTGATAAAGCAAGTAACAGAGTAAGAAGGAGAATGTTCTTTTTCTTCATAAAAATTCCCCCTAAATTTTTCGTTAATATATATTTCCCATTTTTCAGAAAACTTTTCTTGGCAAAAATCAACTTTCAGAAAAGTGGACAATTAACATTTATTATATTAACAAAAAGTTTGCAATAAATAAACAAAAAAGAAATTTTTCTGATATATTAATATTTTCCGAATATTATAGGGTTTTTACTTGTAAATAAATTACATTTAAAATACATTTTATGTAAAATATTATACTATTTCAACACTAATAATTATACTTAAAAAATAATTAACAATTTTCTCATTATTTCGAATTATGGGATGTAAAATCACTCCATAAAAAAACTGCACCTCCCATGTTAGTTGCCTAACAATTGAGGTGCAGTTTAAATTGACTTTTAAGCATTATTTATTCCACTTTTTAATTTGTTCTTCAGTACCATATACAAAATGACCTGGTCTTACTTCATGTAATTTCGCTGTTTGATCCGATTCTTCATGTGAATACGGAATTCGTTGGCGCATTCTCTCCGTAAGAGGATCTGGTAATGGAACCGCTGATAAAAGCGATTTTGTATATGGATGAATTGGTTCGTTATAAATTTCATCGGATGTACCTAATTCCACAACTTTTCCTCGATACATTACCGCGATACGATCACTAATATATTTCACCATCGATAAATCGTGGGCAATGAATAAATAAGTTAAATTTCTTTCCTTTTGTAATTTCTTCAAAAGATTAACAACTTGAGCTTGAATCGATACGTCTAAAGCAGAAATCGGTTCATCCGCAATAATGAAGCTAGGTTCTAAACTTAATGCTCGCGCAATTCCAATACGTTGACGTTGACCACCAGAAAACTCATGGGCATAACGGTTTGCATGTTCACGGTTTAAACCAACCGCTTCTAATAATTCCGCAATCCGTTCTTGTCTTTCTTTTTTATTTTTATAAAGACCGTGAATATCAAAACCTTCTGCGATAATTTCTCCTGCTGTCATACGTGGGTTTAATGATGCATATGGATCTTGGAAAATCATTTGCATTTCACGGTTAAACTCTTTTATTTCTTTGCGAGATTTAGATGCATGAATATTTTTCCCTTTAAACAGGATTTCACCATCTGTTATGTCGTATAGACGGATAATTGATCTACCTGTTGTAGATTTTCCACAACCAGATTCACCTACTAAACCTAGCGTTTCACCCTCATAAACATCAAAGCTTATTCCATCAACTGCCTTGATTGGATTATTAGAAGTACCAAAGTATTGTTTTAAGTTCTTTACTTCAAGTAATTTTTTAGCCATTTCTTTGTGCCTCCTTCAAATAACCTTCAATTCTACGTGAAATTGATTCAGGCACTTCCACTTTTGGGGCATCAGGATGTAGTAACCATGTTTTTGCAAAGTGTGTTTCTGACACTTGAAACATTGGTGGTTCCATTTCGTAATCAATAGCTAAAGCAAATTCATTTCTTGGAGCAAAGGCATCCCCTTTTGGTGGTTGAGTTAAATCCGGTGGTGAACCAGGGATAGTTCTTAATGCTTCTTTTACATTATTTTTTAAATCTGGCATGGAGCCAAGTAGTCCCCATGTATATGGATGTTTCGGATTATAGAAAATATCATTCACTGTACCGTACTCCACAATTTGACCCGCATACATAACAGCTACACGGTCGGCAACGTTTGCTACAACACCTAAATCATGCGTAATGAAGATAATCGATGTATTTCGTTTCTTTTGAATATCCTTCATTAATTCTAGGATTTGCGCTTGAATTGTTACGTCTAGCGCAGTAGTTGGTTCATCGGCAATTAATAGTTTTGGATCTGCTGCTAATGCAATGGCAATTACTACACGTTGACGCATCCCACCACTAAATTCATGTGGATATTGACGGAAACGTTTTTCTGGCATTGGAATACCAACAAGTTCTAATAATTTAATTGCACGCTCTTTTGCTTCTTCTTTTGATACCTTTGTATGTTTTAAAATTACTTCCGTTATTTGCTTCCCTACGCGCATTGTTGGATTTAATGCAGTCATTGGGTCCTGGAATATCATTGAGATGTCGTTACCACGTACTTTTGACATTTCCTTTTCACTTAATGGAACTAAATCTTTTCCATCAAATAAAATTTGACCCTCCGCATAAATACCAGGTGGCTGTGGTATCAGTTTCATAATCGCATTACTCGTAACACTTTTTCCTGAACCAGACTCCCCTACAATCGCTAAGGTTTCGCCTTCATATAAATCAAAGTTCACTCCACGAACAGCTTGTACAATGCCTGCATATGTTTTAAAGTTTATCTTCAAATCTTTTACTTCTAGCAATTTTTTACGCATCTTATTCACCTCTTTTATTTACGTAATTTCGGATCAAGTGCATCTCGTAAGCCGTCACCAACCGCATTAAATGCGAAAATCGTTAGTGAAATAAACAATGCTGGGAATAATAAACGCCAAGGTGCTGAAGTTAATGCTTTGTTCCCTTCAGAAGCCATTGTTCCCCAACTTGCTGTAGGTTGTGGTACCCCTAACCCTAAGTAACTTAAAAACGACTCTGTGAAAATCGCTGAAGGAATCGTTAATGTCATCGTTACTAAAATTGCACCCAATGCATTTGGAATAAGATGCTTTTTAATTAAATGCCATGTATTTGCACCAAGAGTTCTAGCAGCTAATACATACTCTTGGTTTTTAATCGATAAAACTTCCCCACGAACAATACGAGCCATATTAATCCATCCTGTAATAGATAAAGCAATAATCATTGGTAATAAACCTGGCTCTAATACTACAAGTAGAATAATAACAACAAGTAAATACGGTACTGCAGAAAGAACATCCGCGATACGCATCATAATGTTATCTACACGTCCACCCGCAAGACCTGAGATACTTCCCCAAAGAACACCGATGATTAAATCAATAACGGCAGCTGTTATACCAATAAATAAAGAAATACGCGCCCCTACCCATACACGCACAAAAATGTCACGTCCTAGATCATCTGTACCAAACCAGTGACTAGCAGATGGTGGTGCATTATATATACCTAACTGTTCTCGATAACTGTAAGGTGATAAGAAAGGAACAAAGATGGCCATTAACGCAATGATTGCTAAAATGACTATTCCAACTATCGCAAGTTTATTTTGTCGGAATCGTAGAAACACTTCTTTCCAAAACGATACAGATTTAGCAGCAAGTTTTTCATTTTCTTCGGTGCGAGTTCCTACAATTTCAAACATTTCAGGTGAAATCTTATCATGTTGTTTTGTTACCATCATTTTTTCGCTCCTTTCAATTTAATACGTGGATCAATGACACTATATAAAATATCTACGATTAGTACTGCAAATAAAAGAATAATTGAATAAAAGACTGTAGTTCCCATAATAACAGTGTAATCACGGTTAGTGATACTAGTAACGAAATGCTTACCTAAACCAGGAATTGCAAAGATTTGCTCGATGATGAAACTTCCTGTTACAACTCCAGCTGATAGTGGTCCTAAATATGTAACAACCGGTAATAATGCATTTCGCAATGTATGTCGGAATACTACTGTCCACTTACCAAGTCCTTTCGCCCTTGCCATCTTGACATAATCACTATTCTTTTGCTCTAACATACTTGCTCTTGTTAATTTTGCAATAAACCCTGCATGTGTGATAGCGATTGCAAAAGCAGGTAGAATACTATAAATAAAGCCTTTCCATCCACTAACCGGGAATAAACCTAATTTAAAGGCTAAAAAGTATTGCATCAGTCCTGCTAAAATAAATGAAGGTACCGATATCCCTAGTACTGCAATAGTAGATGAAATATAATCTATAGCACGATTATGGTAAAGTGCCGCAATTACACCCAATAAAATACCCATTCCAATAGATAAAATCATGGCTTCAATACCTAAACTTAAGGAAATTGGGAAACTTTCTGAAATAATATCATTTGTTGAACGTCCTTTGTATTTCATGGACTCACCAAAATCAAAGCTGATTGTGTCAATTAAATAATCCTTATATTGGATATACCACGGATTATCCAATCCATATTTCGCATTCAATTGTTCTTCTATTTGCGGTGGAAAAGCACGTTCACTTGCAAATGGACTACCTGGTGCTAACTTCATTAAAAAGAATGTAGCAGTGACAATAATATAGAGAGCAATGAGAATATAAACTAATCTTTTAAAAATATACTTAAGCATACTTTAGACCCCTCCTCTTTCTATTAATATTAATCGTAAAAAAGGCTGCGATAGATCGATTTACTCGATATATGCAGCCTTAAGATCATAACCTTTTTTTAGTTAATAGATTACTTTTTAATGTCTACATATTTTAAGTAGATATGACCAAGGATATCTTGTTCCATACCTTCAACGTAATCTTTCTTAACAGATAGGTTTGTATAGTAATAGATAGGTGCTACAGGAAATTCTGTCATTAAAATTGCCTCTGCTTGTTTTAATAAATCTAAACGTTTAGCAGGGTCTGTTTCCTTATTTGATTGCTCAATAAGAGATTTGTATTCTGGGTTTTCCCAACCTGTATCGTTGTTACCGTTATCAGCAGTTGCATACATTTCTAAGAATGTGTAAGCATCGTTGTAGTCTGCAATCCAACCTAAACGACCGATTTGGTAATCTAATGTACTTAGTTTATCAAGGTATACTTGCCATTCTGAGTTATCAAGTGTTACTTCGATACCTAAGTTTGTGCGCCAGCCCTCTTGGATAAATTGAGCGATAGCTGAGTGAGCTTCAGATGTATTGAATGATAATTTGATATTTAATTCTTTTGGATCAGAAAGACCAAGTTCTTTTAATCCAGCTTCTAAAGCTTTTTTCGCTTCTTCGATGTCATTATCTTTGAAGTAGCCACGGTCTTCTTCAAAACCAGAAACCGCAGTTGGAACCATACCTAATGCAGGTGATTGTTCACCTTTTGTTACGTTGTCAATTAAGCCTTGACGGTCAATTGCAAGTGTTAATGCTTTACGAATGTTAGCATTAGACATAACTTTATCTGTTGTATTGAACTTGTACATGTAAATTGCTGCATAGTCTTTAATGCTTAAAACGCCTTCTTGTTGGTAGCGCTCAATAGAATCTAATGCTACAGTTTGGAATGGTGTACCTAAGAAATCAATTTCACCTGCATCAAACATAGTTGCAGCAGTTGTTTCAGATTCAACCATACCAATGTTTACTTTATCTAAAGCAACATTTTCAGCATCCCAGTAGTTAGCATTTTTCTCTAAAGTCATTGAACCGCCATGTTGCCATTCAGATAAAACGAATGGTCCGTTTGAAACATATGTTTCACCTGCTTCAGCAAACCAGTTTTCGTTTGCTTCTGCTGTTGCTTTGTGAATTGGATAGTATGTTTTAAATGCTGTTAATTCTAAGAAGTATGGAGTTGGGTTTTCTAAAGTAACTTCTAAAGTTTTTTCGTCTACTACTTTAATTCCTACATCTTCTGCAGAACCTTTACCTTCATTGAAAGCTTGTGCGCCTTTAATTGGGTAAAGAATTGATGCATATTCAGATGCATTTTCTGGAGTTAATGCAAAAATCCATGCATATTTGAAGTCTTCTGCTGTTACAGGTTCACCATTTGACCATTTAGCATCACGTAAAGTGAATGTATAAGTCAGTTGGTCATCGCTGATTTTTACATCTTCAGCAGCAGCGTTAGTAACTTCACCGTTTTTATAAGTTGTTAATCCTTCAAAGATATTTTTTAATACACCGTTTGAAGTACTGTCAGTTGCAAGTTGTGGGTGCATTGATGGTGGCTCTGAAGTTACAACTAAATTTAGTTCTTTTGGACCTGAAGATGTTTCTGTAGATTCATTTCCATCTTTTGAGTCTTCTTTAGCAGGCTCTTCTTTGTCGCCGCTACAAGCTGCTAATACTAGAGTTAAAGTTAGTAACATTAGCATTAAAAGCCAGTTCTTTTTCTTCATGTTTTTCCCCCTCTTTCTTTGTTTCCCTATTTTCTGAAAATAGGATTAACAACATCATCATAGCAAAAAAAATTTCACAAATAAACTAAAAATTTACTTTTCTACGAAAATTTTCAGTATTCTCTATATTAATATAATTCCTTGATATAGTAGCATTTTATCTAACTATCGATTTAAATTGCTAATATACTAAAGCGATTAAATACTATATTTTAAGTAGTTATTATTATATCAATATCTCATAAATTATCAGAAAATTGTATAAATTAGTATAAAAGTATTATTGATTTTTAATCTCATTTATGGGAATAAATGTTACTTAAAATTTGAATAATAAATTTTTTTATCTTTTATTACAAAAATATTACACCCTCTAATTGATTTAGAAACTTATTTACTTTATCCCACTTTTTCGATAAGATTTGTCTGTTCATCATAGAAAGAGGGTCATAATAAATGCCACTTGATTTAGATTTATCAATCATTCTCATATTATTTCTTTTTGGATTTTTAGCAGCATTTATAGATTCCGTTGTTGGAGGGGGCGGGTTAATCGCTTTACCAGCATTACTATTTACGGGTTTAAGTCCTTCTGCAGCAGTCGCAACAAATAAACTCGCTGGCTCAATGGGTTCTTTAACAAGTACCATCACTTTTTATAAATCGGGGAAGATAGATTTAAAACCGATTGCAAAACTATTTCCTATTGTTTTTATCGCTTCTATGATTGGGGCGTGGATTGTGCATTTAATGGACCCTACTTTATTAAAACCATTAATGCTCATCATGCTTGCTCTTGTTGCAGTCTATACAATTTTCAAGAAAGATTGGGGCAATATTTCAACCTATAAAAAGTTAACAAAGAAAAAATATATAGGTTATATTTTCTTAGTTTCTGCGATTGGATTTTATGATGGATTCTTAGGTCCCGGAACAGGTTCGTTTTTGATTTTTTCCTTTTTGCTGATTGGTTTTGACTTTTTAAAAGCAGCTGGAAACGCAAAATTTTTAAACTTTGCGAGTAATATTGGGGCTCTTGTCATGTTCCTTATGTTAGGACAAATCAATTTTATTTACGGATTTACAATGGGGGTTGCACAAATTATCGGGGCAATTGTTGGTTCAAAGTTTGCAATCAAACGAGGAACGAACTATGTTAGAGTACTATTCATTGTTGTGACAATCTCATTATTAGCAAAAAATACTTACGATTATTTCACTAACAATTAATTATGATCAGGGAAACGATTCCCTGATCATTTTAAGTTTCCTACAAATTCATAAAACTTCTCAATTTCTGTTAATGCTTCGTTACAAGACGAACTATCTTCACAAATATAATTTCCACGTTTCGTATAAGTTCCTAGCGTCGTACCCGATTTAGATACCATTAACATACCGACTTTAGAATGTCTGTTGCACACGCTACAAATACCCATTTTCTCCGAAGTACTATAGACGCCACGCACACCTTTTAAAACTCCATCTTCACGATATACGATATATTTTCGATTTGTACCCGAATCGAACCAGCTTAAATAAGTGATTTCTTTCCAATCGATATTCTCAAACTTAGGCAGTTTTAATTTCTTATCTTTCGGAAATAGCTTTTTTATTTCGCTGTCTGTCGGTCGTTCAAAAGGTTTAACGTACACTTTTATGTCGTTAAAAAAATGTTCCATCTGTTCTTTTGTTTTTAACTCAAACATGGGTTGTAAAATTAATTGCTGTTCAATATCTGCAAAAGTTAACTGACTGTTAATTTCTTCTTGAGCAAGACCTTGAACAGCTTGGATAACGTTTGGATCTTTCGATGATGTATGGGCATTAAATATTTTTTTTGCTTGTTTTTTCACGATTTGATATTGCACTGTAGACATAAATTCCATAAAAAACAACTCCTTCTGCTCTAGAGTATAGAAAACAAGGGATAATCGCAATTGGATACATTTTTTTAAATTAAACTATACCTAAAGTTAGTTTTGATATTGTTAGGTTAAGCATTTGGATTTTAATACAACTAACCGAAAATGAAATGGTGAACTTGTTTATCCAAGTTAGTTCCATGTTTATGTAGGTCACTGTCGCTTTCAATAAAGATTTGTCCTTCATTCTAAACACAAAGTGCTCTGTCATACGAATAGCAACTCAACTTCTCGCTACTATGTAAAATCCAATAAAAAAATCGCCTCATTTTACATGAGACGAGCATATGTTAAACGCATTTTTTGTAAACTATCTTTTTAATCGTTTCTACAGATAAGTGATAGTTTTCAGCTAATGTTTGAAGGGACTCTCCTTGTTGGTAAAGCTGCTTGATATGTGCGTTTCTTTCTTGCAATCTTTGCCTTTCACCAGTTAACGAGCCCCACTGGATTCGCTTCTTTTCTGGTTTAGGGATGTAAATTAAATCCCCTTGAACATATTGTTGAATTTGTTCTAAAAGTTCTTTTGGTAACACCTCATGTGCATTCACGTAACGCATTGTCATTCTCCTTTTACTTTTGTGTTTTAAAAGTTAAAGGGCAAAGCGTTATGAATAACATGACGATGTAAGGCGATGAAGCTATATTACCTCACGCAAAGTATCGCCATATTATTCACTGGCTTTGCATGAGTTGTTGCATAAGGCGACAAACGTCTTGTCATTCTTATCACATCCTTAAATTGGTATATACCTTAGTATATCGCGTAACGAAAAAAAATCGAGAGAAAACTCATTCCAGTTTTCCTTCTATTAAATAATAGGTCCTAAAAAATCTCTTCTTATCTATATTCCATACCCGTCCGAATAATTTCACATCGAACCTTTACTTCCATGTTTAGCTGTTTATAAATCTCGTACCATCTATCTATCGTCTTGACCTCTTCACTCCAATATTTTGGAAACTTTGCACGGACTCTTGCACCAATCCCAAGAACATCTGATTCATTTTCTTGCCACTTTTTAATAACCTGATTGTATTTTTTAGTGGCGATATTCGATGCAAGTTCTTCTATTTCTTCTACCCTATTATTCGTTATATTTTTCACATTGGATCTTTCTGCTATATTTGAATCGATCTTTACATTTATTTTTATACTTGGTACATTTTCTTCAATTTTTATATCGATATCCGAATCTCGCTTGTAAGATTCAAGAATATACATTCCACCGTCATCAGAAGAAACTGCTAAACCATAACCACCGCGATTCTCTCCCTTCATTCCTAAATAAACCCCTATTTCGAAAGGAGACATTGTTCCAACCATCTTATCATCTTTAAAATAAGCTAGACCATCTACTAATATTCGTTCTTGTTCAATCAACCTTACATAGGGGAGTGCACCATCCACCCCAACGTCAGCTTCGTCTATCCAAAACTTACCCAAATACTCCCTAGGTAATTTCCCAAAACGCATGGCATTCTCTAATGTGTCTGATAAATATAATGCGGGGACGGTTTCAATTGGTGGAGCCGCTCTTAACACATCTTCCGCTTTACCCGTTGACACAACCATCCACGATGTTCTTCTTACTTCATATTCACGTTTTAAAAAATCATTAATATCATCTAATCCTTTTTTGGCAACATCTTCATTTACGATGGTAATTTGAAGATGACCTAAATATAATTTTTCAGCAAGTTGTTGCTGTAAATTTGCCATTCCATCTTTCATTGAAAAGCCAGTTGTTTGTACTACCCATGACGTTTCATCAGAAGTACTTTCTCCTCCGCCTTCTGGACCTAGCTTTATTTTTCCTGGAACAGCCAATTGAGCAGTTATCTTATAAATACTTTTCTGTTCACCAGCATGTGTATCTTGGTCTCGATAGGTAATTTCAGGAATAGTAAAACCTTCAGCTTCTTCATCAATAACATCTATTGCTAGCCCTAGAATATTCGCCCGTTCTTCAAGGTCATAACGATCCCAACAACCGGATAAAAAAAGAGAAGCCATGAGGAGAAAAATAAACTTTTTCATTTTATTCACTTTTCAAATACTTCCCTTCATGCGTCTGAATTTCGCAATTGCTAATAAGAAAAATACATACACAAAATAAAACATTACACTGCCTGTCCAGAAGTAACTCAGAAACGTATAAACATCGTAAATATCTTTAGGAAATAAAGCGATAAAAAAGGAGATCATTAATGTTACAAAAGAAATGAAGCGATACTTAGTTGTATTTAAGATTTCTGCTACTCCACGTACAACGATAAAATAATAGGAAAGAAGCGTTGTAAAAACAGCGAAGATCCACGAAATAATAAAAATTGCATCAATACGCGCAAGAATCTCCCCTGGCACCTCTACCATTCTCGCTAAGATAAGTGTTGACCAAAGCATTTCTTGTATTTTTATTTCACCAAAAATACCTAGAGAGACTATGACTAACAACAAAACAAAAAAAATGCTCAGTAGAAATCCCCAAATACCAGCAGAAACACATTTTTTAGGATTTTTTAAGTACGGAATCACCATGGATAAGATGTAATAATTTGACACAGCTGCCATTATTACGACCGCTCCTGACATAAATTGTGATAACGTTACCTCATTACCTGTTATTGGTAATAAATGATAGTACTCGATATCTTTAAATGAAGGTAAAAGCACCGATAACAACGGACTAACAATCATAGGGAAATAAAATAAGTGAATATATGCAAAGGACGATACATTACCAAAATTTATAATTGCGCATAGAAATAACATTGCAAAGATAGAAAAATGAATTGGAGTATCCGGTAGCAATCCCCCGACTAGAACTTCTGCAAATTGCCTTGTTTCTAGTCCTATTAAAATTAGTGCAGCAATTAAAAACACTACCATAATAAAAGTCCCAAACACTTTCCCTATTAACACCTTACTGTACCCAACAAAAGTGTGATTTGGAAATCGTCTCCCTAAATAAAGAAGCCCTATCAAACCAATAAGAGTGATTAGAATACCTACAAGACTTGCTAATGGAGCCGCATTACCAGCTTTTTCAACTACAAATCTTGGTAATGCTAACATCGAAACCCCTAAGATCGTGCCTGCGATAATAATTGCAAATTGTACAGAGGTAATGGAATCACTATGCTTCATCTTTTTTACCTCCATCATCTTTTAAGAAATTATGTGATGCTTTATCCTTTACTCGTCCTCCAACTCGTTTTTTATTTTTGGATTTATTTCTTTTGGACGTTCTTTCAACCAATTTAACGGTGCTCTCACGATTGAATCTTTTGCTGTCGATAAGTTTCCTGGCGAAAAAGGTATCATATATGGCACACCTAGTGAACGCAAACTAATCATATGGTTAAGTATCAAAATAATACCTACAGCTAATCCTAATAAGCCAAATGTCCCCGCTAAAATGATTAAAGGAAAACGTAACATACGAAACGCAGTAGCTACATTGTAAGAAGGAGTCGCAAATGAACCAATTGTGGATAACGCGATAATTACTACCGTAATTGGACTAACAAAACCAGCTTGAACCGCAGCTTGCCCTACAACTAAAACCCCAACGATAGAGAGTGCTCCACCAACTTGTTGCGGCATACGAATCGTTGCTTCACGTAAAATCTCCATCGCAATTTCCATTAATAATACCTCCACAAAAACTGGAAATGGTACACCATGCCTACCGCTCGATGCTGCAACGACAAATCCAGAAGGAATTAGCTCTGGATGGAAAGATAAAACCGTTACATAAAAAGAAGAAAAAGTAAGTGAGAAAAAGAGTGCTAATATCCGAATTGCTCGAATAGCAGAAGTGATTAACCATCGATCATAATAATCCTCACTCGTTTGATAAAATTGGTTAAATGTTGCAGGTGCTATTAATGCAAAGGGGCTACCTTCTACTAATATTGCCACACGACCTTCTAAAAGGTTCCCGACCACTTTATCTGGACGTTCTGTATTTAGTATTTGTGGAAATGGCGACCACGGATTATCTTGAACAAACTGTTCGATATACCCTGCATCCAAAACACCGTCAATTTGAATAGCATCAATTCTCTTTTTTATTTCTTCTATTAACTTTTCATTTGCAATATCTTCTAAGTAACAAACTGCCACTTTTGTCCTTGTTCTTGCTCCCACTTCTGTTTCTTCTATACGAAATTCAGGAACCGGCAAACGATATCTTAACAAAGCAACATTTGTAGAAATCTGCTCTATAAATCCATCTTTCGGACCCCGAACAACTCGCTCTGTTTCTGGTTGGTCAATCGCTCTTTTCTCTTGTTTAATTGCATCAAAAAGAATTGCTTGTTCAACACCTTCTATTAGTACAATAACTTTTCCAATTGTGATTGATTGAATTAAAGTTGATACATTGGTTTCTTTTTCGACATCGGCATGATAGATTATTTCTTTTTCTAATATTGCAGGTATTAAATCAGCATTCGTTAGTCCTATATTTGAGTTTTGAAGTGGTTGAATAATATCTCTTTCAACTTCTTCCCTTTCTACTAGAGAAGCCAGGCAAAGAAGTGCAGCTGATTTCCCCCCAACATTAAACTCTCGTAGAAGAAAATCCATATCATTTTTAAAAATTTTGTAAAAATACTCTATATTACTTTTTAAGTTTGATGAAATTCTTTTATCTTCGTTTTCAATCATAATTTCACTTTTGGGAATCGTTTGCTTGGGTTGTTCTGATTTCGTTCTTTTTCTAAAGAACGGTGACATAGTATCACCTACTTTCATGTTGTTAGAACAAATCAGGAATAGTATGTTTCGTGAAAAATTTCCCATACATAAATAAAAGGCAATCATGATTTTTTACATCATAATTGCCTTTCCTATAAGTTGTTTTCCGTTACAGACGAAGCTGGTGCTACTCCCGCAGAAATACACGTTCACTAACGAACAACTAAATGGTTCTTATATTCATTTGTAAGTTTAACAACTGAAATTCTAAAGCTTATTTATTTTCCAATGCGATTTTTATATGTGCTAGATGGTGACGAATATGCCAAGCACAAAAACCAATTGTTGTAGGAATGGTTTGTTTCCCTGTTACTGGATGAGAAAAAATTTTGTTAAGTTGCTCTTCCGTTAGATTTTTTAGTAAATACGAAAAACGCTCATGAATTCCTTCTAT
Source organism: Ureibacillus endophyticus (assembly GCF_003628435.1). Taxonomy (GTDB): domain Bacteria; phylum Bacillota; class Bacilli; order Bacillales_A; family Planococcaceae; genus Ureibacillus; species Ureibacillus endophyticus. The sequence goes on along the minus strand of NZ_RBZN01000003.1, from coordinate 10,034 downwards.
TATTTTAATAGATGCAGATAATGGAACCTCTGAATCCACCAATGAGCCCACTCATTTTCCTCGAAAGGTTTAATGATTGGAATATCCTCCGTTAAAGCTAATTTAATTCTCGTGTAATAATTAATTTGACCATCTGCTATGTGGTGAACTAATTGTTTAATCGTCCACGCACCTTCGCGATAAGTTAATTTTTGCTCTTCCTCATTTAAGTTCCCGACAACTTCATTTAGAAGTGTAGGAAATACTGTTATTTCATCAATCCACTGATTGAGTTCATTTTTTGAAATTTCTTCAGTTACTTCAAAATGACCAATTGGATATTTAATGTTGTCCACTATGTTCACTCTCTTCTTGTAAGTTATGAAGTGCTTAATACTTTTTCAATTTGTTCAAAGTGATGTTCATCATGCTCTTTAAAACCTAATAAATAGGTATACAGAGTTAATGAAGAAGTCCCTATATTAAACTCCTTTTCCCACATTTCGCCGGGAATGTTATTAACAGCAATAATCAACTTTCTTCTATTTAATATAAAATCCTCAATAATTTCATCCTTTGTTTTCATTTGGCTCAAAGTAGCAGCTTGTTGATTGATTTCATTTTCATCAGGACTCTTTGGTAACGCCTTATCTTGGAATAAAAAGGGCAATCTTTGCTCTATTAAAAATTGATCCCACGGTGTTAAATGACCGATAATTTCAGCGATTGTCCATTTACCTTCTGCAATTGGTGTTCTCCATTGATTTTCTGTAAGTTCTTTTAATCTTTTCACCCAATCAATAGAATTCTCAAAGTGGATTAATAAGTTTTCTTTATTTTTTAACAAGAATTTCAACTCCTAAACTTTTCCCTTTGATTACTTGTTCGATGTATAAGTTGAATTTCCTTTTGTTTGTCGAAACAAAAATAAGCAGACATTGATGATTTACCAATGTCTGCTTTACTTTATTGGGCACTTACTCTTCGAATATTTTTTAAAATAATTTTACTTTTCGGTATGCTTGGAATATCGTCCAATTCTAAATTCAGGTCTTGTTCAGGAACTTCATATTCCATTTTATTAACGAGATAGTCTAACCCTATTTTCATTAATTTAATTGTAATGCCTTCCCCTGCGCAACGGTGACCTAAATAATAATCTCCCCCACCTTGAGGAATAAAGCTAAATGGTGTCCCTTCCCAGTGAGCAAACCGTTCAGGATTAAACTCATCGGGATTATCCCAAATTTTCGGGTCGTGATTGGTACCATATAGATCTAATAGGGTTAGCGTCCCCTCTTTAAAATGATAGCCATTCCAAACGAAGTCTTTCTTTACTTTTGCCGCTACAAAAGGAAAGAATGGGTAAAAACGTCTAACTTCTTGAACAAACATTTTTGCATAATCCCTATACATTTTCAGTTTTTGTTTTTGATCTGGATATTGAAGTAATGCAAGCACCGTAAAGTTAATATAAATAGAAATTGCCACAATTGGTCGAAGCATATTAATTACTTCAACTGTTGCTGTTTCAACATCTAATAACTCTCCGTTTTTATCTTTATAAAGGGAGAATTTATGCATGACAGAGTCTTTTGGAAAACTTACCTTTCCTTCACGCGTATCTTGGATATGTTGTTGGATGGTTTTCTCGATTACATTACGCAACGTTCTTCCCATCCAATGGGCAGGGCCAATTGCAGCTGGTGATTCAAACATTGCCGCAAGTTCTTTAGTCATTGTTTTTACTTCTTCTTCATGTAGAGGCGCACCAATCCATTTAAATGCTACTTTACATAAAAGCTCTTTTACCTCTTCATATAACTCTATTTTGTCCATCTTCACCCATTTATCTAGTGACTTCTCCCACTGTAATTCTGTTATATCAAGCAATTTATTGATTTGCTCAGTTGTCATGACAGACATTAATAATTCTTTTCTAGTTCGATGTTCTTCCCCATCTAATGTTTGTACACTGTTCTTACCAAATAAAGTTTGAACAATTCGATTTGGAGCAGCATCACTTCTTTGGAATTTGTCCTCATCATAAAAGAGTTCTGCTGCTTCGCTTCCTACCATACAAATTGCTTTCTTTCCCAATAATCTTGTTTCAAAAATATCAGATTTTAATTGTTCTCTACGATTTACAATAAATCGATATCCTTCTTTTAAAAGGCTTAGACTATGATCAAGTCCTTCTTCACGTGGCATTTGATTGTCCACCATTTTCACCTCTTTTTTTATTCTACTTCTATTCTTTCTATAGAGTTTTTACTTTATTCTAAAATCCATATTTGTTAAAAATAAAAAACCACCATATTCTATGGTGGCTCAGCTATACTACCATTGAGTATTCTTTTGCGGAATCAGCAAATAAATCAGCTAATAGACCTTCATACTCTAATGTTAAGTTTTCGATATTTTGTAAATCAGACGGTGAAATTAAAGACAATGGTTTTTCGAAGTCGATTAATTCTCCCTCTTTTAAAACTCTCGCAACAAATTCTGAGCAAAAATATGCATTTTTGCGATGAAGTGGCTTATTGATGATAAACGAAATAATTCCTAATAAGTTATATCTATATAAATCCTTTTCCTTCTCAATTTTATTAATAAACGATCGCATTTTTCCAAGTTGCTCTTCCGTTACATTACAACTATAAATCGCACATCGAGCATTAAGAAAAAGTCCTTGACGTACATCTTCATATACAAAGCCACCAACGAAAGGATTGCGAGGTTTTTTACGTCCAAAACTATATACTTCCATCATCTGCTCATCAAACACAATAGAAGCATGATTATATGGCTTTTTTGTATATAGCTTAATCATCTTCGTAAACATAGTGCCAGTGTCTGTAAATAATAAGTATATTTTTTTCCTCTCCATAATAATTCCTTTCAACTTAGTCTTTTAATAAAAATATAAAAGATTCGTAAGTCTTTGGTAACCGACTAGGGGTAGAGTTTTCTATCGGTCTAGAGGCTTAGATTAACCCCAAAATATAAATTGAATAAGGACAGTTTTAATTGATAGTTGAATAGGAACTTTAACATAAAGAAAGGGAATATACTAGGTTAAACGATAAAATTTAATTTTTCTTAACATATTTGTAAATAAAATTTCTTATTCTTCCATTGCCTATATATTCCTTATAGGACTTTTTTCTTTTATAATTAAAAATGTAATTAGTAATATTTTCTAAATATTGGAGGAAAATACTTATGAAAATCGACCGTGACATAATTTCTCTAGAAAAGGCCATTGGAAAAAGTGATTATTTACAAGCTCGTAAAATAATCGAACTAAATGAGAGCAAATTTAAAAAGCCACATATCCGTTCTAAATTAAGTATGGAAGCATTAACTTTAGTTAATTACGTTCATGATTTTAACAATGAAAAAAATGATGAATTATATTCGAGGGAAACACAACTAATCATCCGTCATATTAATAAACTAGCTTATAATTGCGAGTTTTCAGAGATAAAACGATTCACATTTTTACAAAAGGATCTATTATCTAATCCTAAAATCTATAATGCTTTAAGTTCGGATGCCAAAGCATTAATAGCACCGCCTACTAGTGAAATGGAACAAAATTATTCAGTGTTGAACTAATTTATGGATAGGAGCTTATAGATAGTTAATATGGAACTGGATATCGAACATTAAAATCGCGGCTTTACATATTGTAAGCCGCGTAAATAATGTATGTGATATTAACAAAAAAACCCGGAAAGCTCCGGGCCATGATTCACTGAAATCTTCATGATGCATTACCACTGTCTAGCTTTAGATTCACATCTCAAAATTTGGTTTTGGAATGATACTTCCATTAGACCATTTCGAGACTTTTGAAACTTCTGCTTACCCCAGTTTCGGTGATTCTTCAGAGAATTTGAGCCAAAAGGACCCTTCTTACCCATTCGATAACACCCCTGTTCATCATGTTTGATTCCATTGTGAAATCTTTTTTAGTATTAATCATCTCATTCATTTTATGCATAAAAAAAACCCGGAAAATTCATTCCGGGCATGCGCTTCACTGAACCACCATGATGTACTAAAGCTGTCTAGCGTCAAAATCACCTTTTCTCAAACGTTCATTATGCGGTGTTATTTTCGTTTCACCGTTCATTTGAGATTTTTGAAATTTCGGCTTTTCCCAGTTTTTGTGAGTCTTATCTGAATTCGGATCAAGGATTCCCTTTTTACTACCCATTGATAACACCCCTTAATTCATCATGTTTGATTCCATTTGTGAAATCTTTTTTAGTATCAAACAATAAAAAGGTTCTATACTTTAATTTTTTTCATACTTAAATTGGCCAACCATCGTTTCTAGTTGTTCAGACATTTCACGTAATTGTTCTATTGATGCATAAACTTCCTCAGTTAACGCCAATTGTTCTTCAGTAAGTTCTGCAAAATCGTTTGTTTTGTTAGTGGATTGTTGGGCAATCTCATGGACTTCATGGATAATTTCTACGATTTTCACACTACCTTGAGAAAGCTGGGCAATGGTCTTATTTACCTCTTCAATTTGCTCTGTAACAACATGAATTGCATTATTAATCTTATCGAAAACCTCACTGGTATTGACCATTACGATTGTGCCTTTATCAACTTCCTGATTACTGTTAACCATTGTTTCCATGGCATCTTTTGTTTTCATTTGTATTTCTTGAATTAAACTTGCAATACGGCTTGCAGCATCACCTGATTGTTCCGCAAGTTTTCGAACTTCTTCTGATACGACAGCAAATCCTTTACCATATTCACCTGCACGTGCAGCTTCAATGGCTGCGTTTAATGCAAGAAGATTTGTTTGGTCCGCAATATCTGTAATCATGACAACAATTTCATTAATTTCATTGGATTTTTCACCAAGATCTTTAATTACTTCAGATGAGTGATATTGTGTACTTTTAATCTGTTCCATCTGTTTGATTGCATGTTCAAGCTGTTCTCTTCCATTAATGGACGTTTTAGTTGCAAATTCCGAAGAGGATGAAACTTCTTCTATATTTTTTGAAATTTGTAAAATCTCATTTGACATTTCTTTAATCGTATCTGCTGCATTGGAAATGATATCAACTTGTCGATTAGCACCATACATGATTCCTTGTATTGCTTCTGTTAAGGTTTCGGTCATAGTAGTGTTATGCTCAGCTGTCATAGACATTTCCTCAGAGGATAGCGTTAATTTTTGGGAACTATCATCAATTGTTCGAATCATATTTTTTACATTGTTCACCATATCATTAAATGTATTTGTAAGTTCGCCTATTTCATCTTTTCGTTTTGTTTCCAAATGAACAGTAAAGTCCCCTGTTTTAACTTTACGCATTTCTAAAGTTAATCGTTTTAATGGGCGGTTAATCATTCTAGCAACGAAATAAATGACACAGATAATCACTAGAAGTACAACGATCGTATAAATCATTAATTCACGTTTCTTATCATTCATCAATTCATAAATATGGTCAGCATTATAATCGGCACCAATTAAACCAATCATCTCTCCATTAGAGTTTCTAATTGGAACATATGCAGATACGTTTGCCCCATATTCTTTATCATACGTGAGTTCTCCTACTTGCGTTTCACCAGTTTTAAACGTATTGATTAATGCCTCATATTCATTTTGCTCAACTTCACCGAGACTCGATGCATCATCTGAGTCTAATGGTAATCCATCAACAACATAATAGTATTCGGAAGAACCATCGTCATTCTTTTTACTTTTCATAGTATAAAGGTAATTTAAACCATTCATTTTTCTAATTTCATTTAGTTCTTCACGTAGTTCATAGTAGTACTCGGTTTCTTCAGTTGTAATTTGCTCAAATTGGTTTACATCAATTTTAGAAACAACATTTTCAGCTATAATTTTTGCTTGTGAACTAATAGAATCTACTACAAGTTTTGTAGAAGATTCATAAATTGAATAACTTATAATTAGTGTAGAAATAATAAAGATTGATGAAAAAATCACAAGCATTTTTGTTTGTAAACTTTTCATAGATACCTCTTTTTCTGTAGACTTTTTTTCCTAAAACCTTTTCTTCACAATCAGACTTTAATATTATTATGAATCTAACAGTAAGAAAATTCCATAAATAAATTCATAAAAATGTATCGTTTTTTTAAATCTCTGTACTAGTCTAAACTCATTAAAACCCCCAGTAAGTTAACGTATCGAAAAAGCCTATCGTCACAAGTAATACCCCAGAAAGTCTATGAACAACTGCCCCGATTCCTTTACTTCTTTTTAGGATAAGTCCTTTCGCATCGAACGCTTCAATAAGTGCAAAAATGACTAGTAATGGAATAGATGTTGCTAACCCAAAAACTGCTGGTAAAACAAAGCCATAGGATGTAGTGACCACTGTTGGCATAAGCCAGATGAAAAATAATACAAACATTGTTGGACAAAAGGCAATAGAAAAACTAGCACCTAATAGAAAAGATCCTAGTTTCCCTTCTTTCATGACGAGCGGAATTTTCGTAGTTAAACGATCTATGAATGTAAACTTAAAAACCCCTAATAACATTAAACCCGTCATAATTAACAGTGGTCCAATAATTTTGCGGAATATTGGAAAATAATTTGTCATTTCACGCTCAAAGACTTGTCCAAATATCCACGCAAACCACCCAATCAAACTAAATACAAAAACTTTTCCTAAAATAAATGAAGCTAATTCTTTCCAAACATTTTCGCTTCGAATTGTTCGATATCCATAAAAGGTAATTGCACTTATATTACCCGTTAACTGACATGGTGTAAATGCACCAATTAATCCCAATAGAATGGCTATAATTAAAGGAGAATGCTCATAAGAATTTAAAAATGTAGAAATTGGTTCACTAAAAAAATTGCTTATCTTTGAAAGCAAATTGTACATAAAATTAACCCCTTCCCACACTAACAATACTAGCTTGCAAATAATTTTAAAAGTGTAACCGGGAACACTTTTCGCCTAATTCCATATTTTATATTGAGGAAAGGAGCGGAAAGAATGGTTACAATTGAACCGATTGAATTGAACGGACACATGTTTACTGCCGTTACTGTGCATTTACCTAAGACAACATTATTAACGGTTTCAAATGAGAACGGGTATATTATGTGCGGTGCTTTAGATGTCAGTCTTTTAAACAGTAAATTAGCAGATCGGAAAATTATTGCAGGTCGTGCGGTTGGAGTCAAAACAATTGAACAGTTACTAAAAGCTCCACTAGAGTCAGTTACGTATGAAGCAGAAAAGCTGGGGATTGTTAAAGGAATGATTGGTGAGGATGCACTACTTAAGATGATTTAACTAGATAGGACATGTACTAAAATCATTAAATATAAAAGGATGATGACAGTAATCATTGTTAATTTTTTCAATAATTCAATATCAAAACTTCCAAGAACGTTGGAAGGCGATCGATTTGATATTGATCGGTGGGAAGATGACGGTGGTCGAAGTTTAGATGCAAATGAGGATAGCCCATTACAACGAAATTAAAACCGCTACGCAAGAATGTTGTTAGTGGCATTCTTGCGTGTTTTTTAATTTCTCTACTTCACTGTTTTTAAGTATTCTTTCCAGGCTGTAACTCCACCTTCTAAAACGACAACATCGTATTCTTTTTTCGCAAGGATATTTGCACATTTTGTTGCAGAATTTCCTGTCGTGCACGTAACAATAATTTGTTCATTCTTTGGCAAAGATTTAACACTATTTTCATCATTTGTTTCTAATGCGAAAATTTTAGATTTATTTATGTTAAGGGACTCGATATGTTTTCCTTCAATATGATAGTCGTTATATTTTTCTTCAGCTCTGACATCTAGAAGTATTAACTTTTCCCCTTCATTCATTTTTTGAAGTAATTTTTCTGGTGTAATCTTACTCGTCATAATACTTTCCTCCCTCATTTTACTATGTTCTTGAACACTCTTCATGAACAATTACAATTCGCCATATACGATGTTGTATCGGAAATATAAGAAGCAATGTACCTAATAAAGATAACAAAGTGAGAGTCACTTCGATAACGATTATGTTTTGTTTTCAGGTAAACGATTGAATTAATAATAAGTTCCCCTATATCATTGCGGTAAATAAATAGTATTGCAAATAATGTTGCAGTATTTGTTAAAATGGCAAATGTAAATACTTGTTCACCTAAACCTAATATTTCACTTGCAATCATAACATGACCACTAGATGAAACTAGAATAGGTTAAGAATCTCTGAACTAGTCCAATAATAATCCTTTATATCATAAATTATATCGAAATTTTCAATTTACATCCTCCATAAAAAAAACACCCTTACATAATTATGTAAGAGTGTTATTAATGCTTAAATTAGGAAGCCGCCTTGCCGTTAGTTTAAATAGAAAGTTTTAAACCACCACTCCTCAAAGTGGGTGTTCGCAAAAGATTTCCTGTCTATCATCAGTCACAAAGTGTGATGCTCGCCATTCCACCTTCAATCTAAAACTCCCTTTTACAGCTTAAAGGTTAAAACTTAATATCGTACGTACAACGCAGCTTATAATTATATTATACTTTAGCAATTACTTAATCAAGTAAGTATGTTTTAAGAGAAATGTCAAAGGATTATTATTGGTTATAAGAGATATTTTTTACTTTTACCGCTTATGCTTCAGCAATCGATTTCACTGTGACTAACTTTCTCTTAAACAACCCTGTATATAATAATATACTTCCAGCTAATATTATAATTCCCATGTAAATTGACATTTGAGAAGGCATTAAAAATACACCCATAATAATACTAAAACGTGCAATTAAATCTCCACCTGTATAACCTAGATTTGCAAATGCAGCATAGGAGCCTCTTTGATCCTTTGGCATCATATTTGCCTGTTCTGCATTGACTATTGGAGAATAGATTAGTTCACCCATCGTTGCTATAAAGTTAAAGAAAATCAATACATACCAAACATTCCCCGATGTAATAATCGTATAGCCGATACCGTAAAGTATAAAACCAAAAATAAGCATCTTTTTCGTACTGAAGCGATCTGTTATTTTCGTAACGATAAATGTAAGGATGACGACAATCAACATATTTTCTACATTTAGTAAACTTAACATCCTGACGCCACTAATTTCAAAGCTCCCTAAAAAAATAGAATCGAAAGACTCTACTAATCGAACCCCAATATAATTATTTAACGTTAATTCCGCTCCAATGATCAACATTGATCCAACAACAACTTTTACAAATGGACCATCTTGAAGAGCAATTTTATAATTATTCAAAACATCCACTAATACATTTTGATGTTTTTGCTTAAGTAGTACTCTATCTGTTTCATTCAACCAAAGCATAAAGGCTATCGAAATACATATTAATGTAACGGTTAAAATGACAAACAATAGAAGTTGGTGATTTACATATAAAAGTCCACCCGCTGCTGTTCCAATCGCCATTGAAAGATTCACAAGCCAGTAATCCGCAGCATAAATAAATTTACGGTTTTCCGGAGTAGTTGAATCGATTATAAGTGCGTCCATCGTTGGGTATTCCATACTACTCGTTATCGTAAAGGCAATATATGCGATTGCAAATAAGCCAATAATCTTGGTTTCAGGTATTAAACTGATGGTCATTAACAAAAACATTAGTGCACTCAAAGATGAAGTAATCAATAGAATTTTCTTTCGGTTAAACCGATCTGAAATATAGCCTCCTATTAAATTGAAAATGAAACTAATAATTACAGTTATAACTAAAAATATTCCTGCCCAAACTTTATTTAAATTTTGAGCAAAAAATAACGCCATAAAAGGCATGATTGCTGATGATGTTAGACGATTAAAAAATGATGTAATAAGCCTGACTTTTACGTTCTGCGGAAAGTTTCTCCATTTCATAAATTTCCCTCCTACTCCCTTTACCGTATTGTCAAAACTTATATATATAAATCGCTAATAATCGTTGGTTTTATAGTCTTTTACGCAAAAAAACTTGCCACCCCCTGGATTTTGGTGTTAGTTGAGGTTACCACACACAAAACTA
>NZ_RBZN01000039.1 GCF_003628435.1 Ureibacillus endophyticus | reverse complement strand
GAAATCATTTGAATAAGTATTGTTTTTTCTGGACATAGAAAAATCCCCTCTAAATAGACTGTTAGCTACAGATTACCGTAGCCTTTTTTACATTGTCTACTTAAAGGGGATAATATCAGTTGGTGTAACATCAACTTTGCCTTTTTTATTTTAAACTCCAAGAAATAATAACGAAGACATTTGACAATTTTTCTCACAACTTTCGTTTAGTATCAAGTCAATAAACCCATACTAATCAATGTCATCATTTTTTGGAGGGAGTAAAATAATGGATATTGTATTACAAGCTGAAAGAAGACAACCGGGACCACGTTCAACATTAACGAAACTACGAAAACAAGGTAAATTACCAGCCGTTATATATGGCTATAATGTTGATGCGATTCCTGTTATTTTAGATTACAAGGAGACAGCAAAAGCGGTTCAAAGATATGGACGTTCTAGCATATTTAAAATTGATATTGAAGGTAAACAAGTAAATGCGGTAATTAATGAAGTACAAAGATGTGCACTAAAAGGTACTGTAAAGCATGCTGACTTTTTATCGATTAACATGGCTGAAGATATAGAAGTTGCAGTTCCTGTTTCCATAGTAGGTGAAGCAATTGGTGTGCGTGAAGGTGGAGTACTGACAGAACCTGTACGAGAAGTTACAATTAAAGTAAAACCAACAGCAATACCTGAATCAATCGAAATTGATGTATCGAACTTAGGTATTGGAGACTCATTATCAATCGCAGATGTCCGTGATAGTATCTCATATACTGTTCTAAATGCAGATGAAGATATTTTAGCAACGGTTACACCTCCAGTAGTGGTCAATGATGATACTGCAGGTCAAGGTGATGATGGAAATCAAGACATCAAAGCAACAGAGGCACCTGAATCACAAGCTTAAATATGGGGTATTTATCGAAAAGGGGCATTATTTGAATGCCCCTTTAAATAATTTTTTAGTACATATCAAGTAATTTTCATTTCATCGATAATTAAAGCTACCACTTCTTATATGTTAAGTTTTCCTTTTTTCTCTCTCCATATGTTAAAATAAGCACTAATTAGATAATTTTAAAGGATGAGAAGAAATGAAATTGATCATTGGATTAGGTAATCCAGGGAAACAATACGAATATACTCGCCATAATATTGGTTTTGAATGTATAGATGCTTTATCAAAGAAGTGGGATGCACCATTAAACCAAATGAAGTTTAATGGAATGTATGCAACTGTACATCGACCAGAAGGCAAAGTGATATTGCTTAAACCACTCACATATATGAATTTATCTGGTGAATGTGTACGTCCATTGATGGATTATTTTGATATAGATATTGAAGATATCATTGTTATTTATGATGACTTAGATTTAGAAACAGGTAAGCTTCGATTACGTCAAAAGGGAAGCGCGGGCGGACATAATGGCATTAAGTCGTTAATTCAACATTTAGGAACACAAGAATTTAACCGTATCCGTGTTGGAATTAGTCGACCACCAGCAGGAATGAAAGTGCCGGATTATGTATTAGCGAAGTTTACAAAAGATGAAAGTCCTATCATTGAACAAGCAATCGATAAAACCGTTGCAGCTGTAGAATCATCATTATCTAAAAAGTTTATAGAAGTCATGAATGAGTTTAATGCAAACTAGAAGCACTCGTAGTTATGTGCATAAATTAGGAAAAACAGGTCAATACTTTGAGTAGGTAAAGCTTTTTTACACACTTAAAGGAGGAAGTTATAATGCCTGTTCGTTATCGTTGCCGCCATTGTGAAACAGAGATTGGTACATTACCGTTTGATGCAGATGAAACAATTCGAAAATTGCATTTATTCGAAGTTGGGGAAGTCGACGATTATATTGAAAAAGATGAGCACGGTCAGACAACAGTGCATTGTATCTGTGAGCAGTGTGAAGATTCATTAAGACAATTTCCTGATTATTATGCACTAAAAAACTGGCTTCAGTAACGTAAACCCAAATCTAAAGGATTCTAGCCAATGTAGACATGGTAAGGAAGATGCTTTGGTTCTCTAAAAGGAATCAAAGCTTCTTCTAATTTTCATTATTAAGATAATCATTGGTTTTTAAGATTGATTAATAAATTCTCATGATCTTTCATATGTAACTTTATAAGTTCTTTACATAGTTCCGTTTTACTGGAAGGGGGTTTTATGAATGGAAGTTTTACACCAACTATTCTCGCAAGATAAACATATAAATACTTTCATACAACAAATCGGTGAAAAAGCCTATGATTCTCAGCTAATTACAGGGTTAACGGGAAGTGCGAGGCCAGTTTTAATTAGCACTATATTCAAACAGTTTAAAAAATCTCTATATGTATTATCTCCCAATCTTTTACAGGCTCAAAAATTAGTAGATGATTTATCAGCATTAGTAGGAGAAGAGGTAGTACATTACTATCCCGCTGAGGAGTTTATTGCGGCTGACATGACGATAGCATCTCCGGAGTTGAGAGCTAGTCGAATCGCTACATTGAACAATTTAACAAAAAAGGAACTTGGGATTTTTGTTATTCCAATCGCAGGTATGCGTAAAGTGATGACGCCTGTTGAACAGTGGAATCAATATTATTTAGAAGCTAAAGTGGATGCGGATATCGAAATTGAAGAATGGTTACTTCAATTAGTGACAATGGGTTATACAAGAAGTCAAATGGTCACAACACCAGGTGAGTTTGCATTGCGTGGAGGGATACTAGACATTTATCCACCGTATGCAGAGTCACCTATTCGTATTGAATTATTTGATACAGTTGTCGATTCTATACGTACATTTTCTGCTGATGATCAACGTTCAATAGAAAAATTAGATCATGTTCAAATCTTACCTGCGACCGAATTATTATTAACAGAAAAGCAACGTGTGGAGTTAGCAGAACGTCTAGAAACAGCGTTAAGTAGAACGTTGAAAAAAGTTAAAAAGCAGGAAGTTCAAGAAGCGCTTTATCAAAATATCCAGTACGATATTGAAATGTTAAAGCAAGGAAACATTCCAAACCATGTAACGAAATATGGATCACTCTTATATGACGAATTAACGTTTTTAGGGGATTACTTCGCCAAAGATGGAATTGTCCTTTTTGATGAATTAGGCCGTATTCAAGAAGTAATGGATGCTTGGGAAAAGGAAGAAGAAGAATGGTTTATTTCTTTAATAGAGGAAGGAAAGATGGTTCATGATGTAAAAGCTTCCTTTTCTTTTAAAGAAGTATTATCCATGATTGATCAACAAAAACTGTACTTTGCACTATTTGCTAGAACATTCTCAGGTATTACCTTTAACAAGACAACGAATTTTTCATGTAAGCCAATGCAGCAGTTCCATGGACAAATCTCTTTATTACAAAATGAAATTGAACGTTGGAACCAAGAGAAGTTTACAGTACTTTTCGTTGCAGATGGAAAAGAGCGTATAAAGAAAATGCAAAGTACGTTAGAAGAATATGACATTCATAGTTTACTAGGTTCTCCCCAAGAAGCTGGGGTTTATTTAGTAGATGGTGTATTATCAAGTGGTTTTGAATTACCTCTTCAACGAATAGCTGTTGTCACAGATGACGAGCTATTTAAACAACAACCGAAAAGAAAACCACGACGAAATGAAAAAATGTCTAATGCTGAACGCATTAAAAGTTATACAGAGATAAAACCTGGAGACTATGTCGTTCATATTCACCATGGGATAGGGAAATATATTGGGATTGAGACATTAGAAGTTAATGGTACACATAAAGATTACCTTCATATTCGTTATCGTGCAGATGATAAGCTGTATGTTTCCGTTGATCAAATTGATTTAATTCAAAAATATGTGGCGTCTGAAGGAAAAGAGCCAAAGCTTCATAAACTTGGTGGAGCAGAATGGAAAAAGGCAAAAGCGAAAGTTTCATCTGCTGTTAATGACATTGCGGATGATTTAATTAAGCTTTATGCAAAACGTGAAGCGGAAAAAGGATATGCCTTTTCACCGGATACAGACGAACAACGTAATTTTGAAAATTCCTTCCCTTATGAAGAGACAGAAGATCAGCTCCGTTCCATTATGGAAGTAAAACGAGATATGGAACGTGAACGACCAATGGACCGCCTTGTTTGTGGGGATGTTGGTTATGGAAAAACTGAAGTAGCAATCCGCGCAGCGTTTAAAGCCATTATGGATGGGAAACAGGTAGCCTTTCTTGTTCCAACTACCATTCTCGCTCAACAGCATTATGAATCGATACAAGAACGATTTGAGGATTATGCAATAAATGTAGGTTTACTTAGTCGTTTCAGATCGAAAAAACAACAAACTGAAACAATAAAAGGCTTAAAAGAAGGTACAGTTGATATTGTAATAGGAACACATCGTATTTTATCAAAGGATGTTGTATTCAAAGATTTAGGTTTGTTAATTGTCGATGAGGAACAGCGATTTGGCGTAACTCATAAAGAAAAGATTAAACAGTTAAAAACAAATGTAGATGTGTTAACGCTTACGGCTACTCCAATTCCGCGAACGTTACACATGTCTATGGTAGGTGTACGTGACTTATCAGTTATTGAAACACCACCACAAAACCGTTTCCCAGTACAAACCTATGTTATGGAACACAATGGTGCACTTATTCGTGAAGCTATTGAACGAGAAATGGCTAGAGGTGGGCAAACATTTTATCTGTACAATCGTGTTGAGGATATGACACGAAAAGTAGAAGAAATTCAAATGCTTGTTCCTGAAGCACGTGTTGGCTATGCCCATGGTAAAATGACGGAAACACAGTTAGAATCTATCATTTTAAGCTTCTTAGACGGTGAATACGATGTATTAGTCACTACAACAATTATCGAAACAGGTGTTGACATGCCTAACGTCAATACGTTAATTGTTCATGATGCAGATCGTATGGGCTTATCTCAATTGTATCAATTGCGCGGACGAGTTGGACGTTCTAATCGTATTGCTTATGCTTATTTCATGTATCAACGAGATAAAGTACTAACAGATGTTGCAGAACAAAGACTACAAGCTATTAAAGAATTTACGGAATTAGGTTCAGGTTTTAAAATTGCGATGCGAGATTTATCTATTCGTGGTGCCGGAAACTTACTTGGTGCACAACAACATGGATTTATTGATTCTGTTGGATTTGACTTATATTCACAAATGTTAGAAGAAGCGATAGCGGAACGTCAAACAGGTGTGAAAAAAGAAGAAAAACCTGAAGTTGAAATTATATTACACACAGATGCTTATATTCCAGATAAATATATCCCAGATGGTTATCAAAAAATTCAAATGTACAAGCGGATAAAATCGATGGATCGTATAGAAGATTATTCAGAAATTATTGATGAACTTCATGACCGTTTCGGAGATTTACCAGATGAAACAGAAAAATTATTACGTATTGCTCGAATAAAAGTTTGGGCGATGGAAGCAGGCGTTTCATCAATAAAAGAGAAACAAAAAGTAATCTCCATCAACTTAACAGAAGAAGGTACAGCTAATGTGGATGGCAGTACAATTGTGGCTGAATCAATGAAATTTGACCGTGCTGTTGGTTTTACAATGGACGGAAATAAATTAACGCTCACAATTGATATGAAAAAATGCGGGAAAAATGATCCATTTGATGTACTAGAAGAAATGATGGAAATTGTGGCAAGTGCAAAAAAGGAAAAAACAGCGTAAAAAAAATAAGGGTCGCCAAAGGAAATACTTTACGATAGAAAATATTTGCTTATTTTCAACTATAATTTAATCCTCTTCATACACTTTTTGCATACATTGACTAAATATTATCCATACTATCAATGTGAATCAAAAATTGATGACGAAAGAGAGGCAACTAGATGAAAGCAACAGGAATTGTCCGTCGTATTGATGATTTAGGTCGTGTAGTTATTCCTAAAGAAATTCGTAGAACAATGCGAATTCGTGAAGGTGACCCTTTAGAAATTTATACTGATAGAGAAGGGGAAGTTATCTTAAAAAAATATTCCCCAATCAATGACCTTAGTGAATTCGCAAAAGAGTATGTCGAGTCACTATATGAAACAGTAGGAACTCCTGCATTAATTAGTGACAGAGATGAAATGATTGCAGTTGCAGGTTTATCGAAAAAAGAGTATACAAACCGACGTCTTTCTGTATTTGCAGAAGACTTTATGAAACAACGTTCGGTTGTTACGGAGAAAACTGAAACGACAATTGAATTAGTTCCTGGCCAGTTTGAGCAGGTAAAATCATATTGTGTAGCCCCAATTATTTCAAATGGTGATGCAATTGGAGCCGTTTATTTAATTTCAAAAGTTCACTTTATTACAGAAGTTGAATCAAAAGCAGCTGAAACTGCAGCGAACTTCTTAGCGAAACAAATGGAAAACTAATAAATAAAAGCGTCTCTAACAAGGAGGCGTTTTTTTATGGCGAAAAAACCGCGCAAACCAATCATACAAGATTAGCTCACACGGCAAAGAAAATAGTTTCATGCAGAAGGTTTTGTTTGTAGTAGTTTGATTCCCATTGCAATAAAAACGATTCCAGTTAATTTATTAAGAATCGTTGAGACTTTAGCATTTCCTCTTAACTTTGTAGTTGTCATGGAAGTGAAATAAGCGGTAATTAAACACCATATTCCCCCTGTTAAAGTAAAGGTAAGTCCTAAAAGTATAAAAGGAATAGGTGAGAAAATTTCAGAACTTGTTTGAATAAATTGCGGTAGGAAAGCTAAAAAGAATAGGGCAACTTTAGGATTTGTTACGTTTGTAATCATCCCTTGTAAAAATATCTTCTTATTGCTTTGTTTAGGTAATGATTGCTGTTCCGTTGTGTTATTTTTTGAAAGTAGCATCTTAATTCCTAAGTAAGCTAAATAGATTGCACCTATAATTTTAATTAAATTAAATAGTAAAGCAGATTGCATTAGAATTACCGAAAGTCCAAATGCGGCAATAAATGTATGAATGACTACTCCTGCTGTAATACCAAGGGCAGAATAAATACCTGCTGTTCTTCCTTGGGAAATACTTCGACTTACAATGTACATTGTATCGGTCCCAGGAGTTAAATTTAGTAATATGGCTGCAACTAAAAATACTTCAAAGTTTATAATCCCCAACATCCTCATACCCCTCCTTTTACTTATTTTAGTCTTCTTATAAGATAAAACTCAATACGATAAACGGTTTTTATATTAGGTTGTAAGATTGTATGACTTAAGCAGCTTATTTAATTCTTTGGTATACTATTCGTAGTTTTAGGAAGAAAGAGGAACTTAAATGGGAAATAACTTTGGAATGAAGGGGTATATGAAAGGTGCATTGTTATTAACCATTGCCGCATTAATTGTGAAAGCGTTAAGCGCGGTATACCGTGTACCTTTTCAAAATTTAGTTGGCGATCAAGGCTTTTATATTTACCAACAAGTGTATCCCTTCATTTCTTTTTTTGTTGTCTGGACATCAGGGGGATTTGCAGTAGCTATTTCCAAAATGTTAGCTGATGCAGAATCTAGTAGCCACGTAATGGAAAGGAAAAGTACTATTACGCGAACGGTATATATGTATTTAACGTTCTTATCGTTAGTTTTCTTCTGCATCTTGTTTTTTGGCGCGGATTCCTTAGCAACCATGATGGGAGATAAACAGTTAGCACCACTCCTTAAAACAGGCGCCTTTGTAACATTATTTATGCCAATTCTCGCTCTTATGAAAGGCTACTTTCAAGCAAAAGGTGATATGGCCCCTGTAGCATATGCTCAAGTGTTTGAACAATTTACTCGTGTTTGTGTCATTTTAGCGGGTGCCTATATTATCATGGCAACATCAACATCACTTTATGCTGCAGGAAATGTTGCAGTATTTGGAACTGTAATCGGGGAAATTGCAGGGATGTTATTATTAATATATTTCGTTAAAAATCGACTTAAATTCCCAAAGTCAAAAATAAAGTTAGCGAAGTGGCCAATTATAAAAGAAGTAACCATACTAAGTTTAAGTGTTAGTATGAGCAGCTTACTTTTACTTTGCTTTCAATTAATTGATTCTTTTAGCGTATTTTCAATATTATTGGAAAATGGAATGGAAAGATTGCAAGCAATGGAGACAAAAGGAATATATGATAGAGGCCAGCCCCTTGTACAAATGGGAATAACAATCGCTTCGTCATTATCTTTAGCAATTGTTCCACTAGTTGCGTATCAATCTAAAAAAGTAAATGGAAGGGGCCCAATTCCTTTTATTCAATTAACTTATCGAGTTTCATTATTATTAGGTGTTGCCGCTTCCCTTGGTTTAGTGATTGTAATGCCGTATGTCAATGAAATGCTTTTCGAAACAAATGCTTTAACAGATGTGTTAATCGTTTTTGTTTTGCAAATTATTCCTTTTTCAATTATTTTAACATTCACAGCGATTCTCCAAGGAATGAATCGATTAAAGGTACCGGGAATCATTTTAATAGGAGCGCTACTATTGAAATATATAGGGAATCAAGTGCTCATTACAAAGATAGGTGTACTAGGAGCAGCTATTGCAAGTAATATTGGATTATTCTTAAGTGCTGGTTTGCTAATCTTTTATTTGAAAAAAATTACGCAAGCAAAACTAGCGAGAAAGGACTTTTACATAAAATTATTTCTTGCAAGCGCAATGATGACTCTAACGGTGTTTGTTATGGATAAACTATTACAAATCTCTACAGTTTTTTTATCAGGTAGAATACAAGCACTTGTAATTGGTGGATGTTTAATATTTTTAGGGGCAATTGTCTTTTTAACAGTTGTTGCAAAAACAAAAATGTTAGCAGAAAAAGAGTGGTTTATGTTGCCGTTTGGGCGAAAAATGGCAGCTTATCAAATATGGTTAAATAAGAAAAAGTAGGTGACATTTATGCATCAATTAACGGTTATTGGTCTTGGAGCTGGAGATTTAAATCAGCTACAAATGGGTGTATATAAAAAATTAAAAAACGCACATAAATTATACGTTCGAACAATTGATCATCCTGTTATTAAAGAATTACAACAGGAGGGAATCGTTTTTGAAAGTTTTGATGAAATTTATGAAAAACATGAGTCATTCCAACCTGTCTATGAAGAAATTTGCGATAAATTAGTCGAAGCTTCTCGACATGAACCAATTATGTATGCTGTACCAGGACATCCTCTAGTTGCAGAACAAACGGTACAATTGCTAATTACAGCTATGAATGAAGGGAAAGTGGATTTAAAAATAGAAGGTGGCCAAAGTTTTTTAGATCCGATTTTTGGAGCGTTAAAAATTGACCCAATTGATGGATTTCAATTACTAGATGGAACTAGTTTTTCGATTCATGATGTAAATATGCGCGGGCATGTTTTAATCGCTCAAGTATATGATGCTTTTAGTGCTTCTGAAGTGAAATTAACTTTAATGGAAAAGTATCGCGATGATTATCCGGTAACAATTGTAACAGCGGCTGGGTCATCTTTAGAGAAATTAACAACTGTACCTTTATATGAACTTGATCAAGCAGTTGAAATTAATAACTTAACAACAATTTATGTGCCACCAGTACAAGGTGACCTGGATGCACTAAGAGATTGGGTAACATTTAGAAAAATTATCGCCACTTTACGTGGTCCGAATGGTTGCCCTTGGGATCAAAAACAAACGCATGAAAGTTTGAAAAAATATTTACTTGAAGAAGCTCATGAATTTTTAGCGGCAATTGATGCGGAAGATGACTATGGAATGGTAGAAGAACTTGGTGATGTTTTATTACAAGTATTTTTACATGCTCAAATTGGTGAAGATGAAGGGTACTTCAATCTAGAAGAAGTATTGGCATCAATTAGTGAAAAAATGATTCGCCGTCATCCTCATGTATTTGGTGACGTTAGTGTTGATAATGCAGAAGAAGTTGTTGCAAATTGGGAGGACATTAAACGTGCAGAAAAAGGAGAACAAACAGAATCGCTTTTAAAAGGTGAATATCGTGCAAGTTCTTCTTTACAAACTTCTTATAACTATCAGAAAAAGGCTGCATCAGTTGGTTTTGATTGGCCGGATCCAGAAGGTGCATGGGATAAATTTGCTGAAGAGTGGCAGGAATTTAGAGAAGAAATCACGAAGGGGACTAGCAAGGCTCGTTTAGATGAGTTTGGAGATGTGTTATTTACTCTTGTGAATATTGCACGTTTCTATAAAATTTCACCAGAAGAAGCGATGATCCACGCTAATGAGAAGTTTGCTCGTAGATTTAACTATGTGGAGCAAAAAGTGAAGGAAAGTGGAAAACCATTTTCAGAACTTACATTAGAACAACTGGATTCTTTTTGGAATGAAGCAAAAGCTATAGAGAAAAAGGGGAAATGATAAATGCGTTTAGATAAGTTTTTAAAAGTATCACGCCTTATTAAAAGACGTACATTAGCAAAAGAAGTAGCTGATCAAGGGCGTATTACAATAAATGGGAAAGTTGCAAAAGCTAGTAGTGCGGTTAAAGTAGGAGATGAACTAGCAATCCGTTTCGGCCAAAAGATCGTAACAGCACGTATAGAAGATTTAAAAGAAAATGTTCGTAAAGAAGAGGCAAATAAAATGTTTACCATCCTTAAAGAAGAGAAGTTAGAAAAAATTGAACCACAATTTATAGATGATGAGGAATAGAGTAATTGGACTTTTAAGAAAGTATAAACTTTCATAGTTTTAACAAAGTCTATAGAATCAACTGTGAGAAGAAAAAATATTAAAATTCTAGGGCATGACAGCAAAATTGTTGTCATGCTTCTTTCATTTCCTGCATAAAGTGAACAGAACAAACACAATAACAATGAAGGAGGAACGATATGACACTACATCAAGAAAGTAATCGTTACACAATTACATCTGGGGACCATCTTGTGACAGTGCGCAATCGAAAAAGAATGGACATGACTTCTGTTAAGGAGATTGAGCGATTTGACCAAGAAGAATTCTACGTTCGAACAGCACAAGGTCATTTGCTAATCCGCGGAGAGGAGTTACGTATTGTTCATTTAGACGTCGATAAAGGTTTACTAACGTTGGAAGGAAATGTTAAGGCACTTCAATACGATGACGAAGATAATGGATTATCAAAAGGCTTCCTCCATAAATTATTTGGATGACCATTAATGAACAAGTTGTAAGTATTTTAATTATGATCATAAGTGGCTTATTCGTAGGTGCGATAGTAGATAGTACACGCTATCTACTTAGCACCTTAAGCCCTGGGTCATTTATAAGAAAAATAGGATATGGAGTAGAGCTGGTCGTTTGGGTACTCTTAGGGGCCCTAACGTTTTATATTTTATTCATTGTAAAGGGTGGAGAATGGCGTTTAGTTGATCCATTATCGCAAATTCTTGGTATTTTTTTATATGAATCTGTCTTTCAACGATACTTCCGATTTATTGGACGAGTGTTCGTCTTATTAACAATTAGGCCTATTTTAGCAATCATTAAGTTTATATATTCCGTAATTATAGGTACGATTAGGCTGCTTCTTCGTATTATTGCGATTTTATTCACACCTTTTTACAAATTATATATTATAATTAAAAAGAAGTATTTAATAAAAATATATACCAAATTTAGAAGGATTATCTTTAAAAAACGTTGAAATGTAACTATAATAAGGTTTGTTATAAATGTAGATGGAGGTGACGGATGTGGCTAAGCGTCAGAATCAGATTGGGACACAACAAAATAATGTTCGAACGCTTGAAAATGACTATGTCCGATCATCTGAACATAAAGCGAATTATTCAAAACAGAAAAAAATTAGGTTCCGTAGAAGGATGTTTGTCTTTAGTATCGTAGCTTCTGTAATTTTAATTTTTTTAATTAAAACAAACATTAATCAAAGTGAGAAATTAGCTCAAAAGGAACAGCAAAAAGAAGAAGTTTTAGCCCAATTAGAAGAAGTAAAAGAGAAGCAAGAACTTTTAAATTTACAAATTGCTAAGCTTGAAGACGATGAATATATCGCTAAGCTAGCTCGTAAAGAGTTTTTCTTATCAGAAGATGGGGAAATAATTTTTACAATTCCTGATGACGATAAGTCAAAAGAGAATGAATAAAATTTCGTATTATTATTTTGGGAAAAGTGTTTTTAGACCGATAGAAAAAGAGTTGTCTTGTTGACACTCTTTTTTTGTTGGCTATAATAAAAGAATAACGTGCATTTTTTAACGTTACACAAAATTTTTTAATACTGGCATTAATAGCCGCTTAAATTTTAAGGAGGAGCATTTTTTTTATGTCAATTGAAGTAGGCAGCAAAGTACAAGGTAAAGTAACAGGAATCACAAATTTTGGAGCATTCGTTGAGCTGCCAGATGGCAAAACGGGTCTAGTTCACATTAGTGAAGTCGCTGATAACTATGTGAAAGATATCAACGAACATCTTAAAGTTGGCGATGTCGTTGAAGTTAAAGTGATGAATGTTGAAGCGGATGGTAAAATCGGTTTATCTATCCGAAAAGCAAAGCCTCAGCCAGAAAAACCTGAACGTCCACATCGTCCACGTCGCGATAACAATCGTTCTAATGACAGAAATGATCGACAAACGAAAGAAAATTTCGAACAAAAAATGGCACGATTCTTAAAAGATAGTGACGAACGTCTTGCAACTTTAAAACGTGCGACTGAATCAAAACGCGGTGGCCGTGGAGCTAGAAGAGGGTAGTTTGCTGTCTGTTTTAATCGTAGAAAAAGTGTACAAATAGATCGAAGACTGATTGTGTTTTAAACAACACAATCAGTCTTTTTTTGTCCATAAAGGGTTAGGACGAAAAGGTACTTTTTCCTTTAAAGTTCCCCATAATTTTTCAATTATTTACTTTTTTCTCGTAACATTGCTTTACCTAAGCCTACCATACAGATACAACAAATAACTAAGCCTAGTATTAACATGATGATTTGAATGATAGGGGAGATATCTAGTATGATACCCAATACGATAAGAATCGAGCCTATCGAACATAACAATGCTAGAATACGTATATTTTCTAACACAAAAAATCCTCCAATATGAAATGTCATTTAGTCAGTATTTCAAAAGGTTTGATAATAAGTAAAGGTATATAGAGCAAGATGAACGCAATAAATCATAAATTCCATTGTAAACGAATCTCCCATGGTATACACACAACATTAAAGCCTCAAATCAATTTGCTGGGGAGTACGATGATATTCTAAACCCTCAATAAATTCCGACATAAATTCTCTCTATGTAATCTTACCAAAAAATACGTCGAAAAGTTTTTTTATACTATTTCACTACTAGACAAATTTTACAATCAACCTTTTGTATAATTACTCAAAATGCATATAGCAAAGGGGATGATATAAATGGCAAATATCGAAATGTTGGAGGAAAAGACACATATACGAGGGTTCACGGCGCGCTTTTCTATTAAAAAGGTTAGCTTTTTTATACATTTCTTCTTTTTTCTCCTAGCGTTGTTTCTATCAAGAGCAGTAATGTTTGAGGCGGCGGTTCCGTTTTTACTTCCTCTTTGGGCGGTTGTTAAACAACGTTATGAAAATAAGAAATGGTCCGTTTTATTAGGGGGGATAATTGGGGCACTAACCTTAAGTTTAGGACAGGTATGTATTCTAGGATTACAAATTATTTTGTATGAGCTGATAACCAGGTTCCGTTATTTAAAAATGCCGACTGCAATCGGTGTTGCTACAGCAATACTCTTTGGACAATTTATTTGGCAAGGAATTGCTCATTTAGGACTGCCGCCATTTATAGTTCAACTGTATATCTACTATGAGGTTATTCTAGCATTTTTCATGACAATATTTGTACGACTCTTTTTTGTTCAACCACATCGCTTTTGGACAACTGGATGGAGCTATGAACGAGTAGGTGCAGGTCTTGTTATATTGGCAATGGTGTTAACTGGAGTACAATCGGTTGTAATATCTTATTTTGGTCTATTTCCTTTTATGCTACATTTAGCAATTTGTATTGCAGCTGTTGCGGGCGGTGTTCCCATTGCTGCGATGGTTGCAACAATTGTAGGTGCATTAGTTGGAGTAGCGAAACTATCGTTTACTGGAATGATTTCCGTTTATGCAATGACAGGGGTAGTTGCTGGACTTTTTAGTAAGTTAGGAAGATTCGGCGTTGTGATTGCTAGTTTTGTACCAAGTATTTTCTTTTTCTTTTATGATGCATCGCTACCAATTGATACAGTTTACTTTGTTTCAATACTTGTAGCAGGTCTTGTATTTTTTATTTTACCTCAAAAAATGTTTACGTTTTTACACGATATGATACATCCTAAGCGCGATGAAGTATTGCTTCAAAGACAACAGTGGCTTACTGAACATACGACAGAAAAAATTGAAACCTTTCAAAATTTCACTTTGTTTATGAAGGAGTTGGTATTTGATCGTTTCACTTCAACGGAAAGTGTTAATGAATTAAGGAAAATAGAACCTAGCGCTACTTGCATGAGTTGTTTTCGCTTTGACCACTGTTGGGGAGAAAGAAATAACAATATGGATGAACTGATTCATCATTGGTTTGTTGCGAAGTCAAATTCTAGGGACGGTGAACAAAACATAATAGAAGATCGGATTAAATTAAAATGTATAAAACCAACAAGGTTGTTAGAGGAACTAGATTATCAACTATACCATGATAGAATGAACGGTCAATTTTATCATGGTAAGAAAATGATTGCTCTTCAGTTAAGAGATTTAAGTAACCACCTAAATAGATTAATGGAAGATATGAAGGAGGAGACATTATCGTTTAAAACGATAGAAGAGGAATTAGAATATGAATTTAAACGTGCTCATGTTCAATGTTTTCAAATTGATGTGATTAATAACACAATGGGTGAGCGTGTTATTATCTGTTCATTAGCCAATAAAAATGATTCATATGATGATCAATATTTACTTTGTGAGCGCATCATATTGCCAATTTTGTATGATGTATTTTCGGAGCCATTTCAAGTGGAGAAAATCTCTACTCAAAAATCGCCGTTTTCCCATGTTCAAGTTCGTTTTCGTTCAGCAGTTCGCTATGAAATAGAGTATGATATATACAGTAGAGCAAAAAATTCAGCTTGGGTGTCAGGGGATAGTCATGCTGTATTTCATATTCATCCTGGTTTAGTGGCTGTTATGTTATCTGATGGAATGGGACAAAATAGAGAAGCTCAGAGAGAAAGCAGAAGATTAGTACGCTTAATGAGAGAATGTCTATCATATAATATGAATCCTGAAACTGCCATGCATACACTTCACTATGTAATGTCTCTAAACCGAGAAGTAGATATGTATGCAACGATTGATTTTGCTTTAGTTGATTTACAACATGGTGCTTTATGGTCTTGGAAAGCAGGTAGTATGTCGACATATATTTTACGTGGTGAACGTCTACTAAAAGTGGATGGAGCGGCTGCGCCTGTTGGATTTATGCCAGTGTTCTCCGTTGAAACGGAGAAAGTAAATCTATTAGCTGAAGATTACGTAGTGATGGTATCAGATGGAGTATTTTCAGGGAAATTTGATTGGGAAGAACAGGAGCAATATTTTATTAGCTTGTTAAAATCCAGAATAGAAGAAGATATGCCAATTGAAGTCATTCTTTATGATGTTATGGAACAGTTTAGTAATATGTATGACGTTGATGACGATTGTACGGTCATTTTGTTAAATGTATCTCATGTTGTACCAAAATGGGCGGTATTTAGTCCACCAAACGCAAAGATCTCTTAAAGTAAGTTAATAAAAGCGAGGTGAGAAGATGGTTTCTTTTGAAACGAAAGTAAAAAACTATATAATCGAACAACAACTTATTGCTAGTGGAGACCGTCTTCTCATTGCTTGTTCTGGTGGCATTGATTCAATGGGATTATTGCATTTTTTCATTAAGTTTCAACATATTTTTAAAATACAATTATTTGTAGCGCATGTTGACCATATGCTTAGAGGACAAACTTCCGCAGAAGATCGTGTTTTTGTAGAAGAGTTTTGTAATGAACAAGGAATACCTACATTTAGTACCTCAATTCCAATTCCCCAATATCTCCATGAAGAAGGTGGAAACTCACAAGCAATTTGTCGAAGAGAAAGGTACGCCTTTTTCGAAAAAATAATGAAAGAACATCGTATAAATAAATTAGTAACAGCTCATCATGCAGATGATCAATTGGAATCCTTGCTTATGGCGCTAACAAAATCTGGATCTGTTAACGGAATGAAAGGGATGTATGCGCAACGTAAATTTTCCTCAGGTATATTAATTCGTCCATTTTTAGCAGTGACAAAGGATGAGATTCAAAATTATTTAAAAGAGCAGGAAGGTAACTTTAGAGAAGACGCAAGCAATGAGAAAGATGACTATACCAGAAACCGTTATAGACATCATATAGTCC
The DNA here is from genome assembly GCF_003628435.1 of Ureibacillus endophyticus. Lineage (GTDB taxonomy): Bacteria > Bacillota > Bacilli > Bacillales_A > Planococcaceae > Ureibacillus > Ureibacillus endophyticus. The sequence continues at coordinate 14,259 of NZ_RBZN01000039.1, read as the reverse complement.
CACTTTTAAAAAAGGAAAATCCGAATGTTTCGAGCAATGCGGTATTCCTTGCAGAAAATTTACAACAAGATGATGACTTATTAAATCGTCTTGCATTAGAGAGGTTTCCCCAAGTAGTAAAATTACAAAAAGAAAATACGTTTGTACTGAAAATTCCTTTATTTCAAAATGAACCAGTTGCTTTACAAAGAAGAATGATTTTAATACTATTAAACTATCTTTACAGCAATTACAATAATGCCCAAAGTAATACAATAATTATATCTATTCTGAATTTAATTAAAAAAACGAATGGTAGTGCTTTAATTTATTTACCTGAAGGCTTTATTGCAATGCGTAAATATGATGAAGTTGTTTTTGAACAGAGTAACAAAAGCGCGGAAAATACGTTGCTTGAGCAAGAGGTTACATTCAATGAATGGACGCATACTTTAAGGTTTCGATTGTACATAGGAGAAGCCTCTATTGAACAGTTAGGAATGAAAAACATTTCTAAGTTATATTATTTTAATTCCAAGGACTTTTCTCCCCCATTTCGAATCAGACCAAGAAGAGATGGAGATCGAATTTCATTAAAAGGAATGGATTCCCCAAAACGCATATCCAGAATACTTATCGATGAAAAAATTCCTTTGCATGAAAGAGATACTTGGCCTATTTTAGTCGATGCAAACGATGACATTATGGCTATAATAGGAGTGCGAGTTAATAAGTCATTTTCTAAAACCATGCGTCCAACCGATGACTCAATCTTATATTTCCAACCTGAAAATTCTTAAAGCACGATTTTATATCATTTACTTGTAATTAAAACGATTAAACTTTGAATTAGATGAACAAATTTTATTAAGAATAACTAAAAATTGATTATAATGACTAAGAAGTGTCATTTGTTGTAACAACTCAAGGAGGAACCTACTATGATTCAAAATGATATTGAAAAAATTATGATTACAGAAGAACAAATCCAAGAAAGAGTAGCTGAACTTGGAGCACAATTAACTGAAGAGTATAAAGATCAATTTCCACTTGCAATTGGAGTATTAAAAGGCGCTATGCCATTTATGACAGATCTAATGAAGCGTTTTGAATCATACATTGAAGTCGACTTTATGGATGTATCGAGTTATGGAAATGCGACAGTTTCATCAGGTGAGGTAAAAATTTTAAAAGACTTAAATACTAGTGTTGAAGGTCGCGATGTCATTATAATTGAAGATATTATTGATAGCGGATTAACTTTAAGTTATTTAGTAGATTTATTCAAATACCGCAAAGCAAAAACAATTAAAATTGTTACACTTTTAGATAAACCATCTGGACGAAAAGTTGATTTGAAAGCAGACGTTGTTGGTTTTGAAGTGCCAGATGGATTTGTAGTTGGTTATGGATTAGACTACGCAGAAAAATATCGTAACTTACCATACATCGGTATTTTGAAGAAGGAAGTATATTCATTTTAGAATTCTGTAAACATTTCGACAAATATTGTTTACAACACATTTTACCGGTGCTTTTTGTTTTATGATTAATTCATGATATGTTAAGATTTTACTTATAGTGTTTCTGTTATGTTGTGAGGAGGCTGGGGATGAATCGAATATTTCGATACACCATATTTTATTTATTAATCTTTCTAGTAATAATCGGTATTTTCGGTACATTTAATGGAGGTAACGCACCTTCAGAAGAATTGACTTATCATGAGTTTTTAGAAGCATTAGAAGCTGGAAAAGTTGAATATGCAAATATTCAGCCGGATGCACAAGTCTATGTGGTAGAAGGTGCATTAACGGGATATGAACAAGGTCAAACTTTCCTAGTTAATATTCCTCGTGACAATCCGGCTTTAATGGAAAAGATTACGAATGCTGTTAACGGTAATCCGGACATTAAATTTCTAAAAGCACCTGAAACGAGTGGTTGGGTACAGTTCTTTACAGGGATTATACCATTCATCATTATTATCATTTTATTCTTCTTCCTATTGAGTCAATCTCAGGGTGGAGGCAATAAAGTGATGAACTTCGGTAAAAGTAAGGCGAAGTTATACGACTCTGAAAAGAAAAAAGTTCGTTTCGTAGACGTAGCCGGTGCCGACGAAGAAAAGCAAGAACTTGTAGAAGTAGTTGACTTCTTAAAAGATCATCGTAAATTTACAGAAATGGGTGCACGTATTCCTAAAGGTATTTTACTAGTAGGGCCTCCGGGGACAGGTAAAACATTACTTGCACGAGCTGTTGCTGGTGAAGCAGGAGTACCATTCTTCTCAATCTCTGGTTCTGACTTCGTAGAGATGTTCGTAGGGGTTGGGGCAAGCCGCGTACGTGATTTATTTGAAAACGCGAAGAAAAATGCACCATGTATTATCTTTATTGATGAAATTGATGCGGTTGGTCGTCAACGTGGAGCAGGTCTTGGTGGGGGCCACGATGAACGTGAGCAAACACTAAACCAATTACTTGTTGAAATGGATGGTTTCGGCGTAAATGAAGGTATTATCATTATCGCTGCAACAAACCGCCCAGATATTTTAGACCCAGCATTACTTCGTCCAGGACGTTTCGACCGTCAAATTACGGTTGGTCGCCCAGATGTAAAAGGCCGTGAAGCAATCTTAAAAGTACACGCACGTAATAAACCATTACGTGATGATGTGGACTTAAAAGCAATTGCTCAACGTACACCAGGTTTCTCCGGGGCTGATCTTGAAAACTTACTTAATGAGGCGGCTTTAGTAGCTACTCGTCGTAATAAACGAAAAATTGACATGACGGATATTGATGAAGCAACAGACCGTGTAATTGCAGGTCCAGCTAAATCAAGTCGTGTAATTTCAGAAAAAGAACGTAAAATTGTTGCTTTCCACGAAGCGGGTCACGTAGTTGTAGGATTAACGTTAGACCAAGCTGAAAAGGTGCACAAAGTTACAATCGTGCCACGTGGGCAAGCTGGTGGTTATGCAGTAATGCTTCCAAAAGAAGACCGTTACTTTATGACAAAACCAGAATTATTAGACAAAATTGCAGGACTTCTTGGTGGTCGTGTTGCAGAAGATATCACATTTGGTGAAGTATCAACTGGGGCACACAACGACTTCCAACGTGCTACAGGAATTGCACGCTCAATGGTTACAGAATACGGGATGAGCGATAAGTTAGGACCGATGCAATTTGGTTCAAGCCAAGGAGGTAATGTATTCCTTGGACGTGACTTTAACTCGGAACAAAACTATTCTGATTCAATTGCATACGAAATTGATAAAGAAATGCAATCAATTATCGTAGAACAATATGAGCGAACAAAACAAATTCTTACTGAAAAACGGGATTTATTAACTTTAATTGCAGAAACATTACTTGAAGTAGAAACTTTAGATGCTCAACAAATTGAGCACTTAAGAGATCATGGTAAACTTCCAGATCGTGTAGACTATTCAAAAGTAGATGATGAGCGTATCGTTATTGAGTCTACAAATGAGACTGCAAAAAAGAATGAATCAGAGGATGTTGTTGTTGAAATTTCTGGCTCTACAAGTCTAGAAAATCAAATCGTTGGTCAAACTCCTGACCCAACAACAAACGACCTACCAAAAGAAAACCGTACACCTGAAAATCGTGACGGTATTCAAGAAGACCGAAATAAATAGATATTATTTTGCTGAATGAGTATGCTAATGCCATCTCATTCAGTTTTTTTATTTATTCGCCTAAAGTAATTTATGGTGAAGTTATAATTCAGAAAACATAGATTAATCTGAAATGAAACTTGATTAAGACGAACCAATTAAGTAGCATAGTTGAAAGTACTTCTGAATTCTAGTTGCGTTAAACGTTTAGCTTAATAAACATTGTCGAAATGCGATTGTTTAAAGGAAAGTTTTGCAGTAGACGAGGTTATAATTCAGAAAACATAGATAAATCATTCGACGCACAATTTTGAAATTTTGTTCTGATGAATCAACGAGTTGGAAGCGTTAGACATACTACTGTATTATAATTCCGTTAATATGGTATTATTTTTTACAAATGGTTTTTGAAATGGGTGTGAATAAATGATCCTTGTCCTTAATGTTGGTAATTCTAATATTACAATTGGTATTTATAAAAAAGAGAAACTGGCCTTTAACTTTAGTATCGAAACAAATAGACGTAAAACAGATGATGAATATGCGATGCAATTCAAAATGTTGTTCTCCCATGTAGGAATCTGTTTTGAAGATATTAAGGGCATTATTATCTCATCTGTAGTTCCACCTATTATGTATGTATTAGAAGAAATGTGCCGAAAATACTTTCATGTCAAACCGCTTATAGTCGGACCGGGAGTGAAAAACGGTTTAAATATAAAATATGACAATCCTAGAGAAGTAGGTGCAGATCGCATAGTAAATGCGGTTGCAGCTGTAGATGAATATGGTGGAAGACCGTTGATTGTAATCGATTTTGGTACAGCTAATACGTATTGCTATCTTAATGCAAAAGGGGATTATTTAGGAGGCGCAATTGCTCCGGGGATTACCATTTCAACAGAGGCACTTTTTTCAAGAACGGCAAAATTGCCACGTATTGAAATTAACCGTCCTACAACCATCATTGGGAAAAATACCATTTCTGCAATGCAAGCAGGTGTCGTTTATGGTTTTGTAGGTCAAGTGGAAGGCATTGTTAGTCGGATGAAACAAACTTCTAATGAAGATGCTGTTGTTATTGCAACTGGAAACTTAGCACATTTAATTGCTAACGAAACAAAAATGATAGATATAGTTGATCCGTTGCTCACTTTAAAAGGGTTGTATATCATTTTTAAAAGAAATCAATAAAGAAATGAGGATAAACAACATGAGAGATTACTTAGTAAGAGGTTTAGGGTTTAATGGTAATGTTCGTGCATTTGCTGCACGCACTACGAACACGGTGGGAGAAGCTCAACGACGCCATAATACATGGCCAACTGCAACTGCAGCATTAGGTCGTTCTATGACGGCGAGTGTAATGATGGGTGCCATGTTAAAAGGTGAAGATAAAATAACAGTAAAAATTGAAGGAAATGGTCCAATTGGTCCAATGTTAATTGATGCGAATGCAAAGGGTGAGGTTCGAGGCTATGTAACAAACCCACAAGTACATTTTGATTTAAACTCAGTAGGAAAATTAGATGTACGCCGAGCAGTTGGAACAGAGGGTACGATCACAGTAGTAAAAGATTTAGGTATGCGTGACATGTTCTCAGGTCAAACACCAATTGTTTCCGGGGAAATTGCAGAAGATTTCACTTATTATTTTGCAGTTTCAGAACAAGTTCCATCATCTGTTGGTTTAGGTGTTTTAGTAAATCCAGATAATACAGTATTAGCTGCAGGTGGATTTATTCTTCAATTGATGCCAGGTTGTGATGAAGAGACAATTACAGAAATCGAACAACACCTTTCTACAATTGAACCTGTTTCTAAAATGATTGAAAAGGGATTAACTCCTGAACAAATACTAGAAGTAGTACTAGGGAAAGAAAATGTTCAAATTTTAGATTCAATGGATGTGGAATTTAAATGTCAATGTTCTAAAGAGCGTTTTGGTGCAGCGATTATTAGTTTAGGGGCTCAAGAAATTCAAGAAATGATTGATGAAGATGGACAAGCAGAGGCACAATGTCATTTTTGCTTAGAAAAATATCATTTCGACAAGCAAGAGCTCGAAGGTTTTATTGATGAAATCAAACAATAAATATCAAACACAATCGCACACAAAAACGCCTCTTTCTCAGAGAAGATTAAAAACAAAGCCTGTTTTAACTTTATTAGCGATCCTTTTTGCAGGAAACATATTTTGGTTTGTCTTATGGTTATGGCCAAATGATAAAGATAACGGTGGCGATGAAATAGTCGCTACCGTTGATGATCAAAAGATTACGAAACAGCAGTGGATGGCTGAAATGGAAACCCGTTATGGGAAAGAAACGCTCCAAAGCTTAGTTAATGAATCAGTTATGGAAAAGGCTGCGGAAGAATACAAAATTAAAGTTTCAGATGAAGAGGTTGATTTAGAAATAGCCTTAATTCGTACTGCTCAAGATACAACCGATACGACAACTCAACAATTAACAGAAAAGCAACTACGGCAAAAAGTGCGCTCACAACTAATTTTAGAGAAAGTGTTGACTAAAGATATCATCATAGATCCCGAGGAAATCGTTAAATACTATGAGGAAAATCAATCTCTTTATAATATTCCTACTACATATAAAACAAGCATTATCATTGTCGAGTCAAAGGAAGATGCAAATAGTGTACTGAAGGAACTTAAAGACGGCTCTGATTTTTCTGTTTTAGCTAGGGAACGTTCCCTTGATACAACTTCTGCAAGTCTCGGTGGAGGTATCGGCTATATAACAACTGAACAAGAAAATATAGATAAAAGCATCCAAAGCGCCGTACAAAAATTGAAAGAGAACGAGATTAGTGATGCATTTGTCATGAATGATGGACGTTATGGAATAGTAAAAGTTGAAGAAATTAACGAAGGAAAATCCTTTACCTATGAAGATGTGAAAGGGCACATCCAACGTGCATTATCAATGGAACAATTACCTGCGTCAATTACTCCAGAAGCCTTTTGGAAAGAATTTAATGCGAGTTGGTTCTATGGTGAAGCATCTTAGGATTTACCCAGTAAAATTTTCTTAATATTTTGTTCATATGCATTGACTCAAGGCACAAATGTTGGTAATATACTAAATAGGTAAAACCTATAAATTTAGTAGGTATTTAAGAGAGGATGATAAAAAATGAGTAAATTAGTAAACTCAGTAACTGAATTAGTTGGCCGTACTCCAATCGTGAAACTTAATCATGCAACTTCTGAAAATGAAGGTACAGTTTGGGTGAAAGTAGAATTCTTCAACCCAGGTAGCTCTGTAAAAGACCGTATTGCCCTTGCAATGATTGAAGCGGCAGAAAAAGAAGGAACATTAAAACCAGGTGGTACAATTATTGAGCCTACTTCTGGTAACACAGGTATTGGTTTAGCTATGATTGCTGCTGCTAAAGGCTACCGTGCAATTTTAGTAATGCCAGAAACAATGAGTATCGAACGTCGTAAATTACTTCGTGCTTATGGTGCAGAATTAGTATTAACACCTGGTCCAGAAGGTATGAAAGGTGCTATTGCAAAAGCTAAAAGTTTAGCAGAAGAAAATGGTTACTTCTTACCACAACAATTCGAAAACCAAGCAAACGCTGAAATTCACCGTAAAACTACTGGTCCTGAAATCGTTGAAGCATTTGAAAGTGCTGGTCTTAAATTAGATGGATTTGTAGCTGGTATCGGAACAGGTGGTACAATCACAGGTGCTGGTGAAGTTTTACGTGAAAAATTCCCTGAAATCGAAATCATCGCTGTAGAACCAAAAGATTCTCCAGTACTTTCTGGTGGTAACCCAGGTTCTCATAAAATCCAAGGTATTGGAGCAGGTTTCGTACCGGGCGTATTAAACACAGAAATCTATAACTCAGTATTTACAGTTGAAAACGAAACTGCTTTTGAAGTAGCTCGTAAAGTAGGTAAAGAAGAAGGTATTTTAGTAGGTATTTCTTCTGGTGCGGCAATCCACGCAGCAATCGAAACTGCAAAACGTCTTGGAAAAGGTTCTAACGTTTTAGCGATTGTTCCATCAAACGGTGAACGTTACCTTTCTACTGCTTTATACAACTTCGAAGACTAATTTAAAAATTAATTCATCGACATTACCGTATTGGTGATGTCGATTTTTTTGCTTCCAATTGGAGATGTTAAGTAGATTAATGCGCTTTCCTATTAAAATTGATATTCTATTTTTAACTACACATTTTCTAATAGGAAGGGGTTAACGAATGCTCTGTTGGTTTAATGGTAATTTTATAGATGAGAAGGAATTATTCATTTCACCTTTTGACCATGGATATTTACATGGAATCGGTTTTTATGAACGATTTCGTACATACAATGGTCAAGTGCTATTACTTGAAGAGCGTTTTAATCGATTGTGCAATGCATTAAATAATTTTCGAATACCTATGCCTTATACAATAAGAGATATTCAAAATGTAATAAAAGAATTGTGGCTAGCTGCTTCTAGAGAAGATAGTATATTTCGAGTGAATGTTTCAGCTGGAGAGACAGATGATACTTTAGCACCTAAATATAAAAATCCCAATGTAATCATTTATAGAATACCTCTTATTGAAAGAACGCGTGGGTTAGAAAAGGATGCTATGTGGTTAAAGACAACTCGTAATTCCCCCGAACACTCGGTACGCTATATATCTCATAATTTTGGAAATAATATATTAGCAAGTTTTGAAGTGCAAAACCTTGAAACAACAGAAGGACTTTTACTTAATTCAAAGGGACATATTGCAGAAGGTATTACCTCTAATATTTTCTGGTCAAGAGATGATATACTTTATACACCTTCTCTTACAACAGGTATCATTCCGGGTATTACAAGACAATGGGTAATACATACTGCAAAACGATTAGGCTATCGTGTTATAGAGGATATCTTTTTCCAACATGAGCTACTACATGCTTACGAATGCTTTGTTACAAATTCAATTGAAGAGTTAGTCCCTATATCGAATATTGGTAGAACGAGATTTTTAGGTGAAGAAGGCCCTATTTATAAAAGGCTTCATCAAGCTTATATAGAGGAAATTATACAACTAATGAAAAGAGGCTAAGAGATGTTAACGAAGTACTCTACACCACTAGTCATTAACAATATTGAACTAGATTATAGAAAAGAAACAATAGTAATGGGGATTTTAAATGTAACGCCCGATTCTTTTTCGGACGGAGGAAAATTCAACTCTGTTAATGCAGCTGTTGCCCATGCGAAGGAAATGGTTGCAAATGGTGCAAAGATTATTGATATTGGCGGAGAATCTACTCGACCAGGTTATACACGTATTTCGGATGAAGAAGAGATTGATCGCGTTGTACCGGTGATTAAAGCTATTTTAAACGAAGTACCTGTTATCATTTCAATCGATACTTACAAGTCAGCTGTTGCCCGTGCAGCTATTGAAGCAGGTGCGCATATGATTAACGATATTTGGGGAGCAAAAGCAGATCCTGAAATTGCGAAGGTAGCTGCAGATTACAATGTACCTATTATCCTAATGCACAATCGAAATGATGAAGACTATACAAATTACTTTGAAAACTATATGCAAGATCTACAAGAAAGCATTCAAATTGTAAAGAATGCTGGAGTACCTGATCAGCACATTATTCTAGATCCAGGAATTGGTTTTGTGAAAAACTTAAAACAAAGTATTGAAACAATGCAGCGTTTAGATGAGCTAGTTGATATAGGTTATCCTGTATTACTTGCCACTTCTCGTAAACGCATGATTGGGACGATATTGAACTTACCATTAGATGAACGAGTAGAAGGAACTGCAGCAACATGCGCTTATGGTGTGATGAAGGGGTGCCATATCGTACGTGTTCATGATGTAAAAGAGGTTGCTCGAACAGTAGGAATGATTGATGCACTAATGGGCAAGTTTACAATTAATGAGGAACTACCTTCAAGACATTAAAAGGAGTACAACATGGACTATATACATTTAAGAGATATGCAATTTTTTGGTTATCATGGAGTTTTAAAGGAAGAGACTGTTCTCGGGCAAAGATTCCGTGCTTCTGTTTCGTTAGCGGTAGATATACAAAAAGCAGGACAAACGGATGACCTTCAAGATACCGTTAGTTATGTGGGTGTCTATGATATTTGCAAAGAAATTATAGAAGGAAAACCCTATAAATTAATAGAGGCCGTAGCTGAGTCCATTGCAACGCGTATATTATCAGATTACGAAGGACAAGTATTTGGTTGTCGTGTTGAAGTGATAAAGCCAGATCCACCGATTGCAGGTCATTATAAAGAAGTTGCAGTAGAAATAGTAAGAGGGCGTTTCCATGAATAAAATTTATTTATCACTTGGCACGAATATTGGAGACAGAGAGTACAATTTAAAACTAGCAGTAAAAATGCTTTATGAAATGGACGGTATCAGTGTAAAAAAAGTATCATCTATTTATGAAACGGCACCAGTAGGATATGTAGACCAACCTTCATTTTTAAATATTGTTGTCTTAGTTGAGAGCAACAGATCGGCATTTGAAATGTTAGAGATATGCCAAACTGTAGAAAATGATTTAGGGCGAGTTCGGGAAATTAGATGGGGTCCTAGAATTATAGACCTTGACATTTTGTTGTTTAATCAAGACAATATTGAAGCGGAGAATTTAATCGTTCCGCATGCAAGAATGTTTGAAAGAGCATTTGTCTTAGTTCCACTTTTAGAAATTGCTGATGAACCTTTAGAAGGGTTTTTAGCTCAAGCTCAAAAGGTATTAACACTTTTAGACATCGATCAAGAGGGTGTAAAGAAGTGGAAAGCTACTACAAGTGTAGAACAATTTATCTATTAAGAGAAATGTTGATATAGAATTCCTTTTGAAGGAGGAGAATACATGACTACAACGGAAAAGCCGTTTCAAATAGGTAATATCGTCATGGATAACCGTGTCGTATTAGCACCTATGGCTGGTGTATGTAACTCTGCATTCCGTCTAACTGTTAAAGAGTTCGGAGCAGGTTTAGTATATGCTGAAATGATTAGCGATAAAGGCTTAGTCATGCGTAACCAAAAAACGCTTGATATGCTGTATATCGATGAGCGAGAAAATCCACTTTCATTACAAATCTTTGGTGGAGATAAAGAAACGTTAGTTGAAGCTGCCAAATATGTAGATAAAAACACGAACGCAGATATTATTGACATCAACATGGGTTGCCCAGTAAACAAAATTATTAAATGTGAAGCGGGTGCAAAGTGGCTTCTAGACCCAAGTAAAATTTATGAAATGGTTGCAGCAGTAGTAGATGCAGTAGATAAACCAGTTAGTGTAAAGATGCGTATCGGTTGGGATGAGGAACATATTTTTGCAGTAGAAAATGCTAAGGCTGCTGAACGTGCAGGGGCTTCTGCGATTGCGATGCATGGTCGCACACGTGTTCAAATGTACGAAGGTAAAGCAAATTGGGAAGTCTTAAAAGAGGTAAAGAAACATATCTCGATTCCGTTCATTGGAAATGGTGATGTTGAAACACCACAAGATGCAAAACGAATGATCGATGAAATTGGTGTTGATGCAGTAATGATTGGACGAGCTGCTTTAGGAAACCCATGGATGATCTATCGTACGGTTCAATATTTAGAAACAGGGGAATTAAAACCAGAGCCATCAGTACGTGAAAAAATGGATGTATGCTTACTTCACTTTGAACGATTAATGCAATTAAAGGGTGAAGGTGTTGCTGTTCGTGAAATGCGAAAACATGCATCTTGGTATTTAAAAGGGATTCGCGGAAACGGGTTAGTTCGTAACGCTATCAACCAAGTTGAAACGGCAAAGGATTTACGTGCAATACTTAATAGTGTTGCAGACCAACTAGAAGAACAACAAGTTGAAGCAATTTAACAATACAAAAGGCATTCTTCAAACAACGAAGGATGCCTTTAATTTTTTTATCTTGAAGCTTCTTTTGTAGGTCCCATAACTCCTGGAACGGGTAATCCTGCTTGTCGTAACAATACTTGCATTTGTGCGCGGTGATGTGTTTGATGGTCAACCATCATTCGTAATACAGCACCAATCGGAGTTTCATTACCCAGCATATTTACTTTATTTACTAAAGTTTCATCTTTAAAACTTTCTTCAACCACTTTACGAACGTTTTCTTTCATAGTTTGGTAAGTAGATTTCATTTCTTCAATAGTTGTTGGGATGTTCTTTGGATTTAAATCCATATTTAATGAAAGCCCTGTTTGTCCAAGGAAAAACACAGGTGCAGTCGTTAAATGCCAACTTAGCCATTCCAGTGTACTATGGTCCTCAACTATTGCTTGGTGTTTCTTTTCATCAGAAATTGCTTCAATAATCGATAATGTTCCAGAACTATTATGTTCCCACTCATGTATGAAATCTTCTACTTTACGGTACATAATCTACATCTCCTCTCTTCTACCAATATGGAAATGGTAGCATATTTTTAGTACGAAGTAGGCATAATTGATTCAGGTTTAAGATTTTCAGAATTATAAAACTTTTACAAAACAGTTGAATTTCAAACGAAACAGATGAAGAGATGGCGAAAATTGTGTACAATGGGTACATTATGGACAAAAATTGAGCTACATACTCGGAAAATTTAAGGAGTGAAAATCGTGTCAAACATTGAAGAATTAAACGACCAACTTTTGGTGAGACGCCAAAAGATGAATAATATTCGTGAACGTGGTTTAGATCCGTTCGGTAGCCGCTTTGAACGTACACATTTGTCCTCACAAATTCGTGAACAATTTGGAGAACTAACGAAAGAACAATTAGAAGAATCACCTCAAGAAGTAGTAATCGCTGGACGTATCATGACAAAACGCGGTAAAGGTAAAGCTGGTTTTGCTCACATTCAAGATTTAGGTGGCCAAATCCAAATTTATGTTCGTAAAGATCATGTTGGTGATGATGCTTACGAATTATTTAATCAAGCTGATTTAGGTGATATCGTTGGGATTCGCGGTAACCTATTCGTTACAAATGTAGGTGAGCTTTCAGTTAAAGCAGAAGAATTTACTTTCCTTTCAAAATCTCTTCGTCCAATGCCGGAGAAGTTCCATGGTTTACAAGATGTTGAACAACGTTACCGTCAACGTTACTTAGACTTAATGACAAATGCGGACAGTAAAGAAACGTTTATTACACGTTCTAAAATCATCCGCTCAATTCGTAACTATTTAGATAGCAAAGGTTACTTAGAGGTAGAAACACCAATGTTACATACTATTGCTGGTGGTGCTGCAGCGCGTCCATTTATTACACACCACAATGCATTAGATATGGAACTATACATGCGTATTGCGATTGAATTACATTTAAAACGTTTAATCGTAGGTGGTCTTGAGAAAGTATATGAAATTGGCCGTGTATTCCGTAATGAAGGGATTTCAACTCGTCATAACCCAGAATTTACGATGATTGAATTATATGAAGCTTACGCGGATTACCGTGACATTATGGAATTAACAGAAAACCTTATTTCTCATGTTGCTCAAGAAGTATTAGGTACAACAACAATCCAATATGGTGAAGACCAAATTAATCTTGCTCCAGGTTGGAAACGAGTACACATGGTTGATGCTGTAAAAGAAGCTACAGGTGTAGACTTCTGGCAACCAATGACAGTAGAACAAGCAAGAAGCTTAGCTAAAGAACATGGTGTTGAAATTAAAGAAGCTCATGAAGTTGGTCATATTATTAATGAATTCTTTGAACAAAAAGTAGAAGAAACATTAGTTCAACCAACATTTGTATACGGTCATCCAGTAGAAATTTCTCCGTTAGCTAAGAAAAATCCAGATGATGAGCGCTTTACAGATCGTTTTGAGTTATTTATCGTACGTCGTGAACATGCAAATGCATTTACTGAATTAAACGACCCAATCGATCAAAGAGAACGTTTCGAAGCGCAATTAGCAGAAAAAGCAGCAGGTAACGATGAAGCACACGAAATGGATAATGACTTCATTGAAGCATTGGAATATGGTATGCCTCCAACAGGTGGATTGGGTATCGGTATTGACCGCTTAGTTATGCTATTAACAAACGCACAATCAATTCGCGATATTCTATTATTCCCAACAATGCGTCATCGTGACTAATTAACAATGTTAAAACAGAAGCGGATTTGTACTGAAAAATCGGCTTCTGTTTTCTTTTAATACACAATAAAGTAACTTGTTTCAAAAAAATACTTGCACTTATTTTATGTAGGTGCTATAATAATAGACGTCGCAAAGATGCGAACTAAATAGAGATATTTATTTAATAAATTTTGTTGACACAGACTTCAGAATTTGATATTATAAGAAAGTTGTCACTGGTAATAAAAAAGAGTTGACAACTAACGAGAAATTTTGTAAGATATAAAAGTCGTTTAAATGAATGACTAACATGAACTTTGAAAACTGAACAACAAAACGTTAATGAATATAGTTTCTCATTAAATTGAGGAACAAAATTTTGGACATCAATTTTGATGCCAGCAATTTTTTGAGCTTTATCAAATTCTTTTATGGAGAGTTTGATCCTGGCTCAGGACGAACGCTGGCGGCGTGCCTAATACATGCAAGTCGAGCGGACCTTTAGAAGCTTG
>NZ_RBZN01000038.1 GCF_003628435.1 Ureibacillus endophyticus | reverse complement strand
GTTGTGTGGTGTGGTAACCTCAACTAACATCAAAATTCAGGGGGTGGCAAGTTTTTTTGCATAAAAGACTGTAAAACCAACGATTATTAGCGATTTATATATATAAGTTTTGACAATACGGTTAATGAAATGGAGGGAGAATAAATGAAAAAGTGGTTAATCATTCTTACATTATTCATCACTTGTATTATTATTCCTAACAATACAGAAGCAAAAGGAACGGCTTTAAAAGACAGTAACAACATTCACACCTTTGCTGAAAAAGATGGGAACCTTTATTTTATTAATTCCTTTGGGGAGTTAAATAAGGATCCTGGCATTTATAAAATAAGCAGAGATTTAAAAAGCCAAAAACTGATTCGAGAAGGGAACTTCAATAATCTTTATACTTATGGCAATAGCTTAATAGCCTATAGTTTTGACGAATTTATTCTCCAACAAATAGCGTTAGACGGTTCGATAATTCGTGAATACCCGGAGATTGATACCAATGAATTTGTCATTGATGGAGACTATATTTATTATCACAAATATGAAAAAGGTCTTTATCGGATGAAGGTAAATGGAAAAGACAATCAATTACTATACAAACCAAAAGGCTATGTAAGTGAATTTACTGTGAATAATGGATGGCTATATTTCGCTTATTATGCGAATGTAAACCCTAACTCGTTTGAAGAGCCAACACTATTTAACTTATCGAAAATCAAAATTAGTAACCCATCAAAAGAAACGGTATTATTAAAAAATGTAGCAAATGTAGATTCACTCGTAGTAGATGGTGGATTTATTTATGCAGTGGTTCATAAAAACGTAGATAATTTGGACCGATATATATACAAAATGGACTATAATGGTAAAAATCTAAAACGGATTTCTCCTATTGAATCAAGTGGTACCTTCTTTGTCGGAGGTAAAAATATTTATTTCACAGATAATACCCGCAATGATATCCGCTATATGTACCGTATGACGACAGATGGAAAAGGTTTGAAGAGCATTGGAAGTGTAAAAGGTTCCTTCACGTTTTCTGGCTATTCCAATAATATATTTTATTTTGTTGTTCAGAAATACGATCCAATCCGATTTACTCTCCATAGTATTCCATTAAAATAATTCTTCAACATGGAGTTGTCTGAAAAGTCATTTTGAGACAGCTCCTTTGTAACTGACGCTACCGCTTTCGTCACAGATAAATTGCGACAAGGATAGTGGAAATTTATTTCGACTACCGCAGGAGCATTTTTACTGTGACGAGGATGGTGACAACCACCGCAGGAACAATAATTCATAAGAGATATTTATCAAGAAAGAAAAGAGGTGTCCAAAAAATTATTACTTTTTGGACACCTCCATTTGGTTTTTATTAGGAGGACAATATGAAAAAAATGTATGTTTGGGTGATGATCGTTGCAATGGTCATCCTCACAGCCTGTTCCGATGCTTACCAAGATGCGATGGATAAAGGAATTGAGAGTTTAGGAGCAAAGGATTATCATCAATCCGCACTTTATTTTGAACTGGCATTGAAGGAAAAAGAGGACAATCAAGAGGCTCAAGTTTATTTTGATTTGTCAAAACAAATGCAAGAAGCAATGGATGCTGTAGAACAATATGACTATGAAGTTGCATTACCAATCCTTCAAGAAGTGATAGAAAATGAAGCGGCATTGCAAACAGTAAAAGATGAGGCACAAAAAATCTTGAAACAAATTCAAGAAGAAAGTGAACTAGTTGCAGATGTTGAACGAAAATTAGCAGTGATCAACGATTTGATTTCGCAAGAAGATTACCAAGCTGCTCAAGAAGAACTTCAGCTATTACAAGAGCAAATTGGTACACAGGAATTATTAGTAACTTATCAAAGTGAAGTGGTTGCGTTAATGGATGATGTAAACAGTGCGCTAAATAAGAAAGTCGAAGCTGATGAGCCGCAACAATCTCAAGTTCAGTATGCAACTTATTCAAACGAGCGATATGGTTTTCAACTACAATACCCTTCAGACTTAACAATGGATCCACCCCCTACAAACGGAGATGGCGCAACGTTTCGTAATGAAGATTTTACGCTCCTCGCCTATGGGTCTTTGACGAATGTATTGGAGCCAGGTGAAACTATTCATACCTATTATGATAGAGACCTAGAAGACATCCCAGTTGAAATTAGCTATCAAAAGTTAACAAATGATTGGTATGTGCTTTCTTATAATGATAATGGCATCATTACTTATAAGAAATTTTTCTTTGGCGATAGCTTTGCAAATACGTTAATCATTACGTATCCCGAAAGTAAAAAGGATATCTATAATCCCATTACTGCCCATATTGCTGAAACCTATGTATCTACTGCAGAATAATATTTTCGAATAAGGAAAAGGATAGATAACAAGAATGAAATTTTCTTGCATCTACCCTTTTTATTTTTTTCTATAGAAACCTTTAGAAATGAGCCAATTTAGAACAGTCGTTAATCAGAAAACGTGATGATTCTTAATCATCATCCTTTTCTCTTTCCCGTTTCTTGTCTTCCCTTTTCTTATCTTTTTCTCGTTTCTTTTCTTCGTGCTTCTTCTTATGTTCTTGTTTCTTTTCTTTTTTCTTCTTCTCTCGGTCTCGTTTCTTTTCTTCCCGTTTCTTCTGTTTGTCTTCTTTCCGTTTTTTCTCTTTTTCTATTTTCTCTTCTTTCTTCCACTTGTCTTGAAGCTGTTTTCCTATTAACGGTAAGGTAAATTTATTTTGGGAGAATTCAGCTTTAGATTGGGTGAATATTTCTTTAAAAATGTTTGTAACGGTCGCGTTGTTTGGTTCCATTATATAATGATTTTCATCGGTTTTATCATATCCCATCCAAACTGCCCCAACAATTTCTGGAGTATATCCGACAAACCAATGATCCTTCGCTCCTCCTGCATTCTCAAAAGGAAGCTGTGTTGTACCCGTTTTTCCAGCTACTTCAAAATCATCAACTTGAGCATTCTTCCCTGTGCCCTCTTCAACAACACCTTTTAGCATATAGGTCATTTTCTGAGCCACTAAAGGATCCGTTACTGTTGTAGTAGTATTCTTCCATTCTGCAATAATCTCGCCATCTGCATCTTCAATTTTTTGAATTGCGTGTGCTTCTACCATTTCACCATTATTCGGGAATGTGGAGTATGCTTGAGCCATCATTAAAGGCGATACCCCTTCATTTAAGCCACCAAGCGCTAACCCTAAATTATTGTCTTCTTCCTTCAATGGAATGCCGTAACGTTCTACTGAATTCGTACCAGATTTCAACCCCATTGTTTGCAATAACCAAACTGCCGGGACGTTATAAGAATTGATTATTGCTTCATACATCGTAACTTCCCCACGGAATTGTTTGTCATAGTTCATTGGTTGATATCCACCTATATTAATCGGTGAATCCTGCAATCGATCATACACATCGTAGCCTTGCTCTAAAGCAGGCGTATAGACTGCTAATGGTTTCATCGTAGAGGCAGGTTGTCGTTTTAATTGAGTGGCACGATTATATCCTCTAAAAACATGTTCCCCTCTTCCACCTATAAGTGCGTTGATTCCACCGGTTGAAGGATTAATGAAAATGGCTCCACTTTGAATCAACTGATCCGGTTGCCCTTCAGGAAACATCTCGTCATTACTATACACCTGCTCTACTGCATTTTGGATTGTAGGGTTTAATTCTGTATAAATTTGAAGTCCCCCAGAAAGTACTTCATTTTCTGTCAGACCATATTTAGTGATCGCTTCTTCAAGAATATGATCTACGTAGTAAGGAAATTTTCCTTTATAATCATCAACCTTGTCGCCCTCTAAAACAATAGCCTGTTCTTTTGCTTTTTCCATTTCATTTTGACTAATGTAACCTTCCTTTTCCATTAATGATAAGACGATATTTCTCCGTTCAACGGCTCTATCCATATCTTTAAATGGAGACAAAATAGATGGCGCCTTAATCAACCCAGCAAGCATAGCTGACTCAGCTAATGTTAAATCGCTAACATCCTTGCCAAAGTAGGTTTGCGATGCACGTTGTATGCCCCAAGCACCTTCACCAAAATAAATTTGATTTAAGTACTTTTCCATAATCTCTTCTTTAGAGTAAGTTCGTTCAATTTTTTTCGTCAAAATGAGTTCTTTAAACTTCCTTGTATATGTACGTTCCTGTGTTAAAAAGACATTTTTGGCCAACTGCTGAGATATGGTGCTTCCTCCCGCGACAATATCACCACTCATCATATTTTTCGTAAATGCTCGAATAATAGCAATGATATTGATTCCATCATGCTTATAAAATCTTTGGTCTTCTGTAGCAATCACTGCCTGAATTAAATACTTTGGAACCTTTTTTATACTAACACCTTCAATATTTGAAGCTTCGACTTTACTCGCTATATCTCCATTTCGATCATAAATAATCGTTGGCTGTGGAGTAGGTTCTTCTAGTTTACTAACATCACTTTTCCAAACAAAAATATTAAAGATAAGCAAGGCACATAGAAACAATACAAAGATAGATGCTAAAATCGTCAATAATAATTTTTTATTATTTAATTTATTCCAAATCTGCCTGGTTAATTTTTGTTGTTGTCTTCTTTCCGTTCTTTTCAAATTTTATTCCACCTTCTAATCTAACAATGTTGAAGATTCATTGTTGCATAAGTGTTATTGTTAGATAAGGTATAAAGATAGTCAATAGGGATATCGTAACCCGCTACTTTGTACCCTTCTGCGCATTTAGTTTATATCAAACAATAAAAAGTAGTGTTTAATCAACAAGATAAAAGGCACTATCACTGATTTCCAGGATAGCGCCTATTAACTGAAATTGCTTTATAGTTATTTTTTATTATATAGATATAATGCAATAAACATTAATACAACAGCAGCTAGTTTGTTCATGTCTACCGGGCGACGTTCTGCACCAAACAGTCCAAAGTGATCAATCACAACACTTAAAATAATCTGACCAACAATGACTGCTAGCAAGGTAGTCGATACACCAATTTTTGGCACAACCAGCACTTGAACGATGACAAAAAATGCACCTAAAATCCCACCAATTAATTGCCATTTTGGTACAGATGAAACAGATGAAATTTGACCGTTGCCAAAAAATATTAAAACAAATAATAAGACCAATGTACCTAATGCAAAACTAAAAAAGGCACCCTCAATCACACCAATTTTTTTCCCTAAACCACCATTAATCTGACCTTGCACTGCCACTGCCATACCAGCAATTAGCGCAAGCATAGGGAACAGTAATTTTAACCACATTTCCATTCTCCTTATATGTATAAACATTTCTCTAACTTATATTCTACTAAATAATAAAAAAACCTTTTGTAAGTTCTCGTATTGCTATATTTTTATAAAGAATCTCGCAAAAATTTAATAAAGTTCCTTGCCTCATTTGTCTCTATTTTCGTAATAGCATATGTTGAGGAGGTAGGTGGTGAAATTTTCACAGATTTTACTTCCGTTAATTTCTTATTTGCTAGTTCATCCTTAACCATAGAATATGGTAAGTATGAAACACCAAGACCATTTTCTATAAATTTTTTTGTTACTTCTATTTGATTTACCACCATCGTTCGAACTGTTGGATAATGCCTTCTTACATTAATTAATAACGAATCCCAATAATCTGGATGATTATGAGTTATTAGGCGATAATTAGATAATACTTCACTTTCAATAGCACTTGCTCCATTCTGTAAATTAGCTCCGACTAAAATAACTGGCTCTTCATGAATAATTTCTGTTTTTAATTTAGTTTCCAAAGGCAGTGCTCTGGATAGTCCTAAATCAGCTTTTCCAGAACTTATTTCGCCACCTATTTCAAAAGACTTCGTGACATTGATAATCACTTCGATATCAGGATTTTCATCGATAAACGCACGTAACAACGAGGGTAAAAATGATGATGCAATTTGAGGTGCTGTTGCAATAGTTAATTTACGATTATATCCTTGTTTCCAAGATTCAAAGTTGTCAATCCCTTGTTCATACTTTAATACTAATTCCGTTGCATAAGGGAGAAATTTATACCCAGCTTGAGTTAATCGTACCTTTTTTCCACTTCTTTCAAATAACTGTGTATTAAGATGCTCTTCAAGTCGTCTTATATGCTTTGTAATAGCAGGTTGAGTCAAAAATAGTTCTTCCGATGCTTTCCTAAAATTTTCATACTTCGCACATATAATAAATGTTTTCATCCATCTAATATCCATTTTATCCTCCTAATAACGGTTCGTTATCAAAAAATGTCATTTTTGTTAATTTTAATTATTGATAATAGTCATTATAATTCAATTAACAATATGAAGGGGGAAAAAATTATGGTTTATCAAAGTTCAAAATTATCTATTGTCCAAAAGTTTAATGAAAATGCAGAAAAGTATGACTCACAACGAAGAAAATTGATTCCATGTTTTGATGATTTTTATTCTATACCAGTATCTATTATAGAAACCCATTCTTCAACGCCAACTGTGTTAGATATTGGTGCAGGAACTGGTTTATTCTCATCTTTTATATTAAATAAATTTCCTGAAGCAAAAGTAACACTTATTGATATTTCAGAGAAAATGATAAATGTTGCCAAAGAACGTTTCTCCCATTTTTCAAATATCAATTATATTGTCGATGATTATACTTCCTACGAATATGATAATAAGTTTGATATTATTGTTTCTTCTCTTTCCATACATCATTTAACAGATACAGAGAAGAAAAATTTATACATTCAAATTTATGACTTACTAAATGATGGCGGTATATTTGTAAATGCTGATCAAGTTTTAGGACATACCGCTTCACTTGAAAAGCTTTATAAAGATGATTGGAAAAATAAAGTTGAAAGTAGTGGATTAACAGAAGAGGAAATCTACGCAGCCTATGAAAGAACTAAGCTAGATAAGATGGCCACTTTAACACAACAATTAAATTGGTTAGAAGAAAGTGGTTTTAAAGATGTTGATTGTATTTATAAATACTTTAACTTTGTTGTAATGTATGGAAGAAAAATATAATTGTTTTTTGGGAATAAAACGTCCATTTTAAAGAAATATGCTTCCTAAAGGGAGATCTGAGGAAAAATAATTGAAGTAACACGAATGAAAATGAGAGTTATTATCAATACTATCAATAATAAAGGGTAACCAATCGCAGTTGGTTACCTCTTAATAAATTAGTTCTCAGGTTTAAATGTTTTGCAATCTGTTTCTTCACTAGTAGATGCTTCTTTACCTTTGTTGCTAACTACATAAATTTTTTCAGCACTACATTTGTTCCCGTTTGCCCAATACTGGCAGTTATTTACCTCACAAAGAACTTCTTGTTGCATAGTATCAACACCTCCTCTTGTCATATCATTGACAAATTTGAGGTTGTTGATACTATTTTTCTTTATCAAATTCAAAATTTTAACATGTTACTTATGAACTCTCGCTCGTTTGAATCCATCGTATACATTGATGGCAGCACTGATTATAAATATGCAAATTGCACTAACAATTAACCAATTATTAAAATTCTCCTTCGAGAATAAATCGCTCATGTATGAAATAAATTGTTGGTTCATTAATTTGGAATTGGTAATAATCATAATGAAGACTACTGTTACAATTAGTTCATGGATTGCGTTAAAAATAGCCATTCGTTTTGTCCATTGTGCCTTTAATAACTTATATAAAGACATAGCAATTTCAATCCCGATTATTATCACAATGATTGGTAAGTATTGTAATAACACTTCCTGATTAAGAGCAGGCATCACAAATTTTAATCCATTTTCAGTTCCATGATAAACACCTACAAGTTGATTCGCATTAAAATATACTGTAGCCCAAATGGCAGTCCACATTAACCCACCAAATATTTCAAATTTTGATATCGCTTTTTTCTTCGGGATATATGGAATATTTTTCAATTCATCTGCAGTCCATTTTCCCGTGTTTAATGTTATGGGTTGTTCATCTTTATTTTTATCAACTCTCTCAATAATGACAAAAGTAAGTGTTAGCCAGAAAAAGACTTGGATGCCCACGTCTATAGTTGCCCATATTCCTTCACCAATAATGTGTAAAACAATACTTAGAATCGCCTCATCCCCACTGTATCCAAAGACGTTTTGGCTAATTACTGTAATCAAGGAGATGACCGCTGCAATAGGTAGAATCATTTTTAATAACGAAACGTAAACATCAAAGTAGCGTGGACCGATTAAATGCATTGGCTGATCCTTATAACCACTTGCTAATACTGCTGGGTTACCTAAAGTATTCAGCACTTCCTTTACATCTTCCTCACTATATTCACCAGGCAACATATCCTCTATTGTTGATCGTAATTCAAGTGCAATATCTGATCGCATTTTTTCAGGCAGCCGACGAGTGACTTCTTGAATGTATATATCAATCAACATCATTTTCTTCATCCTCTCTTAATATCGTATAAAGTTCTTTCGAAATGCTCATCCAATCTTCTTTCAATTTCAAAAAGATTTCCAAACCATAATCACTTAAAACATAGTACTTACGTGGTCTGCTCTCTGACGTATCCCAACTACTTGAGACAAGCTCTTGTTTTTCTAATCGACGAAGCAATGGATAAAGCGTACTTTGATCAATGGTTATTCCTGATTCCTTTAACAACTGAACGAGTGAATATCCGTATTGAGGTGTTCTTAACTGACTTAATACCGCTAATGTCAATGTGCCTCTTCTAAGTTCTGTTGTTAATGAATCCAATAAATTACTCATGTAATCACCTCACTCAACAATAATGTATGTCGTACAGTATTTAACTTATACTATGTATCGTACACTATTGTTGTGACAAAATGCAATGACAAAAGTTTTAGCAATAAAAAAACAGATTAGAACTAATTCTAATCTGCGTAATCTTTATATTTATATTTAGGTTTTTGATATCGTTAGATTTAACCATCCAAATAGGATCGTAAGGATTGGACTTAGTAAACAGAAGAACGCAAACGGTAAATAATCGATTACGGAAACGTTAAGTGTTGAGGCAATGAATAGTCCACATACACTCCAAGGGACAAGCGGATTTACGACTGTACCCGCATCTTCCATTACTCGGCTTAAGTTTTTTGATTGTAAGCCTAGTTCTCTATACTTTTGCTTAAAGGCTTCTCCTGTTAATAAAATCGATAAATATTGTTCTCCAACTACAACATTAATACCAATTGCGGTAAAGGCCGTACCAGTTATTAATGCTCCAATTGATTTTAATAAACTTTCAATTTTGCTAAGCAATGTTTGAATAATCCCTAAAGCAAACAATAACCCACCCATGCTGAGACTAAGCACAACAAGCATAATGGTAAAGAACATATTACTGATACCACCGCGAGTTAACAATGAATCAATCACTTCCACGCCTGTTTCAGAAACAAAACCACTATATAAAATTGCACAGTAATCGCTAATGGATAAAGACGTATGGAATATTGATAAGAAAAGCGCCACAAGAGAACTAATTATCAGTGTTAAAAATGCCGGCACTTTTATAAATGTGCAAACAATCAAGACTAGAAGTGGAACAATCGCATACCAATGAACTAAATTTGTATCTTGTAAACTAGCTTGATAGTACTCAATCGTTGTATTATTTACTCCTGCAATTGAAGGCGATAAAACAGCATATAAGACACCACTAATTATAAACGCAGGAATCGTTGTCCAACTCATATTTTTAATATGTTCAAATAAATCAATATTAACGATGCTCGCAGCTAGATTTGTTGTATCTGACAATGGCGACATTTTATCACCAAAAAATGCTCCGGATACAATCGCGCCAGCTGTCAAAGCAATAGATGCATCAATGGCTCCTGCAATACTTACAAACGCAACCCCAACCGTCGCTACAGTCGTTAATGAACTACCAATGGCTGTACCGATAATTGCTGTAATGATAAATACAATTGCATAAAAGAAACTAGCTGATACGAGGGTAAAACCCATATATAAAAGCGTTGGTATTGTTCCACTAACAATCCAGCTACTAATCAGGATACCTATTAAAAAGAAAATATAAATAGCACCTATTCCTGAAATGGCTCCAGATTTCATACTTTCTTCCAACACTTTAAATGGCACACGCTTTAGCAAACCATAAAAAATAAGAAGAATAATGGATAACAGAATTGGGATATGTGGTGTACTACCAAACTTACCGATTGCAAATGAAATGATTGAAATAACGAGAATTACAATGAATAATGCTTCGAATACTGACGGTTTTGATTTTGCCTCAATAGAAAACATATGCTGTATACTCCTAGATGAAATTATTTCACAATACTAACTTTAGCGCTTCAACGCGACAAAGTCTTTATCATTCTAGCATGTAATTACTTAATGTCAATAGAGGGCGAAATTTTTAGAAGTAAAAATGGATAATTCAAATGTTAAATAAGACGAGTGGTAAATATATTGGTGTAATTGTGGATACAGTACGTAAGGATTTGTAGATATAAAATAATATTTCTGTAATGTGAAAAAACCCCAAAAAGTTAGTAACCCGGCAATGACCTTGCCCATTGACTTAGTCCATTTAGAAAATGAGTTGATTCAACATGTTCAACTAAAAAACGTGAACGACTTTATTTATCAAGATAAACATATAAACTGATTCCTTCGTTTCTAATATGATAGTTTTTAAAAGGACTTTGTTTAATAAATTCAGCAAATTCTTCTTTTGTATATGCACCTTTCTTTAAGAACGTCTTAAATGAAAATTTGACGAATAACCTATCAAACCCTTTCATATTACTTACTTCCTCGTTGATATCCTCATTTGTTGCCTCATGATTCATGTCGATGATTAACGCTTTTCCCTTCTGTTTCAGCACTCTATGAATCTCACATAATGCCTTCACAGGATCCTTAAAGTTCTTAAATGCAGCACTACACACAACAAAATCAAACTGGCAATCTTGAAAAGGTAGGTTTGACACATTCCCCTCTAGAAAATTTACTGAAACAGCTGCTTCGCTTGCGTTTCGTTTTGCGATTTCTACAAAATCAGGACTGATATCCACTGCTGTTACATGAAAGCCTCTTTTGGCAAGTTCAATGGACAAATACCCTGGGCCAGGTGCTACTTCCAAAACATTAGCACCTTTTCCTACATAGTATTCGACTTCATTGGCATAGCTTTGCATTTCCGGAAGCCTGCTTTTTCGAGAGTTTCTGTCATACTCTTTTGCGACGAAACCATAAATACCAATATCCTTCTTTTTTCTGATATTTCTCACGACAGTTCGCCTCCCTCAGTCTTTTAAGAATGTTAGCCACTTTCTATTTTTTCTTTAATAGAATAAACGCATTGCTAATTAGGCCTAAACCAATTCCGATGATTCCCCCAACAACGACACCAATCAGCGTATCTATCCACCCTCCTGAGTAGAACAT
Organism: Ureibacillus endophyticus; assembly: GCF_003628435.1. Lineage (GTDB taxonomy): Bacteria > Bacillota > Bacilli > Bacillales_A > Planococcaceae > Ureibacillus > Ureibacillus endophyticus. Next base: position 19,503 of record NZ_RBZN01000038.1, on the reverse strand, counting down.
ATCTTTCCCGCCACTACCGAGAAATCCAGTTAGAGCGCCAATCGAAACGCCAAAAAACATAAAACCAGCGTAAAATAATCCGATTGCTTCATAATGGGCAGTATCAAGATTTTCATAGTATTCAGCAAATCTTTTCTGTAAATTGGCAGAATCTGTGGTTTCGCTACGAAACTTCAGCTCTTCCTTCGCACGTTCAAAGGCTTCCTGCTCAGATATTCCCTGTTCGATTAAATCGTTCATATAATCACTCATGTACAGCATCATATCGTTTTGAGCTTCAATGGACATATTTGATTCTTTCTTTAATTTTGAAAGCTTTGCTGCAACCTGCCCCCTCATTTGACCTGTCTTATATTTCAACTTTTCAAGATATGTCATTTCTGCTTCTTCCAAATAATATTGGGATTGTTCCTTTGCAAACTGTCTAATTTTCCCTTTCATCTCATCACTAAATTTCATTCTCTTTCTCCTCCAATCTTAAAATTTGAAGTCGCTCACGTAAAAAATCCCATCTAGCCCAAAAAGCAACTAATTCTTCATGCCCTCGCTCATTTAGTGTATAGAACTTCCTTGGAGGGCCTAATTCAGAAGGTTTTTTTGTAATGTGAACTAATTTGTTTTTTTCTAGCCTAAGTAGTAATGCATATACAGAGGCTTCAGCCACTTCTTCAAATCCTAATGAGCGCAGTTTTTTAGTAATCTCATAACCATATATTTCACCGTGACTTATAATTTCCATCACAATACCTTCCAAGACGCCTTTCAGCATTTCGCGCATGTTCTGCAAAAAAATCACCTCTTTTCGTACTCAACAATATTGAGTACTACTACATAATAAAATAGAGTAGCTAGTTTGGTCAATAAATTTTAATCAAAGATTTTTAAAATAAAATGCATAATTAAAAGCACATCAACTGATTATGCTGATGTGCATTCTTATAATGCAATTATCCCTTGATAAAATGCTCATTTCCGTTATATGAAGAAAAAATTTCAGATAGTTTTATGAATCAAAGTCCTAATACAATCCCCCCTAAACAAATCATCACAATCCCAATGATTATGTTAAACTTTCCGCTATTCTTTAGTTCATTAATTTTTAAAAATCGCAAACCATTTAATAAAGATGCACATCCAATTAAAATAATTGCTATCGGTGTATAAGAACTATACTTTTCTGTAATTGATGCAGCTACAAAAATTATAAATGCGAATATGCATAAGATGAATGAAATTACTTTCAACTATATCCCCCCCATTAAAGTAACAGACTTTTTTTCGTTCTTAATCTTATCATAAATAGAAAAACACTTTCCTTGTTTTAAGGAAAGCGTCCTACTAAGGATGATAATATTAAGCTCTACTTTTTTCAAAAGCCAAAATAGCACCTAATATGATTAATACACCACCACTAATATTCTTTTGCCATTGGATTGCTTTTGTATTTGTTGTAAAACGATCTTTTAATGCTGTAGCTAATAAAGTTAATAAAATGTCAAATATTAAACCCATTACACCGAATACAACACCTAAGAAAATGAATTGAAAAGCGGTGTTACCAGCAGCAGGTTTTATAAATTGAGGTAAAAAAGTTAGGAAAAATAAAGCATTTTTAGGGTTTAAAATATTTGTAATAGCACCTTGTGTGAAAGACTTCCACACACTAGAATGGATTTTTTGTTGTGTATCCAATGTGATTTGTTGTTTTTCATGTATTGTTTTAACCCCTAAATAGACTAAATAAACTGCTCCAACGTATTTTACAATTTGGAAAGCAATCGTTGATGTCATTAAAATCGCTGAAAGTCCACAAACAGCTATTAAAATATGGAAAATAAATCCTAATTGCATACCGAATGCAGTTGCAATCCCCTGTTTTCTACCACCAGAAACACTTCTGCTTATAATGAATGCCATATCTGGACCTGGAATAATCATCATCACCATTGCAACCATTAAAAAAGCAGCAAAGTTTGAAAAATCAATTGATAAAAAATCTGCCATCTTACACCTCTGAAAACTTAAGTTATTCCAATTTCAAATATTATATTTGTATAACTATACATGTTAGATTATTAATTTACTATAACCAATACTAAGAGTTTTAGGGCTCACTATTAAAAAATGGCAACACTACGTTGCCATTCTTTTTAGATTATACTGATTGTACTGATGGATTCGAATTTCTAAAAAATTATATAAACCTGCGTAACTTTGCTGATCTAAAATTTTAATAATTTCTTCATGTTTCATAGCACCTAATTCAATTAAACATATTAAAGCCTCTGATAAACAGCTACCTGCATCAAAATGAAACGGTCGATACAAACTCGATGCTACATCATCATAACGCTCATTATAACGAGATTTCACTAGTAACTCGTATAGTTCTTGATAATTTTTTTCTCTGAGAATCCTTTGTATCACCGATTCACACAAACCATCCATTTTTACTAGAAGCTTTAAAGCACGCTCTAAACAAACTTCTCCATCGTATTCAATCGGTTGATTAGACACTCCTAACTCCCCCTTTTAAAAGCTTTATAGTAAACCAAATGCTATATAGTCAAAATTAATTTCGTCAATTACTTATAATTTTATTTTAATACCTTTTCATCAAAGTAGGGACTTTTTTCCTGAGCGTTCGGTTTGTTGTAATAATCGTTTCGCACTATGCAAATTTTTACCAAATTTCAAATAACAGGAATCAACCTCTAAACAAGAAAACAGCTAAAGTTGAAGTGGGTAAACCTTCAACCTTAGCCGTTTTTAATCATTTACTAAATGCTCATTCACCTTATGCTGAATATTTCGTAGCGCTCGAATAGAAATGGGACATCTCACACCATTCGCTAATTCGACGTACTTTTCCTTCTTATTTATCTCCACTACATTTTGAAGATTGATTACCATACTTTTGTGACACCTGAAAAAACTTGAATGCATCTCTTCAATCTCTTTAAGTTTTCCGTAAAACTCAAATACTCCATTTTTTTCAGATAATCGAATTTTATGAAAATCCTCAGATGTTTCAAAGTAGTAAATATTTTCGTAAGGAATGTTTTTTATTAATTCTCCCATTTTAATTTGAAAGAAATTGGTCACTTTATTTTGTCCTAATTGTTCGTAACGTGTAATTGAACTCACAAAAGCTTCAATTAACTCATCGGTAAAACTCTCCTCGGTACGCTTAATTATGAAATCTAATGCCGCTACTTTGTACTTAAATGTTAACTTCAATGCTTCTGAATAATCTGTTACGAAAATAATACTCGCTATCGGATCGTGTTTTCTAATTTCAGAAGCCAATTCAAGCCCATTGCGTCCGTCCCCTAAATTAATATCTAGGAAATAGCAATCTGCTTTATGATCCTCTAAATAGGATAAAACCTCCGCAGAATGAGAGGCAACTAGTACAAATTCTACACTTGGATGGTTGATCATGGCATAGTTTCTTAACCTGTTATAAAGCATTTTTTGTTGTTGTGGATTATCTTCACAAATTACAACTTTCATCGAATCCCCTCACTCTTTGTAACCTCGATAATTTGAGTAAATACACCATTATTTACATCTGTATTCAGCATAACATTCGGATAGTTTTTCAGAATGCTTTTAACAGTGCTTAATCCCGTACCACGATTTTTACCTTTCGTTGAGTAGCCCTCATCAAATATCTGGTTAATCATGATAGAATTATCGCTTATCGTATTTTCAATGATGATTAGTGTGGAACCCGACATACTGTGAAAAATTGCAATATCGATTTCTTTATTTTCGTTATTTTCTATATTTGCTTCAATAGCATTATCTAAAAATATTCCTAGAATTCTAGAAATATCAATCACATTCATGCTTAGTTCCTCAATTTCATCTGGAATTTCAATATGTACTGATATTCCCTCTTTTTCTGCTTGAAGCGTCTTTGTTAAAATAAGCCCTTTAATCCCTGTAATTTTTAAATTCGCCAAATTTGCTAGCCGCATATTTCTCTTAATCGTATCTTCTTCAGCAGAAAAAATATGCTTTTTAAAATACGTTTTCAATCCGTCAAAATCCTCTATTTCTATGTACCCCTGCATGGTAACTAAGATGTTGGCATGATCATGGCGAAATTTTTGCATATCATTATTAATTAACTCCAATGAATGCATGTATTCTGTATACTGCGCTGTTTCAAACTCAACTTTTCGATAGTGGTTTTCTTTTTTTATAGTAACAATTGTAAAATACAGTACAAACAGCATTATTGCAAAGTAGGTAATCTGTGTGATGATGTTAAATTTTAATAGATTCTGTTTAGATAAATAATCTGTTAAATAGAGATTGATATAGAACGTCCCCATTGTCACAAGTGCAATAAAAAGAATAAGCATATACGCAACTTTTATTTCACCAATTAAGTTATAGATCTTTCTTGTTGAATGTTGATAAATGATAATACTAACAACAAACAACAACGTAAAAATACATAAATGTTCTAAGTTTCCAGGTAATATATTAGGTAAAGCAGTCATCACATATTGCGAAAGATTATCTGTTATAACACCAAAAATCAAGACAAAGCATATATGTATGAGAGTTAGGAAGCTTTTGGAGAGCCAATAGAAGTAAGTAAAAGAACTAATTATTAAGTAGATGATTCCTTGCCATTGCCCTACAAATTGTAGTAGAACAATGGCAGGACCCATGCTTAGTAATATATAAAACAAGATACGCTTAATACTTAACTTGATTTGAGTTGTATAAGAAATAGCCCAAAATATTCCGATTAACTCAACCAAACCTGCGATTAATAATTGCATTACCTTCACCAATTCACTTTATTCATTATCTGCAAAACGATTGTTCTTCAATAACTCATCAGGTACTTTCTTTTCATTGAAAAATGCTGTACACGCTTGAACAGTTGCCATACCACCTACTGCCACAAGTCCTTGAGCTACTTTGGACGCAACAAAATTTAATTTTAATCCTTTATTATTTTTCACTGTCATTTGTTTCTCTTTTTTCATACTAATTTCTCCCCTTTTATTTTTTGTGTAATTAACATAAACACTTCTAAAAATACACCATAACTGATTAGAACCTTCATTTCTGCTGGACTGAAACAAAATACACCAATTAAAATGAATAGTCTTATGTTCATTTGCTTACGCAGATAACTTCGGTGTTTTTCACTAATAATTGGTTGATTTTCAGTACCTTGTGGTGCAAGTATGTAGATGAATAATAACATAATACAAAAACCGATATATAGGAAGATAGCTGAAAGATTACCGAATTGATTTGTTAAAAAGTTTATAGCTATTGGAAATGCTATCAGACTCCATGCAATACATATATACAAATTTTTAAAATGATATCCTAAACATACTTGTCTTAAAAGCAAGAAAGAAAGGTGTGTTATCAGTGTTGGTACAAAACAATCTAATAAAAATGCAACCAAATAGATAATTAGCAATTTATTAATCTCTGCTAATACAATTTGAATACCAAACTTTAATTTTTCTTTTTCAAGAGGCGAAAAATTTTCTTGATTTAAAAAACTAAACAATGCATTTTCTAGCCTATTTATCCTATATACCTCCCATCCATAATATTCTTAGGTACGTCAAAATTAACACTTAAGGTAATTCATTCTACCTGTTAGTATTTTAGCATTATATTATATTTCAGTCCCTTTTTCATCATAAACGTACACTTTTTAATCATAATCGTCACTCAACTATGATTCTTTTAAACTTTGATATAAGTAAAAGCCATTTGAAAAATACTCAAATGGCTTCTTATACATGTAAAATATTATTCATTAATGTAATCAAGTAGGCTGCATTTTATCTCTCAATCCATATGCTGATTAATTCTATTATAATCTTCTTTTGTTAAACCATAGACATAATGATCTACATACTTATCATATAGCCACTCTACACATCTTAGACAACCTTCTCTTTGGAAGCCTAGTTTTTCAGGGATAGCTAAACTTTTAAGATTTTCTGTTGCAACCCTTATTTCGATTCTATTTAAATTTAACTCTGTAAAACAGTAATCGATAACGGCTTTACAAGCATTTGTCATTAAGCCTTTTCCTTGATATGTTTCACCTAACCAGTAGCCTATTGAAGTAGATTTATTTGCCCAATTTATACCATGTAACCCTATAACTCCTGCTAATTCTCCTTTATACCAAATACCTGCTTGAAAACCATTATTGTTGCAGAATTGTTTCATAGTGCCTTCAATAAAATGCTTCGAATCTTCAATAGTCTTGGTAGAGTCAACCCAAGGCAACCATTCACGTAAATAGTTCCTAGATTGATTAGTTAATTCAAAAAGTAATTTTGTATGTCTAACTTCTAATAATCTTAATTCAATCACATCATTTATCTTATGTTTAAACATATTTTGCCTCCATAAACTTCTTTTATATAAATATATCTTCAACTAGTATAAATTAAATTCCTTGTTAACAATATACATTATTTCTAAATCCAATCTCTTACAATGTTATTAGAAAAAAATCACTTCCATAGTTTTTAGTCCCTTTCTCATTCAAAAAGTGCCCGTTAGCTATTCAGTCAATAATTTTTGTACATTATTTCATCATTTTATTGAGAAAGTTTTATAGTTTTACACAAAATAGTATCGATAAATTTGGTAAAATTATATTGCTATTACATATATAGTAAATACTTTGATTTGGGGTGTAATACTTATGAAAGCAGCACTTTGGTATAAAGCAAAAGATATTCGAGTAGAAAACATTGAAGAACCTCAAGTAACTTCAGGTCGTGTAAAAATTCAAGTTGCATATACAGGCATATGCGGTAGCGATCTTCATGAATACGTAGCGGGTCCAATCTTTATTCCTGTTGAAAAACCGCATGAAGTAAGTAAAGATGTGGCACCAATTGTAATGGGTCATGAATTTTCTGGAACAGTTGTTGAAGTAGGAGAAGGCGTAACGAGCGTAAAAGTTGGTGACCAAGTTGTCGTAGAACCAATTTTGGCTTGTGGGAAATGTCCAGCTTGTCAAAAAGGAAAATATAATATTTGTAAACACTTAGGATTCCACGGTTTATCTGGTGGAGGCGGTGGCTTCTCTGAATATACAGTAGTTGATGAACGCTGGGTACATAAAATGCCAGAAGGGTTAACATTAGAGCAAGGTGCTTTAGTAGAGCCAGCAGCAGTAGCATTACATTCAGTACGTATGAGTAAAATAAAAGCTGGAGATAAAGCCGTTGTATTCGGTGTTGGACCAATTGGTTTATTAGTAATTGAAGCATTAAAAGTTGCAGGTGCATCAGAAATTTATGCAGTAGAATTATCAAAAAAACGCGGAGAAAAAGCATTAGAGCTTGGAGCAACAGCTGTTATTAATCCAGCAGAAGTGGAAGATGTAGTAGCAGAAATTCAAGCACTGACAAACGGTGGTGCAGATGTAGCATTCGAAGTAACTGGTGTGCCAGTCGTATTGAAACAAGCGATTAATTCTACTACATTTGAAGGTGAAACAGTTATTGTATCCATTTGGGAAAATGAAGCATCATTCCAACCAAATAATATCGTACTATCTGAACGCTCTGTAAAAGGTATTATCGCATATCGTGATATTTTCCCAGCTGTTATGAATTTAATGAAACAAGGTTACTTCCCAGCTGAAAAATTAATCACAAAGCATATTCTTATCGATGATATCGTATCAGAAGGATTCGAAACATTAGTAAACGATAAAGAACAAATCAAAATCCTAGTTTCTCCAAATAATAAATAATAAGTTGATAGTAGTTGCAAATTGTAACTGTTGAGACTTGTAAGATATTAAAAGCAGACGGTTTAGAAGCTCTCGAATTGTGCTTCAAAATGGCCGTCTGTTTTTAACTTTAAAAAATCTTGTCCTATTCCTGTATTTATAGAAAAAAATTGAAAAATTATTTTTATTCAAGTACATTTATATTTATAAACGGACGTAAGAAAGGATGCTTTTTTGAAAGTAGTGTTGAAATGAGTTTATATTTTACGTATGTCATGATTGGACTTGCCATTGCAATGCCTGTTGGTGCAATAACAGTCGAGATGACAAAACAAGGTTTAAAAAATGGTTTTATCCACGGTTGGGCTGTTGGAATTGGTGGAATGACCATTGATTTGTTACTAATTATGGCATTATATTTAGGCTTAGCTAATTTTTTAGCTTTACCTTATATTCAAATGCCACTTTGGATTGTTGGGGCTGTATTTTTATTGATACTTGCTTATGACTCCATTAAAAATGCAGATAAGGATATAACATTAGCAGGCGAAAAAGTAACAAAATCATTTTTCTCAACCTATCGCAATGGAATATTAGTAGCTAGCTCTCCAGGAAATTTAGTGTTTTGGGTTTCTGTATTTGGAGCAGTTTTAGCTGATTCGTTTGCAGAAAATGGAGCAAATCAATTCATTATTGTCGCATTAGGTATTTTAACAGGTATATTAATGCATGATATTGGATTATTAACAATCGTTTCATTAACAAGAAAAGTTATGAATCGTAATATGATCAAGTGGACTTCAATCATTGCAGGAATATTGTTATTTGGATTTGCCTGTTATTTTATATATGAATTCATTATTGATTTAAAAAATTTTATATAACGTTTTTAACAGGTTCTAAATATTAAATTTTAGGACCTTTTCATTTTATAAGCCATCATTATCTCTATTGAGCTCCTTTTATTCTCTTTTCCACTTAACTCGAAAAGATTTAACTTCTCGAATGGTTCTGGTGTTTCAAAATATTTAGTAACATGATTACAATTCAAGTAATGTGATTGGATTAGGTTAAAGATTGTAAACAGAAATAAAAAACAAACTCAATATTTAAAACTATTGAAAACATAATTTAATAGGACTATAATTTATGAGCGCTAATTTTTAGGAGTGATAGAATATGATGCCGTTTTCTAGTTTAACTAAATTATATATTTTCACTTAAAATCCTTTGACGATTAAAGTCAAAGGATTTTGTTGTTTTAGGGAAAGATTTTTAGTGGAGGTACAAATTAATGAATCAACACACACATTCAAACACTTCCATGATGGCTGGCTGGATTAGTTTAATCAGCAACATAGTGTTAACATTTCTAAAAATAATAGTTGGTGCAATTTTTAACAGTCCCGTACTTCTAGCAGATGGTTATCATAATGCTGGTGATGTAATCGCAAGTGGTGCTACATTAGCATCGATGCGTATTTCTAAGCGTCCTGCTGATGAAGATCATCCTTATGGACACGGGAAGGCGGAAGTTCTAAGCTCTGCGATTGTTGGAATTATTTTAGTTTTAGCCGCTTGTTATATTGCTTATGAATCTATCAAAGTATTCTTTGAGGAGCCTGAAAAAGCAGGGGTAATTGCTTTCGTAACAGCTATTATTTCTCTAGTTTGGAAATTCATTTTATACATATACACGATGAACATAGGGAAAAAAACAAATAGTAAAGGTTTAATTGCTACAGCAAAAGATCATCTTGCAGATGTGTATGCTTCATTAGCTGCTGTAATTGGTATTGGCCTTACATTAGTTGGAGAAGCTACTCAAAATAACATCCTATTGTTTGGGGATCCAATTGCTGGATTGATTGTAACTATCTTAGTATTTAAATTGGCATACGGAATGCTCGTAGAAGCTGGTGCATCACTTATGGAAAAAAGCGTAGGTCAAGAGTTGTTAGATGATTTTCACAATCTCATTTTAACTGTACCAGATGTAAAACGGATTGACCGACTACGCGCAAGAGAAAATGGTCATTATATACTGGTAGATCTTCGTGTGAGTGTACCAGCAAATTTTACGATTCAAGAAGGTCATGATATTATACGTAAAATTAAAAAGACAATTATGGAACATCATGATGATGTGGCAGAAGTGTTAATCCATTTAAATCCTTGGTACGAAAATGATTAATAATCTTAAATATCCACCGAACTAGTTTAAAAACCCGTAAATATTACATAAAGTAAGTTTTTACGCGTTTTTAATTAACTTTCATCTTTTTGTATCTTATCTTTATAAAGGTCTACATAAAGAGACCCGTTTGAATCAACTTGAGCTATAAAGATATCATCTATTGATTGTGCACCTTGTTTTTTTATTTTTTTTTGAAGCCATTCCTCAGTATATCCTAAAGTAGATAAATTTTTATATAAAATATGTCCATCGACAATTAATAAAGTTGGGGCGTGTTCTAATTTTACCTTCATGCCCAATAAACTTGGTGTAATTGGTTCCACATCTGTTCTTTTCATAATACTTAGTTCCCCATTTGTTTCTAAGATAGCCATCTCAACATCTTCAATTTTAAATACCCCTTTTTCTCTTAAAAGCATCATTAATTCATCAATAGCAAGTTGATTTTTTTTCATACTTTCTTCTAAAACTTTGCCCTCTTTGATGACGATAGAAGGTCTTCCATCTGTTATTTGTAGGAACTTTCTAGATTTCATGCCAAAAAATCCGAGGATAATCGGAAAAATCCCCCAGATAGCTAAAGAGACCACCCCATTTGAAATTTGAATGTTTTTATCAACAGACATCGATGCAGCAATTGATCCGATAGTAATCCCGACGACATAATCAAAAAATGTAAGTTGTGAAAGTTGTTTTTTCCCCATAATCCTAGTCAAAAATAGCAATAAGATAAATGCGATAATCGATCGTATTAAAATTAATGAATAATCTGGCACTAAAAAAATTCCTCCAATTTTTATTTAAGACTGATTATGTTTTTACTATTATTAGGAAAACCTAGTTATTATATTCAAATTAGGAAGGATTACTTAACTTATGAAAAATTGGATTTTACTTTCATCGTTATTAATTTTGATATCTGGTTGCTCAAATATTAATGGAGAAAATGAATTTTATGAACAGGTGAACTCGATTGAGAACGCTTTAAAGGATCCAGATTGGAAACAACTAAATTTACTCGGTGCTAAATTAGAGCAACTATATCGTCATAACCTCTGGAAAATCCAGTTAATGGGGGATGAAGATGAATATGAAAGTTTACAAGAAAGCATTAATCAATTAATTGCCGCAATTGAAGAACAAGATATGACCGAATTAAAATTAGAAATTGCATCCATAAAAACATACCTCGAGGACATCTATTCTCTTTAAAAATAAATTTTCGTTTCATTATTCACCCTTCAAACATAAGTATTTTAATTTTGTATGGTTTACATTTCTGTTAATAGATGTTGTGCTTTTGATGTTTAAATTAAGACAGGCGCTATCCCAAAAAAACGGACGCATTCCTTATGAAAGAAATGCGTCCTATTTTACAGATAAAATTTAGCACTATCCCTATCGCAATTAAAAAGTTTAAGATACTCCCTTTTTAACTTGTCGACTTTGTTTTACCAAGATTACTGAGGCTACGATGACACCTGTAAGTAAACAATTATATATGTCTTTAAATTACACCTATCACTATGATTGACACTCGTTCTCTTTGACTCATTGGTTATCCTCCATTTTTTTTAATAATACATTCACTTTATGAAGAGCATATTTTAAGTCTATTTTCTCTTCATCGCTTAATTTCGTTAAATTTTCATTAAACATTTGATAAACCTTAATCCATTTTCGTTCTTCAATTCCCTTACCCTTTGGTGTCAGTGATATCAAAACCGCGCGTCTATCTTTTGGATCGGGCTCCTTAACCACATAACCACCATCTTCTAAATCACTAATGATATTGGTTAGTTGTTGCTTAATAATACCAAATCCAACGCTTATTTCTTTAAGATTTAAGGCTCTCTTTTGCATATACATATACTCAATTACGTGATTCTGTAAATGTGATAGTTCTACAGAGTCCTTATTCAAATCACTAAAACTTCCGAACAAATTCGGTATCAAGGCTATATACTGAAACATAAATCAATGTTTAATTCGTATTTTAGTAAAAAATGATTTACTAAATACCTAAACTTTCACAGAGCATTAATAAAGGCGCTTTTCCAATACAAAAAAGCGCCCTTTAATTATTGATTTGACAAGTAGTTAGATGCTACTTTATTTAGATAATAACTGTAACCAACTTGCTGTTGTTCAAGCATATTTCTGTGATAGTCGTCTGTAATGAAAAACTCTGTTTGATTTAGGAAATCTTGTGGTGTTGAAGGATGTCCTTTACTTTCAAGGAATGATAAATGTTCTTTTACACGATCCAATACTTGCGGGGCATTTACTGACAGACCTTATTGTAAGAAATGAACCATATCCTCATTAAATGACTGTGCTTCCATTGCAGTGTCGTTCATTAATTCTACATCAATCGCCTTACTGGACAGGTCAAAATCGTATTCACTCTTCAAATGTTCTGTATGGTCCTTTAAAGCTTCTTTCCATTCCTCTTCTGTATTAAAACCTTTAAACATTTTCTCCATATCTAAATCTCCCCCTTCTTTTACACTTTCAATAGAACATTCAATTGTCTCAATGAGGCCCTTCAAACGATTGACTTTTTTCTCTAATAAATACTTTTGTTGTATCAGCCTATTCTCCCGATTAATTTCCCCATCTAATAATTCTTTAATTTCCTTAAGAGGAAAATCCATTTCTTTGTAAAAAAGAATATGCTGTAAACGTACTAAATCTTTTTTTCCGTATAAACGATAGCCAGCTTCTGTAGTTTGTTCTGGTATTAAAAGGCCAATTTTGTGATAATGGTGTAACGTATTCACAGTTGTATGTGCTAGTTTAGCAACTTCATGAACGGTGTACATTGTTACCTCCTTTCTGTGGTCTTTATACTAAAGTATCCTCTAAGGTAAGAGTCAACACTTTAATTAAATTTTTGATATAGAAAAAGCACAATTCTAATTGAATTGCGCTAGTAGCAGTTATATAGTTGTTGCGATACCTCATTCCACAGTTCCTTATATCTTAATTCAAAATCTTCATCAAATGTAATTCTGTTAAATAAACAGGGAAATTTTATTTCTCCCTCATCTTTATTCTAATTTAGAAAAATATTTGTAGGTAAATCAAAAAGTTCAGTGTATAAGTTGTATCAGTCTTCATCAAAAATGAATTATCCAATTTCCCTCCCCCTTTTAATATCCATTATTTAATACAACTTTAGAGAATTTTTCATAAAAAGGCAACAAACGATAATTTTTACAGCGATTCACTTATTCTTTCTTAAGGGTCATTTATTTTCTTATATATAACAATAAAATTGAAATAATACTCTAGACATAACTTCCTCCATAATTAATAAAGCCCCTATTATCAGTACTCTCTGGTCCTAAATGTTTTATTACGATAGGTATAATCTAATATCGAGATTGGATATATGAAAAAAATATACTATATTAGTACAATATAAAATTCAAAATTTTCAGGTGATAAAAATGAAAAAAATTGAAGCGATCATAAGTCCAGAAAAGCTGACTGATACCCTAAAAGGATTAAAGAGTATCGGGATTACGGGGTTCACCGTATCCCAGGCAGTTGGAAGAGGGAAACAAAAAGAAACACAAGGGGTTTATCGGGGGAAAAATTATAAAGTAACCCTTCGCCCAAAAATTAAATTAGAGATTGTCCTTTCCGACTATATGGTCAAGCAAACAATAGAGACAATTGTTGCCTCTGCACAAACAGGAGAAGATGGGGATGGAAAAATTTACGTATATCCCATTCTTGAAGCCTATAACATTAAGACAGGCGAAGCAGACCTAAGTACAGATGATTTAGTGAATCCGGAGTGATAAAATATGGAATTAATCTTTTTAAATACAGTATGGATTGTGTTAGCAGCGGCAATGGTTTTATTTATGGAGGGTGGATTTAGTTTACTAGAATCTGGTTTGGTTCGAACTAAAAATGCGGTTAATGTTACGATGAAGATTTTTGTAGATTTAACAGTTGGCATCTTAGCTTTTTGGCTCATTGGTTTTGGCATTATGTTTGGAGAAGATGCCTTTGGAATGATTGGGACAAGTTTATTTGGCAGTCCAGAAAAGATTTCTTTATCCATTGAATTACCTAGTGCAGCTTTTGTTCTATTTCAGATGGGATTTGCAGTTGCGAGTATTTCGATTGTTTCTGGTGCAGTAGCTGAACGTATGAATTTTAAAGCCTATATTGTAACAGTAGCCCTGATTTGAATTATTATCTATCCTCTTTCAGGTCATTGGATTTGGAATAGTGAAGGTTGGTTATCCAAATTGGGCATGAAGGATTTTGCTGGATCTGCTGCAATTCACGCACTTGGTGGATTCATTGCTTTTGCAATAGCCAAAATATTAGGGCCTAGAAAAGGAAGATTTAATTCAGATGGTAGTACGAATGTATTTGCGCCTAGTAATATTCCGTTAGCTTCTTCTGGTGCTTTTATTCTTTGGTTCGGATGGTTTGCCTTTAATGCTGGAAGCACACTAGATGCATCCAATACTTCCCTTGCATCAATTGCTCTTAATACACTTCTTGCCGGAGCAAGTGGTGGTACTGCTGCTCTTTTCATGACATTGAAAAAGTTTGGAAAAGCAGACCCAAGTATGACGATTAACGGTGTATTAGCCGGCTTAGTAGCTATAACTGCTGGATGTGCATTTGTTTCTCAATGGAGTGCCATCATTATTGGTGTTACTAGTGGTGTCATTGTGATTTATGCTACTTTATTAGTAGATAATCTAAAAGTAGATGACCCTGTTGGAGCTGTAGCTGTACATGGTTTTAATGGGGTATTTGGAACGATTGCAGTTGGGTTGTTCGATTCATCTCAAGGTCTTTTTACAACTGGTGATTTTTCTCTCATAAAAGTACAATTATTGGGTTCAATTGTCGTAGTTGTGTGGGGACTTATCGGCGGAATCTTCATTGCAAAGGTATGTCAAGTAACAGTCGGTTTACGAGCAAGTGAACAAGAAGAGGAAGAAGGATTAGATATGTCCTACCATGGTATCCCTGCCTACAATGAAATAGAACGTTTCACTGATTTACCTACAAATTTATATGATTTTGAAGAAACAACAGGAATTATCATTGCCCCAGCAAAAAATAAAAAGTCAGTAAATAAAACTCCTGTTTGATCAAATAATATCACCTTTATAATAAATACAGTTGTTTACTTAAGCTTGTATGTAATATAAACCAATTAATAAAAGTGCCAGCCTGCTAAAGGAGTGGCACTTTTATTATTACTAAATTTTTCCTCAATTAATAAATGCGCCGATTTTTGAAAATCATTTTCTCTACTATAGCCCCTTGTAAGTAACTCCCGAAAAGTGGCTATATTTTAGAAAAAGCACTATCTATTTTATTATTTTTTGGATATCCATTCATATAGAATGTCAGGTAAATTTTCTTCATTTTCATGTCCTCTAGAAATGATTCCCCTATTGTAAAGAAGGAATAGTACCTCTGTGTAATCGATGTTGAAGATAAAAAATTTTATTTAATGTTTCCGACATCTTGATTATACTAAAGAACTGCGTGTACAAACATAGAATAAATTTAAATAAACCAGGACTGCTGTTATTTTTCTGGATAATAAAAGATTTCCTTTATTTATAACCCTATTAACCAGAAATCACTAGATTCGCACTCAATTGACGGCAAGTAAAATTTACGAGAGAATATATAAGGATTGATGAAAGAAAGGAGGATTTCAGTGGAACATCGCTCACTAATTCTGCTTGGTTTATTAATGGGGCAAAGTCAACACGGATATCAAATTAATGAATTTATCGAAAGAAATTTAAGTACAGTTACAAATATGAAAAAACCAACTGCTTATGCTACTCTAGATAAACTAAATCAAAAAGGTTTTATTGACATACAGTTAGAGCAAGAGGGTAATAGACCCACTCGTAAAGTGTACTCTATAAATGAAAGTGGCCGAAACTATTTTTATAAATTGCTATTGAATAATCTGTCTTCTGCTGAAAGTGTTAATTACCAAGGAGATATTGGGTTAATGTTTATTGACTTTCTTCCTATGGAAAAAGCAATACCAGCCTTGAAAGAACGATTAAAGAAAAACGAATATCTAATAGAGCTATTTAAAAAAACTCCTACACATGGCAACCGAACTGGTGTTAATCTTGCAGTTGAACATAAAATTACAATGTTAGAAGCAGAGGTTGCATTTCTTGAAAAAACCATTAAACGTCTTCTCCATTTGGATTAATTTAATACTCAATATATCAACGGAGCCATAAATGGTTCCTTTTTTATTTGAGTCACAATAAAAAAAAATCATATTTTGATCATATAGTCACGTTTGACTAATCACAAAATTACTATTATTATTTACATTGACGAACGAAACGAGATAATAGATTGAACAGAAATAGGAAGACTAAAACTGGCATTGCTTTCAGTCTTGTAAAGTTGAAGTTCGTCCATACTAAAGGATAAATATTTGCTTTGAAAATTAAGGAGGAATAATAAATGATTATTGTAACTAATAAAATTAAAACGAAACTAGGTTTTGCAGAAAAAATGGCTCCAATGTTCACAAGACCAGGGGATTTACAAAAAATGGATGGATTTGTAAAAGTAGAAGTTTTAATTACTAAAAATCTTACAGAATATGATGAGCTTAATGTAAATATGTATTGGAACACTATTGAAGACTTTACTAATTGGAAAAATAGCGATGCTTTTAAAGACGCTCATAGAGGACCAGGTAACTCTGAACAAGAATCTCCAATCTTAGGAAGTGAAATTATTATTTCAGAGGTTGCTTCGACTTTAGAGGGAAATGCTTAATTACTTACTAGAGGTGTCCAAAAAGGAAAAACTTTTTGGACACCCTTTTTCTTTATTGAAAATTATCCCTTACGAATTATTGCTTCTGCGGTAGTCGAAATAAACATCCACTCTCCTCTTCGCCATTTTATCTGTGACGAAATCGTAAGCGTCAGTCACAATGGTTACGACTTAAAAGGACTTTTCAGACTACCCTTGTTTGTAAACTAGTAAAAATCAAGGAATTTTAAATCTATTTTATCTTTACGAATAGTACGGTTCACCTTTCATAATACTAAAATATTTTGCATCACAATGTGACCCTAGAATACAAAATACGTCCAAATCCTTCATGAACGGCACCCAATTGTTGATTAACCCTCAAATTATACACCCCTCACCTTCCAATAACGGTAACGGAAAATATAGTAAGAATGATAAGGAGTATACAGATGAGAGATAACAAAATAATCATAGAAACAGAGAGATTAATTCTTAGGGAATTAACAGAACACGATTTTGAAGCTTTGTATGCCATTTTAGGAGATGCTGAAGTAATGCAGTACTATCCCGATGTATTCGATGAAGAAAAAGTAAGAACATGGATTAATAATAACATTGAAAGATATCAAATATTCTCGTTTGGATTATGGGCGGTTGTTTTAAAGGAAACAGGTGAGTTAATTGGAGATTGCGGACTTACAATGCAGGTGATTGATGGGAAAATAAAACCAGAAATAGGCTATCATATACGAAAAAATATGCAGAAAAAGGGATATGGAAGTGAAGCCTCAAAAGCTGTTAGAGACTGGGCTTTTACATATACCCCGTTTAATATACTTTATTCATATATGAAGTTCACAAATGTTGGTTCATATCGCACAGCTATTTCGACAGGAATGAAGCTAATAGACGAATTTCCTGACGAAGTAAATGAATTCACTAAAGTTTATGCGATAACAAGAGAAGAATGGATGGATTTAAAAAAGTAAAAATTCTTTAAAGAACCACCTATAAAACAACAAAAAGGGACGAATGTTGTTAAATCAACATTTGTGCCTTTTCGCTTGAAGCATAAATTATAAGAAAAACTTAAATAACATATTTAATATAGTTGATAAAATTATTCAACAAATATTGCACGATAACTAAATGGCTTTGTACAGTTCATTAAATTAGCAAACTTAGCTACTTCTAATTTAATTATTTTTTCTTTTTTATTTTCTCTTCCGCTTTACGTTGGTTTTCAGCAACTCTAAATTTTACTATTTGACTAATTAATTCATATGGGACTGGTTTTCCGATTGGGAATTGAACTGCACCTTTAGAAGTTTTATATTCTGATAACTCCTGCTGAAAAGAACTTATTCCGCTTGAAGATGGATAGAAGCCTATATGGTTTTTATATGCAGCAAAATGTACCAAATTGCCATTCAATGCAAAAGTAGGCATTCCATAACTTATCTTTTCCTCGGCATTTGGTGCTGAATCCTTTATTACCTTTCTTATTGTATTTAATATTTCTTGAATCTCTTGAGGATAGAGTAAAATATATTCATCAATTGATTTGGGAATGGTTTTGTCCATAATATACCTCCTCTTAAATTTAAGTAACTAAAGGCTTCTGAATTAGAATAAGCAAATCTATTCTCACTACCCCATTTAAAATACTTTACATCTTTTTTTCTTACAGAATCAACATAATGTTTTCGTAATTTCTATGCATTTCAAAACACCCTAAGTTCTCTCTTTTTGCCTGAATGAATAACCATAATAATGATTCCTTATTTTTCCTCTTAAATTATAATTAAATTAAGAGGAGGATGGTTATGGATATAAAAATAGATGACTTAACAGATATTCGCACAATAAAACTTATTAAGACCCATTTAGCAGGTATGATGGAAAACTCTCCTGTTGAAAGTATACACGCTTTAAATGTTGAAGGACTCAAACAAGATAATATTACTTTTTATAGTGCGTGGGAAGATAACGACATTATGGGATGTGGAGCACTAAAAGAATTAACGGCAAAGCATGGGGAAGTAAAATCTATGCGAACAGCGGAGAAACATTTAAGAAAAGGTGTTGCTAGTGCGATATTACAACACATTATTAACGTGGCTAAAAAACGTGGTTACACAAAATTAAGTCTAGAAACCGGTTCAATGGATGCATTCAAACCTGCACACCGTCTATACGAAAGTTTTGGCTTCAGATACTGTAAGCCCTTTGACCAATATTGGGATGATCCGAACAGTTTATTTATGGAAATTGATTTATAACTAATCTTTATTTTGTACAGTTAAACAATTTTAAGTAGTGACAATAACAATTAACAAAAATGCATACTCAGGACAACACGTAGCAAACTAACTACATGGAGGTGTTGAAAGTGAGTAACAACCGGAAAAGCAATGTAAGTGATACTATTAGTGATAAGCAGGCAGTAAGAAAGAATTTATCAAGAGAGTTCGATCATGAATTTGCAAATGAACCATTAACAGCGACAGAAAGAGCTAATAATAAGAAAACGAAGAAGCGACAGTAAGGAAAAAAATTTATGCAACAAGCCCCTATCTATATTAAGGTGGGGGCTTGTCGAAGTTTAATAAACGAAAGAAAAAGGGTTCTATATTAATTGTTGGGGTTTGCCTACAATTTATGAAAAACAAAATGCACAACATCACCTATTTTTCTATACTTGAGTTGACTAGAAACAAGCAGAAAAAGGTGAGTTGTGCATTAT
>NZ_RBZN01000037.1 GCF_003628435.1 Ureibacillus endophyticus | reverse complement strand
AAAAACAAGGCGCAACCTTTTCGGAATGTTTGTCAAGAGCGATTGTCACCTCGTGCGGAGAGTACTTTCCGCCCTGAACGCTTGTGATTTTCAGTTTTTCATAGAAGTTTTGACACTACCCCATCATAACATATAAAAAAAGCCGTCCCAAAGATTGGAACGACCTTTAAATTAATGAGTAGGGACAATTTCTACATTTTCCACTACTGTATATAAATCAGCATCACTAGTTGGTATTTCTGAAATTACACGATACCACTTTGGATCTTCTGAAGGGGTATTAGACAATGTAATCGGCATTTTATCTAAGCGTTTAATCGAACCATAAACTAAATACTGATATGCGCGGTTTGTTGGAGGTGTATTGATAACAATTGGTTCAGTTCGAACACTAACTTGTTCTGTAGTTGTAATTCCAACTTGATATTTTTTATAATCTTTACCGCCAAGTGCTTGATCAATTCGATACATATGGCCTGCTGTTTTAGATCCCCAATAAGGATCTGTTGCATAACGTACATTCATACCGATCATTTTATTCCCTAAAGCAACCCCGTTATATTGATAATCACCCATTTTAAGGGGATTAAAGTATGTTGAATTTATGCTATTGATAAAATCATTAATATTTTTATCAATAGAAGTGAAATATTTCGGAGAATCTTTGTCTACTACTGATGAACATGAATCGTTATGGTCAGGCACATTTAAACCAAATAAGTTGTTATAGTATTGAGCATGACAACTCATCCCATAGTCGCTTTCATGTATTGCAAGCGAAAGAATAAATAATGCATTTAAGCGCTTTTCTTTTTCAAGTGCTTTTAATTTAGTACCAAGTCCAATAAGTTGGCTTTTCGTTGTTGCGTTAGCATATTTCGATTGACCTGTACTTTGTCTTTCTTGAAGTACACTAGCAATATATCGATCTAGTTGAGCTGCAGTATAGCTAGTAGAAACACGTGGAGACACGTATTGGAAGTAGGAATAGCTTTTACCTACAAAATTTCCAGATGTGTCATAAAAGTTAATTCCATCTACACTATAATACTTCTCGCCATTTGTCATGAAGTTTGGTTTTTTACCAATTAAATAAGCACCGTCATATTTCCTTGTATTTGGGCGATACACGTAATGATATAATCCTGTGTTATTAGCTGTATAATAGGATTTCACATTTGGCGCAGGTATAAGTTTTACATCTTTATGCTTCACATACATTTCTTGCCCAGCTACATTGACTTTCACATAGTCTTCAGTTGAGTCTACATAAGCTAACTCATTATTTGCAGCAATTCCACCGTAATCTTTTTTGAATGCTGTATCCCCATAATAAACTGTCAAAACATTAGTAGAAACAATGCCACTAGGAATTTTCAAATATTCACCGTTTTTCATAATCCCTTGATTAGCCTTTAGGTTTCTATTTGCTTCTTCAAAAGTTTTGTAGTTTGCGATCTTTGAAGAAGTACCATCAGCTTGTATGGTCACAACTGAATAGCCTTCTGTAATAGTAAATGGTTTTGCAATTGCTTGATTCAAAGACTTTTTCTGGTCATTCACAATACCAGAAACTGCTTTTGTAATATGTAATGTATAAGATTGGCCAAGTTTATAGCCGTTACTTGGAGGGTGAACCGTTACAATTTTTCCGTCAAAAGAATACGTAACTTCTTGTTTTACGTTTTGGCTATTTGTTACATAAAGGGTGTCCTTATTGATAGTAGATTGGTCGACAGGATAGTTAAATGTAATCTTCCATTCTTTGTTAGTAGGTACATTTTCAACTTTATCCGATAAAGTTGAGGCACTAGCAATTGATGGGATAATTAGTAATAGTGCAGTTAAAAGCAAACAAATAAACTTCCATTGCTTTTTCATATATTAACCATCTCCTTTCTATTAATATTCTATCATTATTGTAGTTAAGGAAACTATTAATATAATTCAGAAATATTTATATTATTATTATTTTTTTCCTTTTATAGATTGCTAGATTATTATCAAATTTCCCCTTCATGGCGTCTGTATTAAAGAATAGATAGACTCAGAAGAAATTACCAAATTAAACATTATTACTTTTATAACAATTATTTCATTTGTTGAAGCCTTACTGTTTTTGGATTTTTAGTTTAATAGTTAATAAATGTAATAGTTTCGTAATAATGCAACCAAAAATTGCGGGTTTATAGGTGTTAGAAAACTATTTTAATATAGAGGTATAACAAGAAACAGGAAGGATCGATACATACAATGTTTAAGAAATTAAAAAAAGGTGTTATGGCTACTATACTTGGAGCATCCTTATTAATTCCAGCAACTGCACTAGCAGCAAATTCAACATATACAGTTACTTCAGGAGATACTCTTTGGAAAATCGCAGTAAAAACTCAAACAGGCGTTCAAGAATTAATTAATGTAAATCCACAACTAGCAAATCCAAATTTAATTTATCCAGGTCAAAAAATTAATGTACCAGACCAAGAAGGCCAAGCTGTTGAAGCAGAAGTGGTTCGTTTAGTAAATGTTGAGAGAGCGAAAGTTGGACTTCCAGCATTAAAAAATGATTGGGAGTTAGCTCGAGTTGCAGAACATAAATCTCAAGATATGGCTACTAAAAAATACTTTGACCATACTAGCCCTACATATGGATCACCATTTACAATGTTAAAAAACTATGGAATTAGCTATCGTTCTGCAGGGGAAAATATTGCACAAGGTCAACGTACTGCAGCTGAAGTTGTAAATGCATGGATGAATAGTTCGGGTCATAGAGCAAACATCTTAAACAAAAACTATACTCATATTGGTGTTGGTTACGTATCAAATGGTAACTACTGGACACAAATGTTTATTCAAAAATAATAAAATATTTACTCGCCGGGAACTAAAGATTCTCGGCGTTTTTTTATCGCCAAGTTAAATGTTAATATTTAATCATAAATAATATCTTTGAAAGAGAGGGGCAATAACTTGGATTTCGAAACAGTAATGCGTGAGCTTGAAGCTTTAGGTAAAGAACGGATGAAAAAGATGTACATTTCCAATGGTGCTCATGAGCCAGTTTTTGGTGTAGCTACAGGAGCAATGAAACCGATGGCAAAGAAAATAAAAATTAATCAACCTTTAGCGGAAGAGCTCTATGCTACAGGTAACTATGATGCAATGTATTTTGCAGGGGTTATTGCTGATCCAAAAGCAATGAAAGAGTCAGATTATGAACGATGGATTGAAGGAGCATATTTTTATATGCTATCTGATTATGTAGTTGCAGTTACATTAGCAGAATCAGACATTGCACAAGACGTTGCCGATAAGTGGATTGAGAGCGGAGATGAGTTGAAAATGTCGGCTGGCTGGAGTTGTTATTGTTGGCTCTTAGGAAACCGTAAAGACCGTGAATTCTCTGAAGAGAAAATTGCGAATATGTTGGATAGGGTGAAAAATGCAATTCATCAATCTCCAGAGAGAACAAAAGCTTCAATGAATAATTTTGTATATACAGTTGGGGTTTCCTATGTACCATTGCATGAAAAAGCAATCGAGACAGCAAAAGAAATTGGTATCGTGGAAATTAAACGGGATAAAAAGAAAAATAGTTTCCTAAATGCTTACGAAAATATTCAAAAGGAAATTGATAGAGGTAAAATAGGTTTCAAACGAAAGTATGTAAGATGTTAAGAGAGTAGAGTAGGGCGTTAATCTTTGTAGAATTGATGCTCATTGAATAGAAAAAGGTGTCTCACCATCATTGAGTGAGACACCTTTTTAAGTTAGATTTGGAAGAGAACTGAGCGAGCGTTCTCCGCTTTTCTATGTCCAGCTCCGCGCGTTAGCCGTTCGGAAACTTCGCCTTCCTTCTGCGTGTGCAAGCACACTTGTCAGAAGCCTCCAGTTTCCGTCACGGCTGAACGAACGCGCTTCGCATTTCTAATCCTCTTCTACTTCTTTACGGTTTTTCTTGAGCATTTTTGATAGGATTTCGTAAACGATTGGTACTACGACTAGTGTTAGTAATGTAGAACTTAGAAGACCACCGATTACTGTGATTGCTAAGTCTTTTGACATTAGTCCGCCACCGCCGCCGAATCCAATTGCCATTGGTATCATCGCACCCATTGTGGCAATGGCTGTCATTAGGATTGGTCGTAAACGTGTAGCACCGGCTTCTAAGATGGCTTCACGCATTGACAGTCCGTCACGTTCCATGTGTATGATTCGGTCTACTAATACAATTGCGTTTGTTACAACAATACCAATTAACATTAATAGCCCCATCATTACTTGAACAGAGATTGTATGTCCTGTAATAAACAGTCCAACGAATGCTCCGATTACCGTAAATGGTAATGAGAATAAAATTGAGAATGGTGCTAATCCTTCACCAAATGTTACAACTAATACAAAGTAAACAATACCAATTGCTGCAATCATTGCTACTCCAAGTTGTGTAAATGTTTCAGCCATATCTGCTGCAACACCTGCAACTCCTGTTGTTACACCTTTAGGTAAGTCAAGTTTGTCAATTTTCTTATCTGCTGCTTGTGAAGCTACAGAAATATCATCCCCAACAACAGTACCAGAAACCGTTGCATAGTATTCACCTTTGGAACGGTTAAGTGTATTAAGCGTTGTACCTTTTTCTAAAGTAACAAGTTCAGATAATGGCATCGTTGTACCAATACCTGTTTGAATTTCGATATCTAGCAATTCTTCTAATGTTTTTGGTGTCGCTTTTGCTTTTCGTTGAATAATTACATCAATATCTTTTCCATCTGACTCAACAGTTGTTAATACTTCTTTACTTCCTTTATCAGATAGAGCCATCACAATTTGACCAGTTGTTAAGCCATATTGTAGGACATGTTTTTGATCTACTTTAAAGACATTTTCTACGTATGGATCTTCAGCATCGCTTGTAATATCTTCTAAGTTTTTCACACCGACTAGAGCATCTTCTACTTGATCAACGGCTTTCATTAAGTCGTCTAAATCTTCACTGTAAAGAGTGTAGCTAATTTCATTTGATGACATCGACATCGATGTGAAGTTTTGTGATTTCCATTCACCTGATTGGCCAATGTTAAATACATATTCCTCTACTTCCTCGCGTGCTGCTGGGAAGTCTTTCATATCTGGGTCAAAGATTAGGTACATTAATGCACCGCCTCCGCCACCACCCATCATCATTGCGGCTGGATCTGCATTTTCTGAATCCGTTACAGATAATTGAATAATGTCAATATCTTTATGTTTCATTAACTCTTTTTCAACAGTTTCAATATTAGCTAACGTTTCTTCTTTTAATTCTCCTGCTGCAGGCGTGTAAGTTAAATACATTACCTTTTCTTCAGATGATCCCATGAAGCTAAATCCAATTAATGGAGTCAGAGCAAGGGAGCCAGCTAATAAAATAATAGCGATTAGAGACGTAATGATTTTATGATTTAACGCTTTTTCTAATACACCTTTATACCATAATGCAAGTTTGCCTACTTCTTTATGGCTCTTTTCTGTTTTCTCTCCGTATAGTTTTTTACGGAATAAGAAGTGAGAAAGAGCAGGAACGATTGTAATCGCTACTAGTAATGAAGCACCTAATGCAAATGTCATTGTTAATGCGAATGGCATGAACAATTCTCCAACCATGCCACCAACAAACATAAGTGGTGCGAAAACAGCTACAGTTACGATTGTTGAAGCTAAGATTGGTTTGAACATTTCAATTGTTGCTTCACGGATTAATGAACGACCACGAAGTTTTTCTTCTTTTAAGTGCATACGGCGATAAATATTTTCTACAACAACAATCGAGTCGTCAATTACACGACCAATTGCTACAGTAATCGCCCCAAGCGTCATGATATTTAACGTTATATCCATCCAATTTAATAATAACATTGCCATAAAGATAGACACTGGTATTGAGATGATGGAAATAATAGTTGATTTAAAGTCACGTAGGAATAGTAGGATAATTAATACGGCAATTAAACCACCAAATACAGCTTTTTCAACCATTGAGAAGACAGATTCTTCAATCGGTTCACCTTGGTCAAGAGTTATATCGACATTTAAACCATCAATTGCTTTTTCTTCTTCTTCCATTAAATCTTTCACTGCATTTACTACTGTTACAGTATTTGCTTCTTGCCCTTTTACGATTTGGATGGAGATTGCATCTTCACCATTCGTACGTGAAACAGATTGAACTTTACCTACAGTTTCAATCTTAGCAATATCACTTAGTTTAACAAAAGGAACTGGATTTTCAGCAGATGGTGTTACAGGTATCAGCATTTCTTTTAAATCATCAACGGTTTTAAATTTACCATCAATTGCAACAGCTTCTTCGCCGTCTACAAATTCATAAAGACCAAGAGAAAGTGCCATATCACTTGCTTGAACCATTTGCTTTACTGTGTCTTCAGTTAAGCCAAGTGCAGCCATTTTTGCTTCGTCATAAGTGAAATTTACTTCTTCGATGTGTTGTCCTGTAATTGTAGCCGAAGCAACCCCATCGATTTTTTGGATTTTTGGTAATAAAACATCTTCAACTGTTGATGTTAACTCAACAATATCTTCTTCAGAACTACTTACTGATAATGCAACAACTGGCATCATATTCATACTAATTGCCATGATTGTAGGTTCTTCTACAACATCTGGTAATTTGACATTATCTAAAGCAGATTCTAATTGGCGTTTTTTCTCATCCATATCCACGCCATATTCATATTCTATTTGAACTTGAGAGACGTTTGATGAAGAGTTTGAATAGACTGCTTTTACATCTTCAAGACTCTCAACGGCTTTTTCCATCGGTATGGATACTTCATTCATCACTTGCTCTGGAGTAGCACCCGGATATACACCCATAACGATTAAGTATGGAATAGAGATATCAGGTATTGATTCCATTTTCATACGTGTACCTGAATAAATACCCGATACTGTAATGATGATTGTTAATAACCATACAGCGAGTTTATTTTTCAGGACAAAATTAACTAACCCTTTCACTTTTACACCTGCCCTTATTTGACTCTTGTGTTTCCGTTATTTATACTAATGACTAATTGGTCAGTTGTCAACGAATGAGTAGGAGTGTTTACAAATGGTTAAAAAACAACTCATTATGGAAAAAGCCTTGGAGTTATTTGTTGAAAATGGTTTTGAATCAACTTCTGTACAACAAATTACGGAAAGATGCGGCATATCGAAGGGGGCTTTTTATCTCCATTTTAAATCTAAGGACGAGTTAATCTATTGTTTAATTGACCAGTTTATGAGTGACTTTATTGCCAAAGTTGAACAGTCGGTCAGTGAAGCAACACCATCGGAAGAATTACTATACAATCTATTGCACTTAATATTTAATGAGTTCCAAGAGCAAGCAAATATTGCAAAGTTGTTTATGAAGGAACAAGTTGTATCCTTTAATAAAGAATTATTGGAAAAAATGAAAATGTATCAATCAATGTTTAATAAAATGATTCTTTCTGTCGTGCAAAGACAATTTGTGCAAACGAATAAAAAAATGCATTTGGATCTTGTGATGGTGATTAATGGTCTTACAAAGAGTTATTCAGAGTTATTCTTTCTAGGCGATTGTTCTGTTGATATAGAGAATTTATGTAATTCCATTGTTGAGAAAGTAACAATTATTGCTGAGCATGCAAAGATTCACACTATTACACCAGATTATTTTGCTTCTACAAACGATGAAGTACAAGTTACGAGGGAAATGATTATTGAATTAATAGATGAGGTTATCATTGAGACTGAAGATCATAAACTTGTTCAAGAGTCATTAGTGTTATTAAGGGAGAATTTAATTGAACCTAATTTAAGTGATGTAATCATTCAAGGCTTATTAAAGAATATAAGAACACATGATCAATGTAAGTGGATAGCATTTCTTTATCAAATTGAGATTGAAAAGAATGGAGAAAGATAAAAGGTGAGTACCATGAATGTTTGAGTGGTACTCACCTTTTCTAATTATTAATTGTTTAGTTTACTATGTTTTCTTCCATATACAAAATAGAAGATAAGTCCAACTACAAACCAAATGCCGCATGCAATCCAAGTGTGAATAGATAACTGAAGTATTAGGAATAAACATGCGAGAAACGATAGTATTGGTAAGAGTGGAAATAGCGGAACTTTAAATCCACCTTTAGGAATGCTTTTATTTCTCCTTAAGAAAATTACACCTAGGGAGACAATCGTAAATGCAATTAAAGTCCCCATGTTTACTAGTTCTGCCAATGTATTTAATGGTATAAAACCAGCGCAAAAAGCAACAGCAATTCCAAAAATCCATGTATTAACATCTGGTGTTTTATGTTTTGGATTTAGTTTTGTCAGAACTTGTGGTAGTAAACCATCACGGGCAATGGCAAAAATGAGACGAGAACCACCATATAGCATAACGAGTATAACGGTCATCATTCCAGTTACTGCCCCTAAAGAAATCACACCTGAAATCCAATCATGTTCAACAATTTGGAGAGCGTAACTTACAGGATTACTTACATTTAACTCCGTGTAAGGAACAATACCAGTTAAAACTAATGAAACGGATATATATAGGAAAGAACAGATTAATAATGATCCAATGATTCCTATAGGTAAATTTCTTTGAGGGTTTTTTACCTCTTCAGCAGCGGAAGAGACTGCATCAAAACCAAGATAGGCGAAGAAAACGAGAGCCCCACCTGCTAAAACTCCTTCAAATCCAAATGGCATAAATGGCTGCCAATTTTCCGGTTTTACATAAAATACTCCAACTAAAATAAATAGTAATATAACTCCTACTTTAACAAAAACCATAATTCTATTTATTTTGGCTGATTCCTGTAATCCTCGAGTTAATAAAAATGAAATGATTAATACGATTAATACGGCAGGTAAATTAATAAAGGTACCCTCAGCTGGATTAAAAGGGCCTGTTAAAGATGAGGGTATCTTAATATTAAGGCCCTCTAATAAAGAGACTAGATATGCAGACCACCCTGTAGCTACGGATGCTGAGGCTAAACCATATTCAAGAATTAAAGCCCAGCCTACAAACCAAGCGAGTAATTCTCCGAAGATAATATAGCCGTATGTATAAGCACTACCAGTAACAGGAATTGCAGAAGAGAATTCTGAATAACACATTGCGGCCAGAGCACAAACAATAGCTGCTATCAGAAACGAGAAAACAATAGCTGGCCCCGAGTGACTAGCTGCTACAGTACCAGGTAAGATAAAAATACCCGTACCAACAATTGCACCAACACCTAATAATATTAAATCAAAGGCACCTAATGTTTGCTTAAGACGTACACCATTGTTTTTGCTTAACAATTCATTAATATTCTTTTTTCTGAACAAATTTGACACGATATACACCTATTCTTTTTATTATGAAGAAATACTACTATGATTACAGCTGTTGGTCAAATATTTATTATATGAAATGACGAATTTTATCGAATATGTAGATAATTTATAACAATTTGCTAAATTAAATGTTCTTAATTATTAAATATTTGTTATTTTTCTAAAATATTAAAAAGCTTAAATCTCTTGAAAAGGACTTAAGCTTTTAGAATTAAATAACTATTTAATTTCATTATTAATTTTAATAAATTCTTCTATATTAGATAGGAAAATATCTGTAAGTTCAGGATCGAAATGTTTTCCACGTTGCTCTTGAAAATATTTAATGATTTTATCCATCTTCCATCCTTTTTTATAAACACGGTCACTAATTAATGCATCAAAAACATCAACAATTGCGGTAATTCGACCATACAAATGAATTTCTTTCTGTTTTAAGCCCCTTGGATAACCAGTTCCATCATATCTTTCATGGTGTTGATGGGCAATAATCGCACCTGCTTTTAATATAGGACGCTCTGAGTTTTTCAATATATCGTATCCAATTTGAGCATGACTTTTCATTATTTCGTATTCTTCTTTTGTGAGCTTATCGGGTTTGTTCATAATGGCATCACTAATCCCGACTTTTCCAAGATCATGCATAGGGGAAGCAAGTTGTATAATTTCCGATTCTTCTTCTGAAAGGCCGTACTTTAGAGCTAACAGTTTAGAGAACTCAGCTACCCGTTTAACATGGTTACCAGTTTCTTTTGAGCGCATTTCTCCAATTTCACCTAATGTATAAATAATCTCGCGTTGAGTATTATCGATTTCTTCAACAAGACAAACATTTTTAAACGTTGCTGAAGTTTGAGAAGAAAATATTTCAACCATTCTCTTATCCCAATCTGATAATGTTCTACCTGTATAAAAATAAATGAAATAATGGCGATTAAATACAGTCCCTAGATAGAGTAAGAATGAATCGTTGCCAATAAAACTTTGCAAATTATTAATGCTATCTAAAACTTCCCTAGTGAAACTATTGAATAGGTCGTTAATTAGTATATTATCAAAAATTCCATTGTGAATTAGTATAGATGAATCTTCATTTGTTCTTTGTAGAAAAACACCGCCAATTTTGGATGAATCAGATAGATTGAGGATGGATGTAAATTGTAGCATGATGTTATTTACTAATTGATGTTTCGAAGTATCTCGTATAATTTTTGATGTAGCAGTAATAACATCTTCTAACCTATTTTTACTATCTTCTACTGTGAACAGATCTCGATAGGAACGTAACATAAAAATAACGGAAGTAAAAAGCTTTTGTGAAGTAAGTTCTTTTTTCTCTATACATTCATTGATATCTTGGGAAATAATTACTTCATTTATTGGCAATTGGTCTGGTTGATCAATCAATAAGAAAATTCTTGTTCTATTATTTTGTAAATCTTTACGTAAGTAATCTACTAAATGGACGCTACCATCTTTTGTTTCTAATTCTGCACTTAGAATTATGATGGCAATATCATCGTATTTAGACAAAAGCTGTTCAGCCTCTTTTGCAGAATATACATGCAAAAATGTAACAGGTTTCTGTTCAAACATGACATCCTTAAGTGTGTTTTTTGTTTGGTCGTGCATTTGTTGAGTAGCATCTACAATTAAAATTTTCCAACTATCTATATGGTTTCTATTTTTATTATCACTTCCGTTTTGAAACAAGCTTTGATCGTTGTCTTTTTGCAACTTTCTGTACATCAGGAACCTCCGCCAAAATAAAGGAATAAACCTCGATTTAGAAAAAATAGGTAAATATATAATCTTAACGCATTATTTTTTTAAGAAGAAATTTTACTTTTTATAAAAAATTTTAACAGAAACCATGTCATATGTAATAAGAAATTTCAAAATTATCATGTTGTTTATGAATGAAATGTGGAGATGGTAAAGAAAGATTTACTTAAGTAGAGTAATATTAATAAAGCTAGGCTTAGTATAGAGAGAATACCAATGGCCTAGCTTTAAACATCTTTATCTACCTTGATACGTATGAATTAAATTACCATTTTGTCCTCGAGCAAATACGTCTGTACGATTAGGTCCCCAAGATACACTTGCAGGAGCACTTGTTAAGTTACCACCAAGGGATTCCCAACTATCCCAACGAGTACCGTTCCAAGTACGTTTGTAAAGTCGGTTACCAGTACCTCTTACGAATACATCAAGGTGATTTGCACGTTTTGATGATACGGTTGGGCTACTTGTTAATGTTCCACCAAGGGATTCCCAATCAGACCACGTTGAGCCATTCCACCATTTGTGAATCAAATCATTGTTTTGTCCACGAGCAAATACATCAATACGATTTGGCCCCCATGAGATTGCTGCTGGTTCTGAATTTAAGTTTCCACCAAGATCTTCCCAATTTTCCCAACGAGATCCGTTCCAAGTTCTTTTGTATAATCGGTTGTTTGATCCTCTTACGAAAACATCTAACTGATTTGTTCGGCGAGAGGATGCTGCAGGACCACTAGTTAAAACACCGCCAAGGTTTTCCCAGTCATTCCAACGTGTTCCATCCCACCATTTATGATACAGTGCATTGTCTGTACCTCGCACAAAAACATCAATACGATTTGGCCCCCAAGATACTGCACCAGGGGAAGATGTTAAAACGCCGCCAAGGTTCTCCCAATTACTCCATCTACTACCGTCCCACCAAATGTGGTAAAGGGCATTATCCGTACCTCTTGCAAAAACATCTAGACGATTCGGTTGCCAAGAGGAAACTGTAGGTGCGCCAACAATTGTTCCTCCAAGGTTCTCCCAGTCAGACCATCGACCTCCTGGTGTAGGAGTTGGTCCTGGACTTGGTTGTTGTCCTCGGAGAATATTAACTGTTATTTCAATTAATCTTGTTAGTATACGGTCAATCGTGTTAAGTGGGAAATTCAGTTGGCGAATAAGGATATTGAACCAAGGTGTTTCTCTTTGAAATTGTTCATAAATCTCACTTGCAGATTGATTTATATTTGCTTCATTTCGAGTAAAGTTCACGATTAAAAAAATAAAAGTCTCAGCTAGCTGTCTATTTACCCCTGCCTGCTCTAATTGTGTATAAAGATTACTATGTTGTGTTCGAATTGTTTGCATAATTTCTTGAACACTTGGCTTTTCAGATTGTCGAGATGGTTGTTGTTGTCGTTGTGGTTGTCTTTGTTGTTGTGCAATATATTGCGGATATTGTTGAGGTGTAGGGTGCATAGGGACTTGTTGAGCAAAATATGGATAGCCATTATACCAGTACACTTATACATTCCTCCATTTCTATGATAGTGTATGCACCACATGTTAAAGTGGGACTATCAGAAAGGAGAGTTTGATTCCTTTTTACTAAGACTTATTTGATTGGGTGTGTTTACGGAAAATTAACGAAGTCTTGGGTCTTTCTAATGGAGTAATATTAATAATAAAGTAACTAATAATGAGGATTAAAATCACAATGGAATAAATGAGTGTATCTTTTGGATGATCATGTTCTACAATGATAAGTCTAACCATTGCAGTAATACCAATGTAGATGAAGTAACGTAATGGGAAATGATAGTCTTCTTTAAAGTATTTCACAATCATTGTAATGAACTCAAAATATAAAAAGAATAAAAGAATATTTGCTAAGAAGACTTTATAATCAGTCCCTGATATAAGGAGGATTTCAAAAAATTTAACTATTTCTTTTATAAGTAGAATTGATAGAATGACAGCCAAAATAATTAAACAACTGTTTAAAAACCATTGTAACGTTTTTGAAAAATATTGCCTCGCATTGTCCCAGTTCCATTTCTTCATAATTAATTTCCTCCTCTCACCCTAAGTAGGGTTTTTGCTATTTTAGAAAACTATCAACATGATTATATTTATGAATAATTCATAAGAATAATGAAAAATTCATGCTCTTTTTAAGAAAAATTAACATAATTAATCTCAATAAGGCTATAAACGATGGAAAATTAAGTATAAAATTATTGCGGAGAAGGGGAATTTAATACTAATTAAAGGAGTTCCTATGGAAAAGATACTATATGAAAGTAGTCCGAGTCGCTATTACATTACGGTAAGTATAACGATTTTTATTATGGTGATGGGTTTAAGTGTATTTAACCCACGTATTGGATTAGGTGATGTTGGCTTTTTAATACATGTTGCCCTAGTGATAATTCTATCTGTATGTTTATTAATTTATCCTAAATTTAATACACGTCATATACGATTCAGTATTGTTCTTATATCCTTTGCGTTACTTTATTTACTTTTCTTTTTATATCCGGATACTGGATCGACAATATTATTAATCTGTTTTATCCCTGCAATTTCAATATTATTTTTTGATACTTTGCTATTTTATTTTTCTATTATCCTTAATACATTATTGCTTTCAATATCTGTCGCATATATAAAATTTGAAAGTTTAGAGGCGATGTATCCTTATTTAACTAATGATTTAATAGGAAACTGTATTAATTTAATTATTAGTCAAATCATTCTTGCGTTTATTTTCCATTTAACTTCTGAACGAATAAAAAGGCAACAAATGCTTTATGAGCAAATGAAACACAATGAGCGGTTAAAAACGGCAGGAGAATTGGCTGCTGCTGTTGCCCATGAAATTAGAAATCCACTAACTGTAGTGAAAGGATATTTGCAAATTTATGATCAAGACGCAGCTAGTGATTCTGGGAATAAACAAAAATTTAGACTATTAATAGAAGAACTAGAAACTGCAGAACAAGTAGTAACTGATTTGTTATCCTTATCAAAGCCGTCAACTAATAGAGTTGCTGAGAAAATTAATGTACAAACAGTAATTGATAATGTAGCAGAACTGCTTCAATCTTATGGGTTATCGACAAAAAATAAAATTGAAATAGATATAGAAAATGATTGTACAATTAATATGAATAAAATGGAGTTGCATCAAGTTCTCGTTAATATTATTAAAAACGCTATAGAAGCATCGTATAGTGGAGATTCAATTGTAGTAAGAGCAGTTAAACGGGATGAAGATGTGATTATTACAGTAACCGATTATGGAAAAGGCATGTCATCTCAAGAATTAGAGTCAATTGGTACTCCTTTTTATTCATTGAAATCAAAGGGAACTGGCCTTGGGATAATGATTTGTAACCAAATTGTTGTAAATAATAATGGCTCCATACATTATGAAAGTGCTGTTGGCAAAGGGACAACTGTTACAATCAAACTTCCTTATTATCACTAGCACCTTGTCATAAAAATGAAAGTGTTGTTACAACGGAAGAAAATGAATGTTGAACAACTGGAAAAAAGCATATAACGGTGAATGATTAACTTGAAATTGGGAGTTAGTAAAAATGACAAGTACAATTGTAGAGAAGTTAAAATTGAAGAAATATAAAGAAGTTGCATTATTAGATGTTCCAGAAGACATTCTTTACTTTGATGAGTTATCAGATTATGACACAGAACTAGAAACAAAGAAATATGACTTAATATTTTCCTTTGTATTTGATATGAAAAGCTTACAAAGTCGTGTAAGTAAAATTATAGAAGGAAATTATTTAAATGCACAAGGCTACGTATATTTTGCCTATCCCAAAAAAGGAAATAAAGTGTATCAAACCTATATTCACCGCGATGAATTGCTAGAAGGATTAGGTGCAGATCAGGATGGGTATGTCGGTAATAGTACTATTAAATTTTCAAGAATGGTTGGTTTAGATGACGTATTTACGGTAGTTGGCTTAAAAGAAGATGCAAAATCGAAAAATAAAGCATCCAGAAAAGCGAGTCAAAGTGTAGATGATTATATAGAATATATTCCGGAAATAGAACAGATTTTAATAGATACCCCAGATTTGTTAACCTTTTATCAATCATTAACTCCGGGGTACAAAAAGGATTGGGCTCGATATATTTTTAGTGCAAAACAAGATTCTACGAGGAAAAAACGACAAGAAGAAATGAAAAAGATTTTGTCGGAAGGATATAAAACGAGAGACTTATTTAAGAAAGGGAAAAAATAATTTTAGAAGCAGCCACTTTATTGTATTAAATTAATTTCTAGTATTTTTTTGATGGGGGCAAACAATAAGATGCTTAGTGCGCATCCTAAATGTGTTTTCTTTTGGAAGTTCGGCTATATTCATAATCTAGTAAAAACCTATCAATCGAATGATAGGTTTTTCTCTTATACAAGAATAATTGTAAGTGTGGTCACCACCATTAATTATCAGAATAATGTTACAGTTTTGTTAACGCATAATATTTAGTTTTTAAAAAACAATCTAAATTTACTAAAAATTATACTAGACGAAATAGATAGAATGGTTTACAATCGTAAAGTCAAATAGTCAGAAAACAGGACTTAGCAATATTTAAATCATTCAGAATATTTCGATTAACTATTGCTGGATTCTATTCTATTAGCTATAATTATCAGAAATATCAATAATCTTACTAACATCTATGCGGGGGGAAATCCAAATGACAGAAAAAAAGACTTTAAAGAGATTCGCATCAGTATTTTTAGCATCATCATTAATCGTAGGTGCTTTAGCAGGTTGTAGCTCAAGCGAAGAAGAAAAAACATCATCAAGTGGCGGAAGCTCATCCTCTGATGGCGATTCTAGTGAAGTTATTAAAATCGGAGCTAACTTAGAACTTTCTGGTTCGGTTGCATCTTATGGTTCTTCTATTGGAAAAGGTGCAGAACTTGCAGTTGAAGAAATTAACGCTGCTGGTGGAATTGATGGTAAACAAATCGAACTTGTAAAAGTTGATAATAAATCAGAAAACTCAGAAGCAACAAACGCAGCTATTAAACTAGCTACTCAAGATAAAGTTACTGCTATGATTGCTCCTGCAACATCAGGTAACGTAATTGCAACTGCTCAAATTGCAAACCAATATAAAATTCCAACTGTTACTGCTTCTGGTACTGCGCCAAACGTAACAGAAAACGAAGATGGTTCAATCAATGATTATGTATTCCGTACATGTTTCATTGACCCATTCCAAGGTATTGTAGCTGCTAACTTCGCAACTGAACTTGGTGCGAAAAACGTAGCAATCTATGCGGACAACTCTTCTGACTATGCAAAAGGTTTAGCAGCATCATTTAAACAACAAATTGAAGCTAACGGTGGAAAAGTTGTAGCTGAAGAAGCTTATGTAGCAAAAGATGTGGACTTCAAGTCAACATTAACAAATTTAAAATCTAAAAACCCAGAATTTATCTTTATCCCTGGTTACTATGAAGAAGTTGGTTTAATCGTTAAGCAAGCTCGTGAATTAGGTATTGATGTACCTTTAATGGGTGCAGATGGTTGGGACTCTCCAACTTTAGTTGAACTTGCTGGTAAAGATGCATTAAACAACACATTCATTACAAACCACTATTCATCTCAAGATCCTGATAAAACAATCCAAGGATTTGTTGAAGCATTCCAAGGTAAATTCAACGAAGCACCAAATGCATTCCACGCACTTGGTTATGATACAGTTTACTTCATTGCTGATGCAATCAAACGCGCGGGTTCAACAGATGGTGAAGCGATTCAAAAAGCTTTAGCTGAAACAACAGACTTAAGCTTAATTACAGGTACTTTCTCAGTTGACGAAAAACACAACCCAGTTAAATCTGCAACAGTTCTAGAATATGTAGACGGCAATCAAAAGTTCAACTCTAAAGTTAATCCGTAAAATACGTATTATTCGTATTTGAACAAACAAGGGGGGCTTGAGGCCTCCCTTTTTACAGTTTACTTTTATCATTTTTTTACAATAGTTTAAGTTAAATAGAATCTTTAGTACTAAATGATGTAATTATTAAGGAATAAGTAGTTAAAGGAGTGAGGCCTTATGGAATGGTTGCAACAACTAGTGAATGGTATATCACTAGGGAGTATTTATGCATTGATTGCACTAGGATATACAATGGTATATGGGATTATCAAGTTAATCAACTTTGCCCATGGTGATGTATTTATGCTTGGTGCCTTTATAGGATTCTATGCCATTGCACGATGGGATTTAGGATTTATCCCAGCGTTAATTATTTCGATGTTACTTTGCGCAATCATCGGGGTTATTATTGAACGAGTTGCTTATAAACGGTTACGAAATGCGACTCGTATTGCAGCATTAATTACTGCGATTGGAGTATCTTTATTAATCGAGTATACTGTGATTTTCTTCAGAGGAGCATCACCTGAAGCTTATCCTGAAGTATTGGCGAATAAATCGATTTCAATTTTAGGAGCAAGTATTAGTACGCAGTCTATTATGATTCTAGCAGTAACAATTGTTCTTATGATTTTATTACAATTTATTGTTCATAAAACAAAAATCGGTAAAGCGATGCGTGCGGTATCTCATGATGCAGATGCAGCTCGACTAATGGGTATTAATGTAGATAATACAATTTCTGCAACATTCGCAATTGGATCAGCTCTAGCTGGTGCAGCAGGTGTTATTTTTGGTATTTACTATACAAGAATTGATCCATTAATGGGTGTACTACCAGGGCTAAAAGCATTCGTTGCAGCAGTACTAGGAGGTATTGGAAGTATTCCTGGTGCTATGGTCGGCGGTTTAGTTTTAGGTGTAGTTGAAACAATTGTAAGTGCTATAGGTTATTCGTTATGGCGCGATGCAGCAGCCTTTGTTATTTTAATTTTAATCTTAATCTTGAAACCATCGGGTATATTCGGTAAAAACGCCCGTGAGAAAGTGTAGGTGACATTGCATGAAAAAGTCTAAAGCCTTTTGGGGATTCCTCGTTTTAGCACTAGTAATCTATGCAGTCGTACAGGGCATGATCTCAGGCGGAATGCTAGATTTATATTATCAAAATATTTTAATTCAGATGTGTATTAACATTATGCTTGCCGTAAGTTTACATATCGTAATCGGTATTACTGGTCAATTTTCAATTGGTCATGCTGGATTTATGGCGGTTGGTGCGTATATAAGTGCAATCGCAACGATGAAATTAGGCTTACCGTTAATTGTAGCGATTATTTTAGGAGCTGTAATTTCAGCTTTAGCAGGATTACTTGTTGGAATTCCAACGTTACGACTTAAAGGCGACTATTTAGCGATAGCTACATTAGGATTCGCTGAAATTATTCGTATTATGTTCTTAAATGTTGAGTATGTTGGTGGTGCTGCTGGTATGGTAGTAACTAACCTGACAACTTGGACATATGCATTTGTTGGAGTAGTAATTACAATTTTGGTTATTGCCAACTTTACGAACTCTCGACACGGTCGTGGATGTATTTCAATTCGTGAAGATGAAATTGCTGCAGATGCCATGGGGATTAATACTACTTATTATAAAGTTGTTGCCTTTACAATTGGGTCTTTCTTTGCAGGTGTTGCAGGAGCAATTTATGCACACAACTTTTTCATCATTCAACCAACAACATTCAATTTCTTAAAATCCTTTGATATTTTAATCTATGTAGTTCTTGGTGGTTTAGGAAGTTTATCAGGTTCGGTAATTGCTGCTATTTTCTTAACATTAGTATCAGCATACTTAGCAAACTTCCCAGAAACACGTATGATTATTTATTCAGTAGTATTAATTATCGTAATGCTTTATCGTCCGACAGGTTTAATGGGTACGAAAGAAATTACATCATTATTCAAGTTTGGAAAAAAGGGAGGTTCTAAAGTATGAGTAACCTTCTTATTAAAACAGAAAATATGGGTATTCAATTTGGCGGCTTAAAAGCTGTTCAAAATGTAAATATGTATTTAAATAAAGGTGAATTAATTGGACTAATTGGTCCGAATGGTGCTGGTAAAACAACGACATTCAACATGCTTACAGGTGTATATCAACCTACAGAAGGTGCTATTACCTTTGATGGGAAAAAGCTAAATGGTCTAAAACCCTATCAAGTTAGTAAACTTGGTATTAGTCGTACTTTCCAAAACATTCGCCTATTTAAAGATTTATCGGTGCTTGATAATGTAAAAGTAGCGAACCATAATCTTGCTAAGCATTCTTTACTTTCATCTATCCTTCGTTTACCGAGCCATTTTTCTGGGGAAGCAAAAATGGAAAAGGAATCAATCGATTTTTTAAAAATCTTTGGTTTAGATGTTTATAAAGATGAGCTTGCAAAAAATTTACCGTATGGGATGCAACGTCGATTAGAGATTGCTCGTGCGCTTGCGGCAAATCCACAACTATTGCTACTGGATGAGCCAGCAGCAGGGATGAACCCACAGGAAACACGTGATTTAATGGAATTGATTGCATTTATTCGAAAAGAATTTAATTTAACCATTCTTTTAATTGAACATGATATGCATTTGGTAATGGGTATTTGCGAACGTATTTATGTACTAGACCATGGTCAATTAATTGCGGACGGAACGCCAGAAGAAATTCGTAATAATCCTAAAGTTATTGAAGCTTACCTTGGTGAGGAGGTTATTGATTAATGCTAAAAGTAAACAACATAGACGTATTTTATGGAAATATTCATGCATTGAAAGATATCTCCTTAGAAGTAAATGAAGGTGAGATTGTTACACTAATTGGTGCAAACGGTGCAGGTAAATCAACTTTATTAAAAACGTTATCAGGTCTTTTAAAACCAAAACATGGTAATATCATGTATTTGACGCAGCAAATTGCTGGAAAGCCCGCTCAATCAATTGTGAAAAGTGGTATTTCCCATGTTCCAGAAGGACGTCGTGTGTTCTCTAATATGTCCGTTGAAGAAAACTTGGAATTAGGTGCCTATTTGAGAAATGATCGAGATGGCATTAAAAAAGATATGGATCATGTATATGAACTATTCCCAATTTTAGATGAACGTCGAAAACAGTTATCGGGTACTTTATCTGGTGGGGAACAACAAATGTTAGCAATGGGTCGAGCTTTAATGGCACAACCAAAGCTTTTACTAATGGATGAACCATCAATGGGGTTAGCGCCGCTTGTCGTTAAAAAGATTTTTGAGATTATCAAAATGGTTAATAGTCAAGGTACAACTGTGTTACTTGTTGAGCAAAATGCAAATATGGCATTGTCAATCGCAGACCGTGCATATGTTTTAGAAACAGGTAAGATTGTATTGTCTGGAACAGCGAAAGAGCTTCAGGAAAGTGAACAAGTTAAAGCAGCTTATCTTGGAGGATTATAGTAATAATAAAAAGGAGGTGTCCAAAAAGTAATAATTTTTCGGACACCTCTATTCTTTCTTGATAAATAACTCTTATGAATTATTGTTCCTGCGGTGGTTGTCACCATCCTCGTCACAAATGAGCTGTCTCAAAATGACTTTTCAGACAACTTCTTTTTTGTTATCTTATTTTTTCCTACCAATCTATATGCTCAGGATATTTCATTGATAGGGGAAGTTCGTGTATTTCATTTTTTGTAACGCTTGCAGTTGCTAGAATTTCTTCTTTTAAGATAACATAAGCCTCATCCTCAATCATTAATCGGATTGCATATGCAGCTAAATGTTCTTTTCTTTCCTCTATTGATAGATTGATATATTCCAAATTTAATAAATCTACATATTGTGTTGCATAGCGGAAATAGTTTAATGTTCGATTTTGTATCAGTTGTGAGATAACTGTGTTGTGCTCATCAGAAAGTTGGTATTTTAAACAATCTAATACATTTCCTTGGAATTTTCGTATAATGCCAATATGTATATTCCACAAAGAATCGTCTATCATTTCATTATGTAATTTAATAAAATCGTCTAAGGCTAGTGCTGTAAAAATCAATTCAGGCCATAATATTTCAACACTGAAATAAACATTTTTTTCTGGAGCAATCATATTATGACGTTTTAACATTTCGCGATGAACACCATTTGAGATGAGTTCTATATTTTTTTCACCTTGTATTGCTTTTCTTAAATTATAGCAAACATTTAAAATTCTTTGCCTTGCTCCATGGTAATCGTAATAGCGGTTTTCATCTCCTATGACAACGTAAACTGCACTGACTAGCTCATCTAAATCCCAATAATCCCCGCTAATTCGTGCACCTGTATGCTGTTCTGTACACTCGATTGATAACATTTTTCCAACTCCTTTGCATATATAAGTTTGGAAACACAAGCATAGATGACTGCTTGTCGTTTCCATTAAATTATGCATTTTACCCTTTCTTAGGCGTATAGTTTAATAATTTAAATAGATCATTCTTTTCTTTATCTGTTAAATCACGCCACTGCCCAACTTTTAAATTACCAAGATGAATATTCATAATGCGGATTCGTTGTAGTCGTTTTACGGTATAACCAAGTGCTGAACACATCCGTCGAATTTGACGATTTAATCCCTGTTCTAAAATAATTTTAAATACTTGTGATGATACTTTTTCGACTTTACAAGGAAGAGTAACAGTATCTAAAATCTTAACCCCACTGGCCATCTTTTTTAAGAATTGATCAGTTATTGGCTTGTCTACTTGTACGATATACTCTTTTTCATGGTGGTTTTCTGCACGTAAAATTTCATTCACAATATCGCCGTCGTTTGTAAGAAGCAATAAACCTTCTGAATCTTTATCTAATCGACCAATATGAAAGATTCGTTTAGAGTGACCGACAAAATCAACGACATTTCCTTTAATGTGCTTTTCAGTTGTACTCGTAATGCCAACGGGTTTATTTAATGCAATATAGACAAGTTCTTCTTCTTTTTTCACAGGCTTGCCATCTACACAAACAACATCACCTTCATTTACTTGACTCCCAACAGTCGCCAGTTCACCGTTTATTGTAATGCGTCCTTCTTCAATCCATTTATCTGCCCCTCTACGAGATACGATGCCAGTTTCGCTTAAATATTTATTAATTCTCATAAAAACTCCTAATGCTGTTTATTTTTAGTATACAATACCCTAGAATTTCTAACTTTACTATTGTAGACATCGTACTACTTTGAAATACATAAGACTAAATAGTTAATAACATTTTATAGTAAAATAGATACATTTTGTAGAAAAAAACGTTATACAAAAGAAAATACTATTTCAATTTTTTGGAATGTTTGATAAATTAAGAACATATAGTATACAAATACCTTTTCATAGCTAGGGGAAGTGAGTGCTAAAAGGTATTTGTAGAGATTAATAGGTGAAAAGGGGAGAATTTTACATGTCAGTATTAACAATGGCTTATGCATTTCCAAACACAGAAGGAGCAGTTGTAAACTTCAAAGAAAAGTATGATAACTTTATCGGGGGACAATGGACAGCACCAGTTAATGGAGAGTATTTTGACAATATCACACCAGTTACTGGAAAAGTGTATACGAAAGTTGCACGCTCTACTGCTGAAGATATTGAGCTTGCTCTAGATGCAGCTCATGCAGCAAAAGAAGCTTGGGGTAAAACTTCTGTAGCAGAGAGAGCAAATATTTTAAATAAAATTGCTGATCGTATGGAAGAAAACTTAGAAATGTTAGCAGTTGCTGAATCATGGGAAAATGGTAAAGCAGTTCGTGAGACATTAAATGCAGACCTACCTCTTGCTATTGACCATTTCCGTTACTTTGCGGGCGCAATTCGTGCTCAAGAAGGTGGCATAAGCCAAATTGATGAAGATACTGTAGCATATCATTTCCATGAACCTATTGGAGTAGTTGGACAAATTATCCCTTGGAATTTCCCATTGTTAATGGCTTGCTGGAAGTTAGCACCAGCTTTAGCTGCAGGAAACTGTGTAGTGTTAAAACCTGCAGAACAAACACCTGCATCTATACTAGTTTTAGCAGAGTTAATTGAAGATTTATTACCACCAGGTGTTTTAAATATTGTTAACGGTTTTGGTTTAGAAGCTGGTAAACCACTTGCTTCAAGCCCACGCATCGGCAAAATTGCGTTCACTGGTGAGACTACAACTGGCCGATTAATTATGCAATATGCATCTCAAAACATTATTCCTGTAACATTAGAACTTGGTGGTAAGTCACCAAACATTTTCTTTGAAGATATCTTTGAAGAAGATGATGAGTTCTTAGATAAAGCAATTGAAGGATTCGTATTATTTGCATTAAACCAAGGTGAAGTATGTACTTGTCCTTCTCGTGCATTAATACAAGAATCTATTTATGAGAAGTTTATGGAGCGCGCATTAAAACGCGTTGAAGCAATTAAAACAGGTAATCCATTAGATCCTACTGTTATGATGGGTGCTCAAGCATCATCTGAACAAATGGAGAAAATTTTATCTTATTTAGATATTGGTAAACAAGAAGGTGCTGAATGCTTAATTGGTGGAGAACGTAACCAATTAGAAGGCGACCTTAAAGATGGATACTATATTAAACCAACTGTATTTAAAGGTAACAACAAAATGCGCATTTTCCAAGAAGAAATCTTTGGACCTGTTGTTGCAGTAACAACATTCAAAACTAAAGAAGAAGCATTAGAAATTGCGAATGATACATTATACGGCTTAGGTGCAGGTGTTTGGACACGTGATATGAACACTGCATATCGTTTTGGCCGTGCTATTGAAGCAGGACGTGTTTGGACAAACTGTTATCACGCTTATCCTGCACACGCAGCATTTGGTGGATACAAAATGTCAGGTGTTGGTCGTGAAACACACTTAATGATGTTAAATCACTATCAACAAACAAAGAACTTACTAGTAAGTTATAGCCCTAATAAATTAGGATTCTTCTAATAAGGAAGATTTAAACTACTATACTGCATTAGTAAATTGTTAACGTATTAG
The DNA here is from genome assembly GCF_003628435.1 of Ureibacillus endophyticus. Classification (GTDB taxonomy): domain Bacteria; phylum Bacillota; class Bacilli; order Bacillales_A; family Planococcaceae; genus Ureibacillus; species Ureibacillus endophyticus. The sequence continues at coordinate 7,036 of NZ_RBZN01000037.1, read as the reverse complement.
AGTAAGATCCTGAAATATGTTTTACCTTTTTACTAAACGTCACAAAGGGGGGATCTTATGGTAGAAAGGGTAACCGCGACTGATGCTGCACTTGCCCTTATCGATAAGTTAACAGAAAAACATGGTCCTATTATGTTTCATCAATCAGGAGGATGTTGTGATGGTTCATCACCAATGTGCTACCCAGTCGGTGATTTAATTATTGGGGATGCAGATGTCCTTCTTGGTGAAATAGGTGGAGCTAAGTTTTATATGCATAAAAGCCAGTTTGACTATTGGAAGCATACACAATTGATTATCGATGTGGTTGATGGTCGTGGAGGGATGTTTTCATTGGAAGGTGTGGAAGGGAAACGATTTTTAACGAGATCTCGTGCCTTTACATCTGAAGAATTGGCGCTATTAAGTAAATAATAAAGATATGCATTCCTTTTATGGAGTGCATATTTTTTTTAAAAAATTATAAATTGTATTATTGACAATGTACTTAAATGTATGATAAATTTATCTTGAATTAAAGATAATTAGTTTCGAAATAATAATCGATTCTAATTATTTATTTTTTAAAATAATATCTCGAATTCTAAATAAATTAATTGGGGGAGATTATGAATGGCTAAGTGGATTATTGACCAATCACATTCGCAAGTTGGTTTTGAAGTAAAACATATGATGGTTTCAAAGGTAAAAGGGGATTTTGGTTCTTATACTGCAGATATTGATGCAGAAGATTTAGCAGATCTTACAACTGCTCAAATCTCATTCTCTTTTGATGTAGCAAGCATTAATACACGTTCAGAAGACCGTGATAATCACTTAAAATCTGCTGATTTCTTCGATGTTGAGAAATACCCAACAATCACATTCAAATCGACAAACATTGAAAAATCAGGTGATGACTATAAAGTAACTGGTGACTTAACAATCAAAGATGTAACAAAGCCAGTAACGTTTGACGTTGAATATGGTGGGAAAGGGAAAAACCCTTGGGGAGTTGAAGTTTACGGTTTTGAGGCAGAAACAAAAATCAACCGTGAAGAGTTTGGCTTAACATGGAACGCAGCACTAGAAACAGGCGGCGTTTTAGTTGGTAAAGATATTAAAATTAAAGTAGAGCTAGAAGTTAACCCAGCTGCATAAAAATAAAACGCAAGAATGATGATTTTATCCATCACTCTTGCGTTTTTCTTTATCACCGATTGTTGTAAATTGTTTTGATTTTGTGCACAATTGATAGCAAGATTATGGCATGTACACCATACATGAAGGGAATGAAGTAGATGATTTCAATAGATCCTCAGTTAAATAGTGAAAGAGATAATTATAAATTGATGATTGGCTCAATTATTCCAAGACCAATTGCATTTGTCACTACACAATCAGAAGAAGGTGTATTAAATGGAGCACCTTTTAGTTACTTTAGTATCGTTTCAGCGAATCCACCTATGATTTCCTTAGGGATTCAACGTAATCAAGGTGAAATGAAGGATACTGCCCGGAATATTTACCATAAGCATGAGTTTGTTGTACATATTGTCGACGAAGAAAATTTACAAAAGGTGAACGAAACGGCAGCAACTTTACCACCAGAAGTAAGTGAAATAGCATTAGCAAAATTGACTCCTGTATCTAGTAAGAAAATAGCAGTACCAGGCATAGTCGAATCAAAAATTCGTATGGAATGTAAATTAGTAAAGGCCATTCAACTTGGAGAAGAGAAAACGAATACAGACTTCATTATTGGGGAAATTGTGCAATTTCATATTGATGATTCCATTTATCATAATGGAAAGATTGATGCAAAAGGGTTAAATGCGATTAGTCGTTTAGCAGGCTCAGATTACGCTACGATAGGAGAGATAATTATTACGTTAGAAAGACCGAAGTGATAAATACTTCCACTCATTTTAATGAAATGCTTTTACTAAATTTTGAAACTATTTCCAAGTGGATTCGTACAAAAATTATAGGAGTGGTTGACTTGAATAATGAGCAATTTTTAGAAGCATTTCAACAAAACTATAATCGGGTTTTTAATTACATGGGTGGTGGTGATTTAAAACTTTTAATTTCCTTAGCGTGTAAATATACATTGGCAGAGAAACAATTTAGTGGTGTCCAACTACAAAAGGTGTGCGAAAAATTAGAGGATGCAGGAAAAGGGACATTTTCTATTCCTAAGTATTCAACGGTGAACTATCGTATTGCATCTCACTTAATTGTGGAAGGGAATATGGAAAAAACAATTTCTGATATTATAATAAATGATCAATTCTTAAAAGAAGCTAAGTTTAAGAAATCACCGTTTCGAGGGATTGGAGCGCTATTTCTTCAAGAAGATAAACAACAACAGCATGCAGAACGTGCTAGAAAAATGTATGTGGAAATGAATCGGAATCAACGGATATTAACTACAAATGGTGATATACCTTATATTGTATTTTTAACATCCAATAACGAAAATGACCCTCTCACACAGGCTCAAACAATATATAAATATTATCAAGCGTTAAGAAAACAAAAATTTGTTATGGGTAATCAATTACAAGCGTTAGCGCAAATTATGACTATATATAGTTCGGTATATAATGAAATATTATTGCAATATGTTTTGCAACTTAAAAAGGAACTAGAAAAAAGGGGTATTAAGGTTAAAAAGATGCATTACCCATTTATAGGGGTTCTAGCAATGGCAGCTACGAATGCTTCAAAAATTGATGAGGTTATACAGTTACATAATCAATTATTGGAACTAAAAGTATTTAAAACGGCAAAGTATTATGCGTTAATTGTAGCAATACAGAAAATTATAAGAGATACAATAGAGATACAAGAAATCATTGACCTTGCTCCAATAACAAATTTACCCCAATTAGTGGAGTTGCTTGATATAGCTGAAATGCTAGTTGAAATTGGTCGTATATTACCTGGGGGAATATCTGAAGTAGCAGATTTCTTTAACTAACTAAGCGTTCCAGATTTTTGAATTAATCGGCTAAGAAGTATAATAAGGAAGAGGTGATTCGATGGAAGAGAAAAAGCTTTGGATAGATGGACAATGGGTAGAAACGAAAAATAGTTATGTATTAACTTCACCATACTCAGGAGAAGAGATAGCAAAAGTTGCTATGGCTTCTGTTCAAGATGTAGAGAAAGCGATAGAAGGAGCTCATGAAGCTTTTCAATCATTTAAAAAGACAACAGCTTTTGAACGGGCAGAAATTTTATATAAAGTAGTAGAGTTAATACGTAACCGAAAAGAAGATTTTGCAAAAATCTTAGCAATGGAAGCAGGAAAACCTCTTTCTGTTGGATTAGTAGAAGTTGATAGAACGATTGCCACGTACCAATTTTCAGCAGAAGCAGCAAAACAGTCAATGGGTGAAACTGTACCAATGGATGCGGCACCAGGAGTAAAAGATCGTATCGGCTACACAAAACGGGTTCCACTTGGTGTTGTATCGGCAATTACACCATTTAATTTTCCATTTAACTTAGTTGCTCACAAATTAGGACCAGCATTTGCGGTCGGAAATACGGTTGTATTAAAGCCTGCAACACAAACTCCTTTAAGTGCACTTGTGTTGGCAGAAATTTTTAAAGAAGCGGGTTTACCAGATGGTGCATTACAAATTGTAACTGGTTCTGGTAGTGAATTAAGTGATATTTTAGTTACACATCCATTAGTTAAAAAAGTAACATTCACGGGAAGCGGAGCAGTTGGTTTAAAATTAAAAGAAAAAGTAGGTTTACGCAAAATTACCTTAGAACTTGGATCAAATGCCGCTGTGATTGTAGAGCCAAGTACCCCAATTGAAAAAGTAATACCTCGTTGTGTTACTGGTGCTTTTGGGTATGCTGGACAAGTCTGTATTTCATTGCAGCGCGTATATGTTCATGAATCGATTTATGAACAATTTACAAATGCTTTTGTAGAAGAGACGAAGAAGTTAAAGTTAGGCGATCCATTAGATGCATCCACTGATGTGAGTGCTATGATTCATCCAAAAGAAGTTGAACGAATTAAAGAATGGATAGAAGAAGCAAAACAACAGGGAGCGGTTGTGGCAACAGGCGCTGAATTTACAGAGCGAACAATGGCACCGACAGTCATGACACATGTTTCACCTGACATGAAAATTGTTTGCCAAGAAACTTTTGCACCGATTGTATCGATTGTGCCTTATAAAAACTTGGATGAAGCTATCTCGTTCGTAAACTCTTCTGATTTAGGATTAAATGCTGGGATATATACAAATGTTTTAACGGATGCTATGAAAGCTGCTGATGAATTAGAGGCAGGAGCGATCGTCATCAATGATGTCCCAACATTTCGTATAGATAACATGCCTTATGGTGGCGTAAAAAATAGTGGCTATGGTCGAGAAGGTATTAAGTATGCAATTGAAGAGATGACTGATTTAAAATTCATTACGATTAAAACATCTTTCTAACAAATGGGATATACAAAATGGAGGTATACAATGGGCAATGCACTACCAATGAGTAATTCACGTTCTTATCAAACACATTTAATACTACCTCCCGATACCAATCATCATGGGTCGGTTTTTGGGGGTAAGGTTTTAGCTTATATTGATGAAATTGCAGCGATTACTGCAATGAAACATGCAAGATCAGAGGTAGTAACCGTATCGCTCGATTCTGTAGATTTTGTTTCACCTGCCTATGCTGGAGATATTCTTGAATTAGAATCAATGGTATCTTCTACAGGTCGTACATCTATGGAAATATATGTACGGGTTATGACTCGAAGCCTTCGTACAGGGGAAAGAAAATTAACAACAGAATCTTTTGTAACGATGGTTGCAATCGGAGAAGATGGAAAACCGATTCCGGTACCTGGCGTCTTTCCAGAAGAGGAATGGGAGAGAAAACTTTTTGAAACTGGCGGTGCCCGTCAAAAGTTAAGAAAGGCAAAACGGGACAACACAAAGGAACGTAGAAAGTTACTAGATACTGAAAGATAATGAAAAATAAAAGGGGGTTACCAAAAAAATATTTGGTGCCCCCTTACCTCTTAATAAATATCTTTTAACAATTATTACTCACGCAGTGGACGCTTAAAAACGCACCATCCCCATCACATTTTATTCCTGTAATTCCTGTACAACGTTTAGCAATGAATCCGATGAAGATGATACTAATGTAGCGCTAGCTGTTAGTTCACTGATTAGGTTGGAAATTTCATTCACGTCTTTTGATGTATTTGTATATTGTTCTTTAATACCTGATACTGCTTTTGCGATGGAATTAAAGGATTCTTCTAAGCTTTTTTGCGTTTGAACGCTTTTCTGAACTTGTTCATCTACATTATTAACAGATGTCGTCATATTTTCAATGTTGTTTTCTGTTTCACGAATTAAATGAGACACGTTTTGAACAGCGCTTTTTGTTTCCTCTGCAAGTTTACGTACCTCTTCGGCCACAACTGCAAAACCTTTTCCATGTTCACCTGCACGTGCTGCTTCGATAGATGCATTTAGTGCAAGAAGGTTTGTTTGATCTGCAATCCCTGTTACTAAGCCAACAATTTCACTAATCTTTTGTGAGGATACTCGTAAACTCGACATGGATTTTTCCAATAAGTTAACGCTTTCCAATATAACATTCATTAGGTTTGTTTGCGTTTCTAAATGATTTTTACCAAGGTTCGATTTGTCCTCAGTATCTGCCACGAAGTCCAACCCTTGTTTTGTAGCAGAAGAAATATTTTCAGATTGGTGAGAAATTACATATAGCGAAGCAGTTGTTTCTTCACTAATTGCATTTAATTCCTTTGCCGTATTGCGGATTGTAGCGACAAGATCGAGTTTAACTTGTAAATCTTCCGTACGAATTCGTTGTTGTTCTGCTTCGTAAGCTTTAATTACAAGTTGTTGTTCAAAGTTAATAATTTTTGAAAAGGCATTAATTGCTTTGCATGCATCATTTTTAGAAATATCTAGATCATTCACAAAATTAATGAATGTAGTCATTAATGATTGGAATGAACTTAAATACATATTTGATTCTAAACCAATTCGAACATGGGCAGCTGCAATCGCTTTACGTCCTTCTATGTATGCGTTATTAATCTTACTTTCGAAAATATCAGATAGATGTTTAGATAACGTTATTTTTAGGCGATCGATATTCGAATTTTGATTAATTATGTCTAGTAAGTTACTACTTATAGAAATAGCATCATAAAATTGAGTTACCATAGATGGGATTAACTCTTCTGTAAGGGGTTGCAATTGTTTTAATATGGCTAAGTCTTCTTTTCGTAACTGGATTAACTCAACTTGTTTAAGTAAATCTGGGTATTGAGATAGGTCAAGTTGTACATCATTTAAGTATTTTTCAACTTGAAAGAAGTTAGATACTTGGTTTTTTTGTGCTCTGCTCTTGAAAATAACCATATTATTCTCCATTCTATCCTAATATATTTTATAATTTATTAGTTTTAATTTTTTTTATATTAAATCTATTCTACTATAAATTTCCACGAAATGGGCAATTTCTCTTTATTATTTATGTCTTTTTCTCTATTATGTAAACAATTAAATATAGCTTGATTTGTAATTTATTAATTTCCCATGTAAAATACGAGTAGTTTAAATATACTGTTCGAAGAGGTCAATATACATAGTAAAGGAAGAGTTAAATGGAGAAACGACGCCTTAAATTTATCATTCCGACAATGGTCATTGTTGCGGTTACAGCTGTATTTATGTTAGCGAAATATCATACGGAAGTACCGACAAATCACAGGGTTTTAATTGTTATTAGCGCTACGCTTTTATCTGGGGTTTTAGCACATGGGTTATTTCCACATGATGATGAAGAAGCGCCAGACCCAAAGCCTAATATGAATAAAAAGAATAAATAAATTTTTAAAGCATGGTGTGAATGAAGTGACCCCTAAAAGTTAGACACGGTTATTTCATTTAGGCAGCGGTTTGGGCATGAGTTCGATATTGAATCGGACTCATGCCTTTCAATTTTGCCTTAATACGTTTCGTGTTGTAAT
>NZ_RBZN01000036.1 GCF_003628435.1 Ureibacillus endophyticus | reverse complement strand
AAAACAAGGCGCAACCTTTTCGGAATGTTTGTCAAGAGCGATTGTCACCTCGTGCGGAGAGTACTTTCCGCCCTGAACGCTTGTGATTTTCAGTTTTTCATAGAAGTTTTGACACTACCTAACGATTAATTAATATTTTCAGATTATAATATATTGTATCAAAATGGTTTGGAGGAATAATCATGAACGTTGCCATATATTGTGGCTCACAAACAGGGAAAAGTCCCATTTATATGGAAAAGGCAAAAGAACTTGGAGCACAGTTAGCAAGCGCTTCAATCGGTATTGTATACGGTGGTTCTAATGTTGGGCTAATGGGAGCAGTAGCTGATGCAGCACTAGCCAATAATGGGAAAGTAATTGGCATAATGCCGGAACATTTACAAAAGCGTGAAATTGCTCATCTACATTTAACAGAAATTCATTTTGTCGATTCAATGCATGTTCGTAAAAAGAAAATGATCGATCTATCAGATGCTTTTATTGCTTTACCAGGTGGTTGTGGCACACTGGATGAATATTTTGAAGTCTTTACATGGGCACAAATTGGTCTGCATAATAATCCAGTTATTCTTTACAATATCAACGGCTTTTATGATGCATTAATTCTTCACTTTAACAAAATGATTGAAGAAGGCTTTATTCGAGAAGAGCAAAGGGATATTCTACAAGTCGCAACATCAGCAGAAGATATATTAGAAAAATTAAAAAAAGTTTGAGTAGTTCAGTAAAATAATGATTTATCTTATTATTTTTAGAAATATTACCAAAACATAGTTGACTAATTGGAAAAGTGAGATTAATATAATGTTAGTTTAATAAAATAATTAGTTGATTGGTTAAACCAAAGACTACAATTCTTCTCTTTTTTAAGGGGCTAATTGTGGTCTTTTATTTTTTAGGAGGAGAAAAAAATGAAAGACTTCAGTTATATTTCACATTTAGAGTGCCCAAAATGTGGCGAAACATACGAGGAAAATAAAGTACAACAACTATGTAAATGTGGTTCGCCGTTATTAGTTCGCTATGATTTAGAAAAAGTAAAAGCGAATGTAACAAAAGAGGAGATTTCTAAGAGATCAAATACCTTATGGCGCTATCATGAATTACTTCCAGTGCATAGTGAAGAGAATGTTGTAACACTAGGTGAAGGGATGACACCATTTGAAAAATTCCCAACACTTGGAGCTGAATATGGAATTAACAATTTATACATAAAAGATGAAGGAATTATTCCAACAGGATCTTTTAAAACTCGCGGGGCAAGTGTTGGTATTTCAAAAGCAAAAGAACTTGGCGTAAAACAGCTTGCAATGCCTACAAATGGTAATGCAGGTGCAGCATGGGCGTTATATGCATCAAAAGCTAACATTAAAGCAACAATTGTTATGCCTCTAGATGCCCCTCAAATTACACGCAAAGAAGTATTTGTTGCTGGCGGTGACTTACATTTAATTAACGGTTTAATTAGTGATGCGGGTAAAGTAGTGGCAGGATTAGTACAAAATCAAGGTGTGTATGATGCTTCTACATTAAAAGAACCGTACCGTATTGAAGGTAAGAAAACAATGGGCTACGAAATTGTAGAACAGTTTGGTTGGAAAGTACCTGATGTTATCCTGTATCCAACAGGAGGAGGCGTAGGAATTATTGGAATCTATAAAGCAATTCTTGAAATGCAAGAATTAGGCTGGATTGAAAAAGGTAAATTCCCACGTTTAGTAGCAGTTCAAGCTGAAGGCTGTGCACCAATTGTAGATGCATGGAAAAAGGGAGAAAAAGAGTCTAAGTTCTTTGAAAATTCAACAACTTGTGCATTTGGGATTAATGTTCCGAAAGCATTAGGCGATTTCTTAGTATTAGAAGGCGTTTATGCAACAGAAGGCTGTGCAATCGCGATTTCAGAAGAAGATTTATTAGCGGCTCAAAAACAAGTCGCATCTTTAGAAGGTAACTTCATCTGTCCGGAGGGGGCAGCTACATTTGCTGCTGCAAGAATTCTTCGCCAGCAAGGATGGATTAAAGAAGATGAGCACGTTGTATGTTTGAATACAGGACTAGGATTAAAATACCCAGAAACTGTTGAAATTGAAGGAGTTCAAACACTTCAACCTGGGCAAGAATTGTACGTAAATAATTAATCGTTAGTGGTGGGAAAATGACATTTGATTGGCAATATATTGTAGATGTATTACCACACTATAAAACGGCATTGTGGTTAACGCTAAAGCTTGCAACCATTGGGATCGCTTTTGCCATTATTGTTGGAATGATTTGTAGTATAATTCAATATTTCAAAGTGAAAGTACTAAGTCAAATCGTTCAAGTATATTTAGAAGTTGCACGGAATACACCACTTTTAATCCAATTATTCTTTTTATATTATGGGCTACCGAAAATTGGGATTACCTTAAGCGGTGAATTATGTGGGATCATTGGACTAACGTTTTTAGGTGGGAGTTATATGGCTGAAGCATTCCGAGCTGGGATGGAAGCTGTTACAAAGTCCCAAATCGAAACAGGTAAAGCAATTGGTCTTAGTAACTTACAATTAATGCGCTATGTAATTATTCCACAAGCGTTTTCCTATAGTGTTCCTGGTTTTGGAGCGAACTGTATTTTCCTATTAAAGGAAACATCCGTTTTTAGTGGTATTGCTATTTTAGAACTTACAAATACAACGAAAAACCTAATGGGTATTTTTTATAAAACAAACGAAGCATTATTAATGCTAGTTGTTGGTTATTTAATCATTTTACTTCCTTTAACATTGTTTTTAACTTGGCTTGAAAGGAGAGTAAGACATGCTGAATTCGGGAATTAGTGTCCTTTTTGAAGGTGTTAACTTGGAGCGGCTACTTCTAGGACTTCTCGTAACATTGCGAGTTGCACTCATTGCGGTCGTTATCTCAATAGTTATGGGAATCCTAATTGGGATTATTCGAACTTCAAAAAGTAAACTTGTACAAATTCTTTTCAAGTTATATTTAGAATTATTCCGAATTATCCCAATATTAGTATGGTTATTTGTTATTTATTATGTAATCCCTGCAAACTTTGATTTGAACTTAAGTGCAGAAGTAGTTGCTCTTATTGTATTTAGTTTATGGGGTGCTGCTGAAATGAGCGATATTGTTCGTGGGGCTATCATTTCATTACCAAAGCACCAAACTGAATCGAGTAAGGCGTTAGGACTCAGCGTTTCGCAAATGTATCGCTATGTGCTAATTCCACAAGCTACGAAACGATGTATACCTCCGATGATTAACTTAATTACACGGATGATTAAAACAACGGCTCTGCTCACGATGATTGGTGTAGTTGAAGTAATTAAGGTTGGTCAGCAAATTATTGAAGTAAATAATTTAGAGCACCCAACAATTTCATTCTGGATTTATGGTTTTGTTTTTTTCTTATATTTTGTTATTTGTTTCCCATTATCACGTTTTTCAAGAAAACTGGAACGCAAATGGGCAACTTAAGGAGTTGTTAGTGTATGAGTGGGCAAATTCCGATTTTAAAAGTGAAGGGTCTCACAAAGAAGTACGGAGAAAAGATCGTACTAAATGGAATTGATCTTGAAGTTGAAAAAGGAAAAGTAATTGCAATTTTAGGGCCATCTGGTTGTGGTAAAAGTACATTTTTACGCTGTCTGAACGGTTTAGAGGAAGTTCAGGGCGGAGATATTTTACTAGACAACGAGAGTTTAATTAATAAATCTACGAAATGGCGAGAAGTGCGTCAACGCATCGGAATGGTATTTCAAAGCTATGATTTATTTCCTAACTTAACAGTAATGGAAAATATCTTATTATCGCCTCTTAAAGTACAAAAGCGTAATCGCAGTGAAGTAGAGGCTCAAGCTTTAGAACTACTAGAACGTGTTGGATTAGCTGATCGAGCAAACGATTACCCAAGACAATTATCTGGTGGGCAAAAACAACGTATCGCCATTGTACGTGCTCTATGTATTAACCCAGAAATCATGTTATTTGATGAAGTAACAGCATCCCTTGACCCAGAAATGGTTCGTGAGGTGTTGGATGTTATTGCACAACTTGCGGAACAAGGAATGACGATGCTCATCGTTACCCATGAAATGAATTTCGCAAAACTAGTAGCAGATGAAGTTATTTTTATGGATAAAGGAAATATCCATGAGCAAGCCCCTGCAGAACAATTTTTCACGAATCCGCAGACAGAGCGTGCTCAACAATTCCTTAATATATTACAATTTTAGGAGGAACACACATGAAAAAGTTTTTAGTTCTTTTATTAGCTGCATTAACAGCGGTAATCTTAGCAGCTTGTGGAGGTAGTGACTCAGAAGAAAAAGCAGAAACTTCATCAGAAGCGACTTCTGCAATTGATGCAATTAAAGAGCGTGGTACTCTACGCGTAGCAGTATTTAGTGATAAACCACCATTTGGTTATGTTGATGCAAACGGTGAAAACCAAGGTTATGATGTTGTATTAGCAAAACGCCTTGCAAAAGATTTATTAGGCGATGAGTCAAAAGTAGAATATGTATTAACTGAAGCACAAGCACGTGTTGATTTATTAAAATCAGATAAAGTAGATGTTGTATTAGCAAACTTTACTGTAACACCAGAACGTCAAGAACAAGTTGACTTTGCAAACCCATATATGAAAGTAGCAATTGGTGTTGTATCTCCAAATTCTGCATCAATTGAGTCAGTTGATCAATTAAAAGGTAAAAAATTAATTGTAACTAAAGGTACAACTGCAGAAACTTATTTCATGAAAAATCACCCAGAAATTGAACTTGTGAAATATGATCAAAACACAGAGTCTTTTGAAGCATTAAAAGATAGACGTGGCGATGCAATGGCACAAGATAACGCATTATTATTTGGCTGGGCAAATGAAAACCCTGATTTCTCAGTAGCATTATCAAGTTTAGGTGATTTAGATTATATTGCACCAGCTGTGAAAAAAGGAAACACAGAATTACTTGAATGGTTAAATACAGAACTTGAAGCTTTAGGACAAGAGCAATTCTTCCACAAAGCATATGATGAAACATTAAAACCTTCATTCGGTGAAAATATTAGCGCTGATGATGTAGTAGTAGAAGGTAAAGCAGAATAATAAAATAAAAAATCCGTACTTCTTACATAAGAGGTGCGGATTTTTTGGCTAGTAAGATTTATTTTAAAATGATCGCTACTATTAAAGGAATGGTCATTAGTAGTAGTACACCAAAACTCCATAAAATTTGTTTTCCAGTAGACATATTTTTTGGCTTAATACTGATAGAATCATATAAATCATTTAAAGCTTTTTGTTCTTTTTTATATAACATTTTTTGAAATTGATCGTAATTATCAATATAGGAGTACGGTGATTCCAGACCAAAACGAAGGGAACGTATATCATCTGTTACGTCTTGGTTATCGTGAAAGTAAAGAATCGTTGGCGCTAGTCCTCCAGAAGATTTTGCAATAACGTTGATATCGAAGGTTTTCATTTTATAGCATATTTCGCCTTGCTCATTTTGATATTGTAAGACTAAACGATTCGTTTTCATATCATCACTCCCCACATTTAGTTAGTTTACCTATTTTTTAAAATACCGACATACATTAACAACATTATTTCCAATTTCCCAGTAAATAAACCTATTGAATAATGAAGAATCATTTTGCAAAAACAAGTAAAACAGTGTTAAAAGAAATAAAAAAACCTATTTAACTTAATTTAATATTCCTATATCATCTAAAATATAACAATATTTTGAAAATTAAGGGGTGTATGGAATTGGCAACAACAACAATTCAAGAAAGACTGTTTGCTTTACCTACAACAGCTATTTCTGATGCAACAGGTGGTCATACAAATGTAGCAGCAAGTATTAAGCCGCTATCTGACCATTTCAAAATCGCAGGACAAGCGCTTACTGTACGACTACCAGATGGGGAAAATGGTGCTGTATTAGAAGCAATTAGTAAAGCAAAAAAAGGGGATATTTTAGTTATTGATGCAAAAGGGAACACAAATCGTGCAGTGGCAGGGGATTTTGTTCTTTCACTGGCAAAGGGTGTAGGCATTCAAGGATTTGTTGTAGATGGAGTAATACGAGATCTTGCAGCAGTTCGAGAACTAGATTTCCCTGTCTTTTCTTTAGGTACAACAGTTGCTGCAGGTAATAAAAATGGGGGCGGAGTAGTAGGTGGCCCAGTTTCTGTAGGTGGAGTAACAGTCCATTCAGGGGATTTTATTATTGGGGATATCGATGGTGTAGTGGTAGTACCACAAGAAGATGTAGAAAAAATTGCAGAGGCTGCTGAAGCAAAAGTAGCAAAAGATGAAGCTCGTGAACAAGAAGCTTTAGCTAATGGAGAAGAATCCATTCGTGATTATTTAGCTAAGATAGTGAAATAGATTAAAAAAGGCCGCGAAATAAAATCGCGGCTTTAAATATTATTTTGATAATTCTGCAGCATACGCTTCCATTTTACTTTCATCAAAGCGTTTTTCCCATTTTGACATAACGATTGCAGCTAAAGAGTTACCTACTACGTTTACAGCTGTACGCGCCATATCTAAAATACGGTCAATACCTGCGATAAACGCTAACCCTTCAAGTGGAATACCTACAGAACCTAATGTAGCTAAAAGTACTACGAAGGAAACTCCAGGAACCCCCGCAATTCCTTTAGATGTAACCATTAATACAAGCATTAATGTAATTTGTTCCATAATACTTAAATCAATACCATACATTTGTGCAATGAAGATAGCAGCAATTGCTTGGTATAATGTTGAACCATCTAAGTTAAATGAGTATCCAGTTGGAATAACAAAAGATGTAATATCCTTTGGACAACCCATTTTTTCCATTTTCATCATAATACGAGGTAAAACGGTTTCAGAACTTGACGTAGAATACGCCAAAATAAGCTCGTCCTTTAATACTTTAAGCAATTTGAAAATGTTAATACCAACAAATTTCGCTGTGAGACCTAATACAACGAGTACAAAGAAAATCATCGCTGCGTAAACTAAAATTGCTAATTTTCCTAATGGAATTAACGATGATAAACCGAATTTAGATACAGTTACACCGATTAAACCAAATACTCCAAATGGAGCAAATTTCATAACTAAGTTTGTAACCCAGAACATAGCATCTGCTACTCCTTGAGCAACAGCTAAAATTGGTTTACCTTTTTCACCAATTGCTGCAACACCTAAACCAAATAAAACTGAGAAGAAGATAACTTGTAACATATTTGCATTAGCCATCGAACTAATGATGTTCGTAGGAACAATGCTAACAAGTGTATCAAGCAATCCGCCTTCGTGTTCAACTTGTTCAGTTGTTTCCACATAAGATGAAATATCTGTTTCAGTTAGCTGATCCATGTTAATGCCAGCACCAGGTTGGAATAAGTTTGCTGCACCTAACCCAACAATAATGGCAATAGTTGTGATGATTTCAAAATATATAAGTGTTTTCCCACCTAGGCGTCCGAGCTGTTTCATATCACCCGTGCCTGCTACACCGACAATAAGTGTAGAAATAATAATAGGAACAACAATCATTTTAATTAAATTTAAGAAGATAGTCCCTAGAGGTTGTAAATATGTTTCAACATTAGGATTACCATAAAAGACTGCACCGACAATGATACCTAATACAAGACCGATTAAAATTTGAGAAGCCAAACTTAGCTTGAATTTTTTCTTCATTAATTTCCCCCCCAATCATATTCGTAGGATAGCCCCACTTTTTACATGATACGGACAACATATAAAATCCGACAAAATCCGATTAATTTATTTTTGAATTTATATCAGAAAATAATACTTGGATAAATTTTTTTATGTTTACTTTTGCTTTTCGAGGTTCGTTTTTTTCTATTTTACTCATTAGCAAGCGTATTTCTGTAAAATCAAAATAACGGGGAGCGTAATATTCGAATTCAGAATTTGTGTAGTCTACAATACCTAAGTTTGCTAAATTTATCATTGCAGCTAGGATCGTTCTACGCACGCGTTGCTCGATTGCTTTGCTTTCTTTTGTAATCTCTTCAGGAGTAGTTTTAGTTAACTCTGCAACTCGTTCATACAATTCCTTTAATGGTGGCAAAGGTGCAATGTGTTGCTTGTCCAATAATAACAGTTCAATAATTTGTGTAATATCTTCGCTTCCCACTTCGCCAATAATCCCCATATCATTTAAAATCGCTAGGATATGATCACGGGATGTTTTTTGAGTTTGGGTTATGATAGGTGGTTCAACGTTTGATAAAGATTGTCGAATGGCAAGAATTGAATTTTTTAAGCGATATTGTTCTTCCGTTTTACGTAAGACCTTTTCTACCTCAACTTTATTGATAGGCTTATGAATAAAAAACTCAATTCCCTTTTCGTAACTTTCTGCAACCATATCTTTATTCACTACTTGAGAAATCATAATAAATAATCCTGTAAACTGTTGTTCGCGAAGTCTTTCAATCGTAGCAATGCCATCTAATTTAGGCATTAATAAATCAATTAACACAATGTCGGGTTGGATAGCTAAAATTTGTGGAATGGCATCTTGTCCATTTTGGGCCTCACCAATTACTGTACCCAAATGATTTTCATCTATAATTTGTGATAACATCATACGGCTTGCACGATCATCATCAACTATAAAATACCGCATAATTTATTCTCCTTATTACAAGTTATTTGTTGGGATAGTAATGGTGAACTTTGTGGTTTGATTACTTTCCACAACGATTTTTCCTTCAAATTTTTCTACAATTGATTGTACATGGGATAATCCAATTCCTGTAGAGGCTTTTCCTTCATCATTAAATTTTGTTGTATACCCCGCATCGAAAATGACAGGAAGCATCGTTTTTGGAATGCCTACACCTGTATCTTCTACTTCAATTACTGTCTCATCATTTTGTTTATTTACAGAAATAGAAATTGAACCTTCTTCTTCAATTGCTTCTACAGCATTTGAAACGAGGTTGTTTAACAAAGCTAGGAGGGCAATAGGTTCCTTTGTATAGAAATCTGTATGATAAGTTTCTTTGAATTCAATACTTTTATTTAAATAAGTACTATATTTTTTATTTGCCTCAATTACATATTGCAATAAATTCGAAATTAAATGATCATCTAGATTTTTTGCAGTTGTAATTTTGGAAAGACCCGAATAAATACGTTGGCTATCTTTTTTTACTTCGTGAATTTCTTGGGAGATAAAAAGTGCCTTTGTACTTAAATGATTATCTATTGACTTTAACGCTTTATATAATTCAAAGCTCGATGCTGTAATTTGTTCAATATGGTCCATTGATTTTTTTAAATACAATGTTTCTACATATAAATTAGAGCCAATTGATAGTAATTGTTGAAATTGTCTCTTTTGTTCACCGATAATAATTGCACTATATATGCCAACTACTGAGAAACTTCGAATAAAAGCAACGATAAGTAATAAAAATGATTCTTTCAATAAATGGGTGTGCGTTACGACAAATAGAAGAATAAATAGTTCTTCAATAAAGTTGCTGACAAATTCAAAAAGAGTAGCAAATAATCCTAAGGCAATTGGTTTTGATTTATATTTTTCAATATTTAACTTAGATAAAAAGAACGCAAAAAAGAAATAAAACAGTGCAGCGGGGAAACGTTCAATTAATATTTGGCTAAATTCATAATCAGTAACAAGTAAATCTAAAAAAACTCGAAATATGACTACTGTAATTCCGGTAACAAACCCAAATTTTATAATGGGAATAGGTTGAATTAATACAGCTAAAAAGAAAATCATACTCCCTAATCCGAATCGAAATGGGAAATCTTCAAAAGGCATCAGTTTTATTTCACTACTAAAGGCTATTAATAAAGCAAGTAGTATAATGGTAGCTACTGTATTAGAAGGTAAAGAGAATTTTTTTAGTGCCATTACTTAAGCTCCTTTTATGAGAACTAAAGGATTAATGTTGCATCTATTATCTTAACATGGTTAAAAAATAAAAAAGTACTACATGCCTAGTATGCATTAGTACTTTCAATTAAAGATATAAAAAAATCCGTTACATCTTTTGTAACGGTTTCATTTGAAATATAAATGGCGGAGGAAGAGGGATTCGAACCCCCGCGCGGTTTAACCCGCCTGTCGGTTTTCAAGACCGATCCCTTCAGCCGGACTTGGGTATTCCTCCGAATTAATTATCTTTTCGACAAAAATTACTATAACATGATTTCAAGTTATGGTCAACAAATTAAAAGAAAGGATTTTATTTATTTTAATGGAATAAAAAAAGAGTCAAAATCAGTAAATAGTTGATCTTGACTCTTTAAGCCTTTTTAGGCAGTCATTTGCACATTAAAGCCGTGCACCTTTCTTCGACTGCCGCACATAAGCGTTACTCTTGTCGCCAGCTCAGGTTAGGCTACCCCGCGGCACATGGGTGAAACCACTTAATGCTGCTTCCTTCCGGACCTGACATGGTTCATGGGTACCCATTGCGCAGGACCCAACCGTCAACGCTACGTGCAAGAGGCAGACCTTACATACGGACAGCCTCGGAAAGGGATTCAGTCTCGCTAGAGCGGATTGCGAGTTACAGGGCACCGCTACCTCCCCACCTAGCACGGCATAAATTAGTATACGATACATTGGAGTGAAAATGCAATGTTTTGTTCTGGTATTTAAGGAATTTGTTAATGAAGGTACACAAAATCTATGGAGAAACATGAATTCGTAGTTGAGTATTAGATTGAATCTATAAAAAGTAAATTTATTATTCATAAAGACATATTTTACTTCTTAAAATGATTTTAATAATTGTAAAATGATGTTAAAGTTTTTAATTTTACAAAATGGGGATGAAATAGATGAAAGTAACGTTTGTGCAAATCAATATATTAGGGGAAATTATTTATGAGGATGACTATGTTAAACATTATCATTTTCAAGAAATGTTAACTCGCTATGATAGTAACTATATTGAATTTAAAAAAATGCCATCAGTAGAAGAATTTCAACAATGGGAAAAATCATTGAGGGAATTTCATCGTAAAAATAATCAAAATCATTTAAAGTTTAAATTCCCTCCAAATGAGCAAATACCTGATACACTAAAGTATTATTTAAAAAGAGTACAGTATAATATTGGCTTTTTAGAGCTTTACTCCATACAACCTAGTCAATTTTCTATTCGAAAAAATGGTTCGGTAAACGTCCAGTTTGTTACAGAGGAGCAGTTAGAACCCTTTTTAAAGCTTCAATACAATGAAGATGTTAAATATGGTGTGAATTTTGCAAAGGAAAAGCAACAATTGCAACTTCGTAGATTTAATGATGCTGATACATACTTTCTCATTGCTTATTTTGAAGGGATTCCAGCAGGCTATGTTGAAGTAATTGAAAAGGAAAGTACTGTGGAAATTGATAATCTATTTGTTCTTGAGGAACAACGTCATAAAGGAATTGGTGGTCATCTTCAACAAGCTGTAATGGAGAAGTTTCCAAATAAAACAGTCATCCTAGTGGCGGATGGTGAAGATACACCAAAAGATATGTATCAAAAGCAAGGATATGAATATCAAGGCTTTCAATTTGAAGTTTCAAAAGTTGAGATATTTTAAATTATAAAAGCGTATTCGACTTCGAATACGTTTTTTTTATATATGGGTAAATTGTAAGTGAAGTCTTTACAGAACAAACCGAACAATATCTTAAGATTTTATTATTAATTGGAATATCTGGAACCAAATTGTAAATGAAACGTACAAATTTAAAAAGCGGGTAAGTTGAAGGAGATGGGATTTTGATAAGGAAAAATGTATTCATCATTTTTTTCATAGCTTTGATCAGCTGTTTGATTCATACAAATATTGCAAGTGCAGCACCAAAGTTAGAAGTAAAAGCGGAAGCTGGAATATCTAATAAAGTAAAGTATTTTACACCGCTTCCACTAAAATTAACAATTACGAATAATGGGTCTGCTTTTTCTGGTGACTTAGTCATCGATGCTGCAGAGTCCTATGCGGTAGGTTCAGCTACAGTTTATTCATTAGATATTGCAGAAGGAGAAACAAAAACTGTTCAGCTTTATTTGAATGGTCTATCGGATGATTACATGTATTCAGGTAATCAACAAGGAAGCTTATTTTACTTTTATGAAGGAGGAATTGAGGAAGGAGAGTTAGTTAAATTCTCTGGAGATAAAATGGTTCGCCCTCAATTCCACGAAATGGAAGGGACGTTTATCTATGCGTTAACAGAGAATCGAGATCGTTTAACTGTGTTTCAACGAATGAGACCATTCTCTAATACAAACGTTGAAGCTTTTTATTTAAATCAAATTAAAGATTTCGAATTCCCCGATAATAAAAAAGGTCTTGAAGCTGCCAATGTGTTAGCAATTGATGAAACGAATATTTCAGACTTCTCTGAGAAGCAACAACAAGCTATTTTAGAATGGGTGCGTCAAGGAGGAAAGCTATTAGTTGGTGCTTCCGATCAAGTAGAATCATCTATCGGCATTTTTAAAGAGTATCTACCTTTGACGCTATCGCAGGAAAAAGTAAGTGTAACACAAAGTAGTTTAGAGAAATTATCGAATAACGGTAAATTCACACAAGGTATTGAGGTATATCAAGCAAGTGAAAAAGAAGGTAGTATTCGACTACTAGCAGATGGAGAAACAATCCTAGCATCTGCAACGAAGCTTGATGAAGGGCAAATTATCCAAACAACTTTCTCTTTAGGGGATGAGCCATTAGCATCAATGGATGGTTACGCTAAATTACTTTCAAATATTTTGAAACTACAATCACCTATACAAAACAATTATGGTGGTATGTATTATGGGAACTATTACGACTACTTACCTTATGAAGTTGGTAGTATTAATGAATTGTTTCCATCCTTTGAAGTTTCGACAACTACACTTGTTGTAATTATCATTATTTATATTTTATTCATTGGTCCACTTTTGTATTTTATTTTAAAACGCTTAGACAAAAGGGAACATGCTTGGTGGATTATCCCGGTTGTTTCCGTTGGGTTAAGTATAGCAATGTTTATTTTTGGGGCAAAGGATCGCTTAACGCAATCACAAATTCAACAATCTGCCTTTTATAAAGTTGAAGAGAATCGTTTGAGCGGTCATTATGTTGAAACCATTCTTACAAATAGAAGCGGGGATTTTTCATTTACATTAGATGAAAATACAACGGCAGTAGCAACACGTAATCGAAATTATATGGGAAGTTCAACGCAAGAAATGATTCATGAAAAATCTTACGTAAAAGAACATGCCAATAGTTCAACAATTACATTAAAAAATTTAAATTACTGGTCCGTTCAATCCATTGTAGGGCAAACAGAAATAAATAATGCTGGAAATATGGATATCCAATTAAAAGTAGCAAATGGAAAAGTAATGGGAACAATTAAAAATAATTTCCCATTTAAGTTGAATGACGTATCGATTTGGTCAGGTTCTCGTGAAATTGAATTGGGAGATATCGAACCAAATGGAACATTAGAGGTTGATAAAGAAATAAAAGGAGCAGTCTTACTTTCACCATCTGTAGGTAACTATAATTATGCGCAACCTCAGACGAAAGCAGATTTAATGCCAATGCGTATTGAAAAGTTAAAGTATGGTGCAGGAAATTTAGTACAAGGTGAACGTTTACCAGCAATTACTGCTTGGACAGAAGAAGCCCTTGTTGGGATTGAATTAGATGGTAATGCAGCAAATTCACCGTTATCCTACATTATTCAAACCTTTGAACCAGATTTGGAACTATCAGGTGAGTTCACTTTAGATAAGGATGTTTTAAATAAGACGATCGAGCCGACATCTAACTCTGGCTATACAGAATTAATAAATGATGCAACAAACGAATGGTACTTGGATAAAGGAGAATATGACTATATTACATGGATTCCAGAGGAGCTTTTAGAAAAATCAACATGGACAGAAATTTCTGTATCTAATAAAGCTTCAATTCCAATTGAATTAGCGATTTGGAATATAAAAACGCAGGAATTTGAAGGTATAAGTGAAAAAAGTGCGTCCATAACGACAAATTTAGATCAATATATTTCTAAAGATGGGGAAGTAAGAATTCAAATTACGTTGGACGACAGCTTTAATGGTGGTCCAACGAAATTACCTGATGTGAAAATTAAGGGGGTGGCGAAATAATGATGGTTGATATTCAAGGATTAACAAAAAAATACGGGTCATTTACCGCTTTAGATAATTTGACTTTATCTTTAGATGAAGGGGTTGTATTTGGCTTTGTAGGAGCGAATGGTGCTGGGAAATCCACAACCTTTTCAATATTGGCCACGCTTCTTTCGCCTACATCAGGAGATGCTTTCATAAATGGTAAAAGTGTTGTAAAGGAACCAAAAGAAGTTCGAAAACTTATCGGTTATATGCCAGATTTCTTTGGAGTATATGATCAACTAAAAGCTGATGAATATTTAGATTTTTACGGAGCAAGTTATGGGCTATCTCATGCGGAACGACAAGTACTAATTCCACAACTTTTGGAACTCGTGAATCTATCTCATAAACGTTATGAATATGTTGATTTACTTTCTCGAGGAATGAAACAACGATTATGTCTCGCTCGTTCACTCATCCATGATCCAAAGGTATTAATTTTAGATGAACCAGCATCTGGTCTGGATCCACGAGCTCGAGTAGAAATGCGAGATATTTTAAAGCATCTCAAATCAATGGGTAAAACCATATTAATTTCATCACATATTTTGCCAGAGCTAGCAGAAATGTGTGACGAAATTGGAGTTATTGATAATGGAAAATTAATAGCCCACGGAAACGTTGCAACAATACAACAACAGCTACAAGGAGATAAACGAATCATTGTAAAAGTTATCGATCAAATCGAAAGAGCTCGTCAATTCTTTGAGGAAGACCCACTTATTTCTTCTATTGAGTTAGAGGATACAAATAGTCTAGCCTTTAACTATCGTGGCTCAACCGATGACCAGGTTCAGCTATTACGTAAAGCTTTACTGGCGGATTTACCGATTTATGCATTAAGGGAAGAAGAGAAAGATTTAGAAGATGTATTTATGGCTATTACGAAAGGGGCGGACGTTGTATGATGGGACGTTTTTCAAACCCTGTATTATTAAAAGAATTAAAATTACGATTCCGCGCCTTTAAAAGTTTTTCGGGCTTAATGTTTTACTTAGCGGTTTTATGTATTTTTGTTGCTGGGTTCTTGTTAATTTATACGCAGTTTTCAGGAACAGGGTTTTTTAGACCGAGCGACAGTTTTACAATGTTTGCTGTTTTAAGTGTATTGCAGATGGGGCTAGTTATGTTTATTACACCAGGATTAACAGCAGGTGCCATTAGTACGGAACGGGAAAAACAAACACTAAACATCTTGCTTACAACGACTCAAAGCTCAACACAGATTATTGTAGGGAAATTGTTATCTTCCGTTGTGTTTTTAGTTTTAATGTTGGTGGCAGGGCTACCGTTATATAGTCTTGTATTTTTATTTGGTGGTGTATCACCATCCCAATTTATCACGATTTTCCTTTTCTATTTAGTGACGCTTATTGCGATTGGAAGTATCGGTATTATGTTTTCTACGATTACGAAGAGAACAATAGTGTCGATGATTGCAACCTATGGGGCGATGATTTTCCTTGCTGGTATTACCGCGTTTTTCTTTTTCGTAGGAGTATCGATGGAGCAAATGCAGGCGCAAACTGGAAATGTGCAAAATTTAACACCATTTTCCCCAATCACTTATTTTTGGGCAAGTATTAATCCAGGTGCATTAATGATTACAATGCTTTATCCAGATATGTCAAATGCCCTTGAATCAATAGTAGGGATTTCATTACCGATTTGGATTGTTTATTTAATTTTCTACATGTTAATTACAGTGATTTGTCTATTTATTGCGACACGTAAGTTAAGAGCAAATATGAAAACAAATCGATAAGGAGGAATAGCGATGGATCGGCGGAATATGTTAAAGCAATTTGTTCGTAAAGCACAAAGAAGCTTGAATGTAGAACAAATGATACCACGAATACAATATGGAATACTTCTAGGGTTAGCTTTAAGCACGGCGATCCTGCTAGTTTCTCGTTTATTTATTTTTCCATACTACCGTAATGTTTCGGTGATTGCGGGGGTAGGAGCGATTGTTGCAGTAGTGTTCTATATTTGGTTTAAGCGAGTACGAAGAAAAGAAGCGCTACATCGTCTTGACGAATTTTACCCGCATAATGAATTAGTGACAGCTCTTTCATTGAAAGAAGAAAACAATCCTTTAGTGCAATCGTTGTTACAGAAAGCACAGAAAGAAACGCCACAAGCCTATGATCAGTTTAAAAAGCGGAAAAAGGAACTGTGGAAACCAAAAGTATTAATTGGAATCCTGTTGATTGGAATTGTCATTGGCATTTTGTCGGTTTTCCCTTCAGCAACACAAACTGAAGCACTAGTTGTGGAAAAGGAACAAGAAGTTATTAAAGATATAAAAAAAGAAGTTGCTGAATTAGAGAAAAAAGCAAAATCCAAAGAAGTAAAAAAGGAATTACAAGAGCTTCAAAACAAGTTAAAGGATATCGAACTATCCGAGGAAGCATTACGTGAAGTTGTTAAAAAGCAGAAAGAATTAAAATTAAAGGAACAGAAATTAAAGGAAAAGAAAGAACTTGCCAATAAGAATGGTGCAGATGGTTCAGATGGTTTAACAGCTGAAGAGCAAGAACAGTTAAAGGAATTAATGGAAATGCAAAGCGAGCTAGCAAGTGCAGCCAATAGTACCCAATCTGCATTAAGTAAGCTTGGGAAACCAATCAGTTTCGATTTGCAAAATGCAATTGCTAGTGAACTAGGATCAGAATCAGTAGAAGCTCCTGGGGAAAGTGACGGTACTTCTAGTGAAGATGAAAATAACTCAAATCAGCAAGGGAACAACCAGAATTCGAATGGCCAAGGTAATAATGGGCAAGGCAATGGTAATGGCAATGGAAACGGGCAAGGCCAAGGTCAAGGAAGTGGTTCTCAAGGCAATGGTCAAGGAAATGGTATTGGTTCTGGGAAAGGCGGAGGAAGTGGCGCTGGAATCGGCCAAGGAAGCCGTGATTTATTAGCTGTTCCTGAACGAATTGGTGGTTCATCTGAGACAACTGCTGATGGTGGGAAGTTAGGAGAAGGAACTGCAGCAGGTGAACAAAAGGGGTCTGTACCTGTTACAAAAGGAACGATTCGCCCTTATGAAGAAGTGATTGGTCAATATAAAGACAGTTATTTAGAAAGTACGGAACGCATGCAATTGCCGAAAGATTTACAAGATATTGTGCAATCATACTTCTCCTCAATTGAATCGAATGAGTAAAGGGATGTGGAAAAATGGCTTTTAGTGAGCAACAATACAGTGAAATGAGTGAACAACTCCAACAAGTAAAACATGAAATTAGCAAATTTATTGTAGGTCAGGAAGAAGCAATTGAATATACGTTATATTCCGTATTAGCAGATGGGCATGCACTTCTAGAAGGGCTACCTGGTTTAGGGAAAACGATGTTAATTCGTACAATTTCTGAAGTGTTAGATTTATCTTTTTCTAGGATTCAGTTTACACCGGATTTAATGCCTACTGATATTACTGGAACAAATATTATTGAACGAGCAGAAAACGGTAAGCAGCAGTTTGTGTTCCAACCAGGGCCAATCTTTAGTCAAATGGTTTTAGCGGATGAAATAAACCGTGCAACACCAAAAACTCAAAGTGCTCTATTAGAAGCAATGGGTGAGAAAACCGTAACCATTTTAGGGGATACGAAGAACATGGCAAGACCATTCTTTGTTTTGGCAACACAAAACCCAATTGAAATGGAAGGAACTTACCCTTTACCAGAAGCGCAAATGGACCGTTTTTTATGCAAAATATTAGTGCCTTATCCATCAAAGCATGAATTGATGGAAATTATGAAACGGACAACAGGTGCAGTGGAAATTACTTTAGAAAAAGTGATGAATACAGATCAATTAGTGTTAGCACAAAAAATGGTTCGAGAAGTGTTAGTTGCTGAGGAAATGATGGAGTATGCAGTTAATTTGGTCGTAGCGACTCACCCTGATAACGAAGATGCTTTGCTTGAAGTAAAGCAATATGTGATGTATGGAAGTGGTCCTCGTGGGTTACAAAGTATTATCAAACTAGCAAAGGCTCGAGCAGTTACAAATGGCCGATTCCACGTATCAATAGCGGATATTAAATCTGTTGCAAAGCCAGCACTACGCCACCGTATGATGTTGAATTATGAAGGGGAAGCATCGGGTAAAACAGTCGATGATTTAATCGAATTAATACTATCATCCATTCAACAGGGCGCTAAATTATGAAGCCATTAATTTTGCCCGATGAGTGGATTTCTAAAATAAGCCGCTTATCAATTGCTACTTCATCAAAATTACGTGGTCAGCATAAAGGTTCTCATCGATCCCAACGCTTTGGTGCATCCTTAGATTTTTCTGATTTCCGTGAATATACGCTTGGCGATGATGTACGACAAGTAGATTGGAATGTCTATGCTCGTACAGAAAAGTTTTTCATAAAACGCTTTTTAGATGAACAGGAAATGCGGGTGCATATTTTACTGGATGCAAGCCGCTCAATGGGTGAAGAAAAGAAGTGGTTGTTTGCCCGCCAAATTACAGCAGCACTGGGTCTAATGGTGTTAAACCGAGATGACCGATTATCCTTCTCTTATGTAGGTGAACAACATTTGATTCCGTTTAGAAAAAAGGGGGCTACCAACCGAAAACCTTTTTTACAGCTGGTATCAAATATAGAGGAAGCGCGCGGTGTAGGAAGTTTTGCTGAAGAGGGATTAAAAAGATTGCCTAAGGATAGTACGGTACTTTTTATCATTACAGATGGATTAGAGCCTATTTCACAATGGGAGCAGTTCTTTAAAAAGTTACCTCGCTTTGCAGGGGATATCCGTTGTATTCAAATTGTAACTGAAGATGAACTGAATCCAAGCTATAGCGGTGACGTGCGATTAATTGATTCAGAGACGTCTCGTGAAGTGAATGTATCCGTTTCAAACCGAGTATTAGCAAATTACGAAAAAAGTCGTACGGAACATGAAGGTCAATTTGATGCGTTAGCAAACCGTTTTGGCATTCGAAAAATTCAACTCTCTGTGGAAGAAGGATTTCAAAATGCCATTTTCCATAAATTATTAAAGTCACATTGGGTACAGTGAGGTGAAGCTATTTGGGATTTAGTAATATTCTCTTTTTATGGGCTAGCATTCTCCCATTAATCGTTCTACTTTATTATTTTTTCCGTAAAAAATATAAAGATCAACCGATTTCTTCAACGATATTTTGGGAAGAAGTGATGCAAGAAACAAAAGCTTCACCTTATTTAAAACATCTACAAAAAAATGCACTACTATATTTGCAACTATTAGCTCTCATTTTATTTGTTTTAGCTTTAATGAATCCTTTCATTAAAACGAAAGAAATTGCAGGGGAACAATCAATTTGGATTGTAGATACTTCCGCAACCATGTTAGCTGGACAAACATTTGCTCAACATAAGGAAGAAATGAAATCCCTTGCTTCAGAGTTTACAGGTCAGCCACTTACTATTATTACAACGGGTGATGAACCAAAAACAATCATTCGGCAAGAAACCGATTCATCCGCTATACATAAAGCAATCGATAGTTTGGAAGTTACTTATGAAGAAGAGCAGTTGATTAAAGCGATTGATGTTGCTCAAGCATATGTTGGTGAAACAGCTACTTCCATCTATCTATTTACAGATTCAGTAGAGCGCGGTGAATTGCCGATTTCAAGTGAACAGATTAAATGGATTGTTAAAGGGGCAAGTAAAGATTTACAAAATGTCTCGATTAAACGTTTTGCAGCAACTTCTATTGGGGAAGAAGCACTAGCTTTAATTCAACTAAAAAATGAGACAGATGAAAAAAAACAAGTTGAGCTTATACTTCAAGATAGCGAAGGACGAGTTATAGTTGAAGAAGGAATTGCTTTAAAAGAACAAGAGGAAATGACGAAAACCTTTGAAAAGCTACCTTTAACCGAAAGTTTGTTTGCTACCATTCAAGTTGAAGATGATTATGAAGTAGATAATTCAATGGTTACAATACTTGGGAATAACTTATCGCAAATTGTCATTGATCAACAAATGCATCAACTTGTTCAAAAAGGTTTCCAGGCATTAAATACAGAAGTGAAGCTCGTTCCATCAGACCAATTAGCAACAATAAAAGAGGCATTAATTGTTACGAATCAGGTTGAACTTTTGGGTAAGACAGATTCCCCGCTTATTTTAATAGGACGGGATGACGAATTATCTGAAGAAGTAAATAGTTTAGTTGATGTGTCAGAGGATGCATTATTTGCTTTTAGTAATTTAGAAGATGTTTATGTTAATTCCGTATATCCAGGGTTTGACCAATTTGAAACGATAGCAACGATTGGAGAAATGCCCTTTATTCAACGTTCTTCAAAAGGAGATATCGTTATACTTGCAGACATCCAATCGACAGACTGGCCATTGCATCCATCATTTCCTTTATTCTTATGGAGTTTACAAAATGAATTACTAGAAGGTACAACATCTTTAGGTACGTTTTCTCCTAATGAAAGTCGAGGGGTTTCTTTAGCTGCTGGGGATTGGTCAATTTATTCGAAAGATGATGAATATATTTCATCCTTTGAAAATGCAAATCAATTTAAAGCACCAACAAAGCCCGGTTTATATACAGTTCGTTCAAATGAAGAAGAAAAACTGTTGATTGTTCAACTTTCAGAAAATGAACGAGAAATTAAAGAAGGAACTAGTTTTGAACTTGGTACTCTTCAAAATAAAGGGAATGAAGAATCATCAAAAAAATTAATTATCATCTGGTTATTGATTCCGATATTGCTGTTATTAGTCATTGAGTGGGAGGTGCAAAGAAGACGTGGATTTACGAATTAGTTTCCCACTAGCTTTATTGCTATTAATCCCGATTTTAGGATATTTCGTTTGGACATGGTGGCATCATCGCTATCAATTGAAGAAAAGTCAGCTCGTTGTATTTGGGATTCGAATACTTGCCGTCGTACTTCTTATTTTTGCAATTGCATCTCCATATCTTTTGTTACCTGTCAAAGAAGAGCAAGTTGCATTTTTAATTGACCGCTCGGCATCTGTTGAAGGGAATGAGGAGCAAACCTTAGCGTTTATCGAAAAAAGTTTACAATCCAAAAAAGATACACATCAAGTGGGAATTTATTCTTTTGCATCGAACCTTCAAACAGAATCAATTTTAAGTAATACATTAGAGCACGCTCCACAATTAAGTGGGATGAATAGTGAAAGTGAAACGAATATATCACAAGCACTACAATTGATGACAGGCATTGTCGATCGTGATAAAGCAACGCGAATTGTTCTGTTTTCAGATGGTTTAGAGACAAAGGGAAAAGTTACTGAACAGTTAACAAAAATGGTAGGCACCAATGTTTCTGTTGATGTAGTGCCATTAAGTAATGAAGTAAAGGCAGACATTTCTATTCAAAGTTTTGTCACGCCGAAAGTGGCATATGCAGGAGAACAACAACAGCTTGTAACAGCAATTAATGCAACAACTGCTACAGAAGGACAATTGTATCTTTATGAAAATGACCAGCTTATTCATAAAGAAAATATTACTTTAGAAGAAGGTACCAATGCATTTACTTATCGTCATATAGGTGAGGCTGAAGGTTTAGTAAAGTATGAGGCATTAGTACAAGTAGAGGAAGATGCAATTTTAGAGAACAATAAACTAACTAGTGTAACAATGGTTCATAGTTCTCCACGACTGTTGATTGTAAGTGATCGAGAAGATGGGTCACCAATCGCAGCCGCACTTGGGCAAAATTCCATATCCTATGATGTGAAGTCTTCAAGTGAATTGCCAAACGCTCTATCAAGTTACCTTCACTATAATGCCATTATTTTTGATAATATCCCAGGTCATTTAGTTGGCGAAGAAAAGATGGGCATCATCGAACAAGCTGTTAAAAACTTTGGTGTAGGTTTTATGATGGTAGGTGGCGAAAATAGCTTTGGACTAGGGGGCTATTTTAAAACGCCTATTGAAAAACTACTTCCAGTTGAAATGGAGGTAAAAGGGAAACAGCAATTACCTTCTCTCGGTTTAGTCATTGTACTTGACCGTTCTGGAAGTATGATGGGGCCAAAAATTGAACTTGCTAAGGAAGCAGCAGCACGTTCAGTAGAATTGCTTCGTGATGGCGATACTCTTGGTTTTATCGCATTTGACGATCGTCCATGGGAAATCATTGAAACCGCACCTTTAACAGATAAGGAAAAAGCGGTGAATACAATTTTATCCATTGCCCCAGGTGGTGGAACTGAAATCTTTTCTTCTTTAAAGCTCGCTGTAGAAAACTTAGCAGACTTAAAATTACAACGAAAACATATTATTTTGCTAACGGATGGTCAATCTTACAGTGCAGGAAGCTATGAAGATCTACTTGAGGAAGGAAAAGAGAGTAATATTACATTATCTACAGTAGCAATTGGTAATGATGCAGATGCTGTTTTACTTGAGCAATTAAGTGAGTTAGGGAGTGGACGTTTTTATAGTGTTGTTGATGAAACAACAATTCCTTCAATTCTTTCCCGGGAAACGGCGATGATTTCTCGAACGTATATTGAGGACAATCCATTCTATCCAACGATTTATAACGCTGAAGGTTGGAATGCTTTATTTAAAGAAGGTGTCCCACAAATGAATGCGTACATTGGAACTACAGCAAAACAAACGGCTCTCGTTATTGCAGAAAGTGAAAAAGAGGATCCTGTATTAGCTGAGTGGCAGTACGGTTTAGGTAGAACGATTGCCTTTACATCTGATTCAACTGGGGCATGGACAGGGGATTGGGCAAAATGGAGCGAATGGTCAAACTTTTGGCAAACAGCAATATCAAAAATGCTACCAACCTATAATGATATTGCATATGACATTAGACAAGAATCCAATGATACTTTCCTAATCACGGATCCAACGAACCAAGCTGCATTCCTGGACATCGCTATTGTTGATGAATTTGGAGAAGAGATAAAAGCACAAATCGAACCAGTCTCTGCTAGTAAAGTACGAGTAGTAGTTGATGCAGATCCGGGGCTTGTATTTTTTAGAATATCAAAAGAGGACGAGTCCATTTATCAAGCAGGTTTAACTATTCCGTATAGTAAGGAATATGAATTACATCCGCCAAATGAAGCTTTACTCACTGAAATCGCAGAAAAAACAGGCGGAATGATTTTAGAGGATCCTGAACAAGCATTTCGTGAATTTACGGTAAAAGGTGCTGAAAGTCAAAGTATCACAACATGGTTATTATTAGCTAGTATGATACTGTTCTTTATTGATATCACGCTAAGAAGATTCGGCTGGGGCTTCCTACAAACTGTAGGAAAACCAAGAAAACTTGCTACAGAAAAAGTTGTTGTAGAGGAAGAAACGAACGTGGCAAAGCTTTTAAAAGATATGAAGAAAAAGTAATAACTTTAAAAAAGAGTTATCTCATATTGAGGTAGCTCTTTCTAATTAGAGGTTATTATAGTTGGGAGTGAATGGTTCGTTTATGTTATAATAAGAACTAAATTTGTCTATTTAGAAAGGGAGGAAAAAGTTGACGTATCAAGCATTTTACCGTGTGTATCGACCGCAGAATTTCCGAGAGATGTCGGGACAAACTC
Source organism: Ureibacillus endophyticus (assembly GCF_003628435.1). Lineage (GTDB taxonomy): Bacteria > Bacillota > Bacilli > Bacillales_A > Planococcaceae > Ureibacillus > Ureibacillus endophyticus. Next base: position 7,761 of record NZ_RBZN01000036.1, on the reverse strand, counting down.
ACGTAAAAAGAACGCTTCAAAATGCCCTCCTAGCAAATAAAACAACGCATGCTTACTTGTTCTCAGGTCCTCGAGGTACGGGTAAAACAAGTACTGCGAAAATTTTTGCTAAAGCATTAAACTGTGAAAAAGCACCAACCAACGAACCATGTAATGAATGTGCAACATGCTTGAGCATTACAGAAGGCTCTCACCCAGATGTTATTGAATTTGACGCTGCATCAAACTCCCGTGTAGAGGAAATGCGCGATATCATCGAGAAAGTTCGATTCGCTCCAGCAAATGCTCGATTTAAGGTGTATATCATTGACGAAGTGCATATGCTTTCAACAAGTGCATTTAACGCCTTACTAAAAACGTTAGAGGAACCACCGCCTCATGCAGTATTCATTTTAGCTACTACTGAACCACATAAACTACCGGCTACCATTATATCCCGATGTCAGCGATTTGATTTTAAACGCCTTTCTTCTATTGATATTCTAGAACGAATGAAAGTGATTTTAGAAGATATTCATTTATCTTATGAAGAACAAGCATTAAAAGTAATCGCTCAGGCAGCTGCAGGTGGGATGCGTGATGCATTAAGTTTATTAGATCAAGTTGTTTCATTTAGTGGTGACACTTTAACCCTTGATAATGCACTACTAGTCAGTGGGTCCATTAGCCAAGAAATCTTTTATGATGTAGTACAAGCCTTAAAACAAAAAGAAATTGCACATATATTAACGTTAGTTGAGGAATTAATAGCTGATGGAAAAGATCCTGTACGTCTTGCTGAAGATTTAATTACATTTTTCCGTGATTTACTACTTCTCCAAACAAGTAGTGAGTTGGAAGAGTTACTCGAACTTGTTACTCCGGAAGAAAAATTCGTTTCTTTAGCACATGAGTTTAGCGCGGATTCGCTTTATACTTATATTGATATTCTTGCTAAAACTCAACAAGAAATGCGCTTTTCCCATCATACAAAAATCTATTTAGAAACAGCTTTATTAAAGATGGTTCAAACACCAAATAGTGGGGCTGCCTCCATGCAAGCTGTGGGGCAAATTGATCCAGCTTTAAATGAAAAAGTAGCGAATCTTGAAAGATTAGTACAGCAATTATCACAACAACTCGCAACAGGCGTTCAAGGTGGTAATACTGGTATGCCAGCAAAAGAAGCCCCTCGCCCACGGGCAAAATCTCAAAATGGTTACCAAGCACCTGCAGGACGTATTCGTGAAGTATTAAAAAATGCAACAAAGCAAGATATTCAAAAAATAAAAAATGCATGGGCAGGAAGTTTAAGTCAACTACAAAAATCGCAGGCAGCATTATTTGCTGAGGCCGAACCGGTTGCAGCTTCTGATAGTGCATTTGTGGTAAAATTCAAGTATGATATTCATTGTCGAATGGTTGCTGACAACAGAGAGTTTACAAATCTTTTTTCTCAAATTCTAGCTCAAATGACTGGTACAATGTATGAAATTTTATGCATTCCGGAAAATCAATGGGTTACATTGCGTCAAAACTTCATTAAAGAAAATGGTTTAAATCAGAAAAAAGAGTCATCTGAAGGGACATTGGTTCAGGAAACAGTCCATGAACAACCATTTATTGATGATACGCAGGAAATTGTTTCTGAAGATCCTTTAATCGCAGAAGCAGAGAAAATGTTTGGAAAAGATTTTGTTGAGGTTGTGGATGAGTAACCACATTAATTAAATTATAATTTTGAGGAGGATTCTACTTATGCGTGGAATGGGTAATATGCAAGGCATGATGAAAAAAATGCAAAAAATGCAAAAAGAAATGATGCAAGCGCAAGAAGAATTAAATGCGAAAGAATTTGAAGGTACTGCTGGTGGCGGTATGGTGAAAGTTACGATTAATGGTCAACGTGAAGTGTTAAAAGTAAATTTAGATCCATCTGTTGTTGATCCAGATGATGTAGAAATGTTAGAAGACTTACTTTTAGTGGCAACTAACGATGCTCTAAAGAAAGTAGAAGAAACAACAAATTCTACAATGGGTAAATTCACTCAAGGCTTAAACCTTCCATTCTAGGAGGATAAACAATGTACTACCCTGAACCAATATCAAAGCTAATTGATGGCTTTATGAAATTGCCAGGAATCGGTCCGAAAACTGCGGCTCGACTGGCATTTTTCGTTTTAACAATGAAAGAAGATACGGTTTTATCTTTTGCAAAAGCTTTAGTCGATGCAAAAAGAAATTTAATGTATTGCTCCACTTGTGGGCATATTACAGATGTGGACCCTTGTCAGATTTGTTCTGATCAACAACGAGATGCATCGACTATTTGTGTAGTACAAGACCCGAAAGATGTAATTGCAATGGAAAAAATGCGTGATTATCAAGGTCTGTATCATGTATTACACGGAGCAATCTCCCCTATGGATGGTGTTGGACCAGAAGATATTAATGTTGCTTCTTTAATAACTCGATTACAAGATGAACGAGTACACGAATTAATATTAGCAACAAATCCAACCATTGAAGGTGAAGCAACAGCGATGTACATATCTCGTCTTGTGAAGCCATCAGGAATTCGAACAACACGTATAGCCCATGGTTTACCTGTTGGTGGGGATTTAGAGTATGCTGACGAAGTTACTTTATCGAAAGCATTAGAAGGAAGACGTGAATTGTAAGTTCTTTTCATCTTAATTCTGTTTTAAAAGAAATTGCGATTTTTTAAATCGGGTAAAGTGAGTGTCGTGTTGTATGTTTTTTCGTCGTAAAGGGAAGTTAAAAAAGGAATTTGATGAAAAGTTAGTACATTTAATTAAAGAAACGAAGGATGACTGGAATCATGCAAAGGTCATCGAAGGTTTAATAGACGATTATGATTTAGATGTCATTGCCCGTCGTCAAATAGCAGAAAGTATTCACTTTTATTTATTTAAAGAAGCAAGAATTCGAAAAATATTAATTAAATAAACATAATAAGAGTAGCCGCAATAGCATATGCTCCTATGAAACACTTTTATGGGGGCGATGTGGATTGATGACATATGTTGTGATCGGACTTAGTTGCGTGCTACTTTTTTTCGGCATTATAATAGGCAAAAAAATTGGTTTTGGTGTAATTTTTGAAAAGTTAGCCCTTCTTTGGTTTAAGTTCGCCTGCTCGTTTGCATTGTTATACATAGCCCATATAGTTGTAGATGGTTATGATATTATAGTGCCTGTAAATATTTTCTCAGCCCTGACAATTACTATTCTTGGACTACCAGGTGTGATTTGTATTGGGGTATTAACGGTATTTCAATAAATTGAAAATTAAAGAATTGGCGCTAAACCTCTCGTTATGGGTTAAGCGCCTTTTTCCTTTATGAAGGCAGTTAGTCTTTCCAGAAGAAAAATGCATCGAATAGTTTATATTGATTGGGTCTAGTGAAGGTTTGAATTTTCGTTTTAAAAGGGAGTGGTTGTGATAAATACTCTTTATCGAGAATGTGATAACCTGCCCTCGCTAATTTCTCCTTAATTTCTATGAAATCATTCACCATAGGACTAGGGGGTTCATCGATTATTCCATGTGGATGATTAATCATACCCATACCACTAAAAAATTCGTCTTCTCCATTATCTAAAATCGCCTTATGTCGTTTATCTCTCCAAATAATGGCTACAGGCGCTAATCGACTTATGTATAGAACTAGTCCTTCTATTTGGATAGAAGTAAGGGAATCCTTTTCGATATATTTTTTATTTACAATACTACTTCCATCTTTCCGATAGCAAAAGAAATCTACATAGGAAGCATAGCCACTACCATAATGGTCAAATATTGCTTCACATTTGATGGATTTCAAGTGATTGATTGTATAGAAAAGATCTTGAATATATGCTTCAATTTGTTGCTTATCCTTAGTGTTATATGGATATAGATTGCCGACTGGTTCTTCTGAGATCATCATTTGTAGCTGTTCATTCGTAAACTCCAATTTATTCACCTCACAATGGCATTTAAAAATAAATTTTAACATAGAAATTCCTAATAGGAATAATATGGATAAAAATATTTTGCTGAATATATGATTTTGAACATACAACACGGAGTTGAGTAACATTTCTTGTATGTTTTATTACGCGAAGGACATATTACGAGTAGATTTTAAATATCTCACTCGAGGTGATACGATATGGATATGAACATGAGTTATGGTAGTGATTATAGAGCAATTCCGGTAACCTCAATTGGTAACGGAATAGGTAAGGAAGTATTACCTGATTTATTTTATTACACAATTCGAATTGTGAATATTTGTCTAGTAGGCAATCCCAAAACAAACGATTTTGTATTAATTGATGCTGGAATGCCTGAATCATCAGATGAAATCATTTCAGTTGTTGAAGAGCGCTTTGGTACAAATAGTCGACCGAAAGCAATTATATTAACGCACGGACATTTTGATCATGTGGGGGCAATCATTGAGCTGATAAAACATTGGGATGTTCCTGTATATGCCCATGAACTTGAAATGTCATTTTTAACAGGGAAAAGAAGTTACCCAGAGCCAGATTCAACGGTTGAAGGTGGAATGGTGGCAAAAATGTCACCACTGTTCCCGATTGAACCGATTAATTTGGGGGATAATGTAAAGGCTCTTCCACCTGATGGAAAAGTCCCTCATCTACCAGATTTTAAATGGGTCCACACACCTGGCCATACACCAGGTCATATTTCATTATTTAGAGAAACTGATCGGGCATTAATAGTTGGGGATGCGTTTGTTACTGTAAAACAAGAATATCTTTATAAAGTATTAACACAGGAGCAAGAAATAAGTGGACCACCGAGGTATTTAACAACAGACTGGCAAGCAGCTAAAGAATCTGTTGTTAAGTTAGAAAAATTAAATCCAACAGTTGCTATTACCGGACATGGACTTCCGTTACAGGGGCAACTTTTAACAGATAGTTTGCGAAAGCTTGTTGATGAATTTGAACAAATTGCAGTTCCTGATCACGGAAAATATGTGAACAAAAATATTAATTAAGAAAATCCTGTTGAGAAGTAGAATTTTTCTGCTTTTCAATGGGATTTTTCGTTATAATAATGGTTGTTTAAGAAAAGGGGGATTATTCGGATGATTTTAGTGATAGATAATTATGATTCTTTCACCTTTAATTTAGTTCAATATATAAAGCAAGTTGGTGAAGAAGTTGTTGTTGTTCGAAATGATCAATTATCATTAACGGACATTTCGACCATGAATCCTACTTCCATATTAATTTCCCCTGGCCCTGGTAATCCTAATACAGCTGGAATTTGTATAGATGTTGTTAAACGCTTTTATAAAGATATCCCGATTTTAGGAGTTTGTTTAGGTCAACAAATTATTGCCCAAGCATTTGGAGGAATTGTAAAAAAGGCTCAACAACCAATGCATGGAAAAACATCATTAATAGTTCATGATGGGTGTTCAATTTTTCACAACATCACATCACCAGTACAAGTGGCTAGATATCATTCATTAATCGTGGATGAAAAAGCTTTACCGGACTGTTTAGAAATTAGTGCTAAAACAGTCGATGGTGAAATAATGGCTATTCGACATAAACAATATCGTGTTGAAGGTGTTCAATTCCATCCTGAAGCAATTTTAACGGAACATGGCTTACAAATGATTGAGAATTTCTTTATTAAATCAGCAAGGGGAATCGAAATTTAATTATGAAACAAAAATCACCTATTTTGTCCTTTGACTTCCCTTCTAAATCTGGGGAAATAAAACCTTTAACATTTCGAGAACCAATAAAATTAATTATTGCAAATAAAATTGAAGAGGTAGTACCCTGTTTTCAATTAATAGAGGAAGCTTTACAGAACGGTTTTTATGTTGCAGGGTACTTGTCTTATGAAAGTGCTCCTGCCTTCGATGCTGCATATAAAGTGAATAGTGAGAGTGAAATGCCGTTACTTTGGTTTGGTGTTTTTAAAGAACCTGAAATAATCTCTTTAAATAGTATAGGTGATTATAACTTATCTGAGTGGATCCCGTCTGTTGATAAGGAAGATTATCATAAGGCGATTACTTCTATTAAACAATCAATTGAAGAGGGGATAACATATCAAACCAACTATACAATTCGTCTTCATTCTCAGTTTCAGGGAGATGCGATAGCATTATATGAAAAGTTAAAAAGAGCTCAATCATCAAATTACTGTGCATATTTAAATACCGGTGATTTTCAAGTTTTATCCGCATCCCCGGAGTTATTTTTTGAATTAAATCAAAATCAATTAACGACTCGACCAATGAAGGGCACGTTAAAACGTGGGAAAACCTTAAAAGAAGATGAGATAAATAGAATGGAGCTATATCATTCAGAAAAAAATCGCGCAGAGAATGTAATGATTGTCGATTTATTAAGGAATGATTTGAGCGTTATTGCGAAACCAGGAACAGTAAAGGTGGATAAACTCTTTGAAATTGAAGATTATCCAACTGTTCATCAAATGACTTCAACGATAACTGCTACAATTAAAGAAAATACGCAACTTGTTGATATTTTCAAGGCACTATTCCCGTGTGGATCTATTACCGGTGCACCAAAAATAAGTACGATGGAAGTAATAGAAAAACTAGAAATGGATGCCCGTAACGTATACTGTGGAGCAATAGGATATATTACGCCAAGTAGAGATGCCACTTTTAATGTCCCAATTAGAACGGTTGTTATCGACGAGAAAACAGGTAAAGCTACATACGGTGTTGGTGGTGGGATAACTTGGGATTCTACAACAGAAGATGAATACCATGAAGTATTAGCTAAAGCGAGCTTGCTAACAGTTGAACGACCAGAGTTTCAATTGTTAGAAAGTCTATTATTGCAAGACGGGGAATATTTTTTACTTGAAGAACATCTCGAGCGTATATCAAATTCAGCCAAATATTTTAGTTATAGATGTAATGTAGAGGTTATTAGAAAGGCACTATTAAATCGTGCAGAGCAATATAAAGACGGAGAATATAAAGTTCGCTTGCTAGTAAATCAGATTGGTGAACATACAATAGATTGCCAGCCATTAAAAAAACAAACCCCTGGACAAACTATTACATTAGCAGACATTCCAGTAAATAAGGAAAATCTATTTTTATATCATAAAACAACAAATAGAGAAGTTTACTCACAATATCAAAATAAATTTAAAGACTTTTTTGACGTCCTTCTTTGGAATGAGGAGCAAGAGTTAACTGAGTTTACAAATGGTAATGTCGTTTTAGAAATAGACGGTGTATTCTGGACTCCTCCTATTGAAAGTGGTTTATTAGCAGGGACTTATAGAGATAAGTTGCTTCAGGAAGGACGTATTTGTGAAAAGAAACTAACCCTAGACGATTTAAATCAATGTTCAAATATATGGTTTATCAATAGTGTTAGAAAATGGATAAAAGTAAATTTAAAGTAAATGAAGGGAAGTAGCTTATACAGTTACTTCCCATTAATAATTCCATTAAATAAATTCGTTGACTATATTGGGAAATGGTGATATATTATAAAAGTTGTCAAAAGGAATTGCTCCTTTTAAGTTAGATGACGAAAAAATAAAGGTAAATATTTGTTGACTTTCCAACAGGTTACCCTTATAATAATAAATGTCGTGTTAATACGACGTTATGAACTTTGAAAACTGAACAACAAAACGTTAATGAATATAGTTTCTCATTAAATTGAGGAACAAAATTTTGGACATCAATTTTGATGCCAGCAATTTTTGAGCTTTATCAAATTCTTTTA
>NZ_RBZN01000035.1 GCF_003628435.1 Ureibacillus endophyticus | reverse complement strand
TTGTCTCTACGTTTAATTGAATATACATTTCCAATCACCTCTAGATCAGTATGTATACCCCGAGCATTTTTGTACATTGTTATTCAAGCGGGAATGTACATATTTAAATTAGCATTTGTACTCAAGTTATTTCTTCTTTTATGAGGATTCATCAACAACAATAGATAATGAACTTTCGATACATGCCACTTCAAATACCATTTATAATGGAAATTTAATAGTAGTGAATAAGGATACAAAACTTCAACAGGATCCAACGAACTTAAATGTTATTCCTAAGAATTTCGCCAATAATGTTCTAATAGACTCTGATTATTATATTGAAGAGGGCATCCTGGAACCTTTACGACAAATGTTTCAGGCAGCTGAAGCAGACGGAATCTATCATTTCAGAGTAAATAGTGCTTATCGAGACGAACAATTACAAGCCCATTTATATGAGGAAAATGGCAGTGACTATGCTCAGCCTGCAGGATTTAGTGAGCATCAGACAGGACTGGCTGTAGATATTGGTTCAACTCAAGGGACAATGGATACTGCACCTGAAGCGACATGGCTTGCGGAACATGCAGCAGAGTTCGGCTTTATTTTACGTTATCCTGCACATAAAATTCATATTACTGGTATTTCATTTGAACCTTGGCATTACCGTTATGTAGGTTTGCCACACAGCATCATCATGCAGGAAAAGGACCTGACTTTAGAGGAATATATAACGTTTTTAAAACAAAAGAAAGAATACTCCCAAGAGGTAAATGGTGTAAATTATTTCATTCAGTATGTGGAAGAATTAACAAACCCCGAAGCCAATTATTTTGACATATCAGGGGACAATCAAAATGGCTATATTGTTACAACTATAGAGAACTAAAGAAAAAACGAATTCCAACCACAACGGAATTCGTTTTTTAATATTAATGTAAAACTTTAGACCCCTCAACCGACTGATTGAACTTTTTCCCCAAAATCGGTTTCTTAAATTTAAACTGAGCAATCAATACCCCGAGTAAAATCAGAATTGCTCCTACATATCCTTTTGCCGGTAGGATTTCGCCGATGAACATAAATGCGAATAGCGCGGCAAATACAGGTTCTAATGAAAAAATCAATCCTGTATGGGTTGGAGTTGTATGTTTTTGCGCGACCGCTTGCCCGATGAAACCAATGGCACTACATAATACACTTAATGCCATGATTGAAACCCATGCTTCAGAATTACTTGGAAGTTGTGGCTGTTCGAAAAGAAACGTGAAGATTAGCCCCCAAACCGCTGCAACACCTAATTGTAAAATTCCAAGAGTGATAGAATCTACATTTTTTGTAAATTTATCAGTGAAAATGATTTGTAATGCGTAACTTAGTGCACCTAAAATAATAATATAATCCCCAGTGTTAATGCTTAATTCGTGATTGAGTGTTAGTAGGGCAATCCCTATTACAGCAATTCCCACACCGAAAATCACCTTTTTCTCTGGCTTTACTTTGAAAAAAATCGCTAATAACATTGGGACAAATACCACAGAAAGACTAAATAGGAACCCAGCATTTGAAACCGTTGTATACTTTAATCCGAATGTCACAGCTGACATGACTAAAAATAACAGCGTGCCTAGAATAACCGCATAAAATAATGTTTTTAAATTGATCTGCATTATTCGTTTATAAAAGACTGCCCCAGCTAAGATAAAGGCGATGCCAAAACGTAATGCAACCATATTAAACTCTTGTATCGAATCAAGTCCCATTTTCATAAACAAATACGATGAACCCCAAAACATCGTTACAATTAACATCATGAAATTCGCTTTTAATTGCGTGTCGGAACCAAATAGATTGGCTTTTCTAGAAAAAATCCCCTTCATGTATTTCATCACCCATTCTTATACAGTTTGAACAATTTCAAGTATAATTGTAAAATAAGCATAAGAAAAATGAATGTTTTTAAATGTTAACATGAAAAGAATTCATGTATAAGGAGTGGTCACTTTGTCACTTGTAAAATATGAGATTTTTAGTACTGTTGTGGAATTGGGGAGCATTACGAGAGCAGGGGAAGTACTAGGGTTAAGTCAGTCTGCGGTAAGTCATGCCATTACGAGCTTAGAATCTGAATGGAATTTTACAATCCTAAATCGAGGACGCTCAGGAATCCAATTAACGAGTAATGGGGAGCGTGTTTTAAAATACATTCGTGAAATTCTGAAGTGGAATGAAGAAATGGCGCAAGAAATCGCAAATATCAATGGGCTGGAAATTGGGACAGTGCGGATTGGAACCTTTTCAAGTGTGTCTATTCACTGGTTACCAGAAATCATGAAAGTTTTTAATGAAAATCATCCTTTAATTGAAATTAAACTGCTTGAAGGGGATTATGATGACATCGAACGTTGGATCACAACGGGGTTAGTGGATTTTGGATTTGTGTCACTTCCAACATCCAAACATCTTGAGGCAATCCCTTTAAAAAAGGATAGAATGCTTTGTATTCTCTCCGCAGAACACCCCCTTGCTGAACAAGATGAAATCAGTTTTGAAAACATTAAAGAGGAACCTTTGATTAAGCCGAAAAAGGGGAGTGACAACGATCTGAACCGGATATTGAAGGAACATAAAATTACTCCAAATATAAAATTTGAACTGACCGATGACCAAGCGATGATTTCTATGGTTGAAAACGGGATGGGCATTAGTATTCTTCCTGAAATGGTGTTACATCGAATCCCAACGAAGGTTCGAGCGTTAAAAATAGAAGGAGAAAATTACCGTACTATTGGAATTGCTGCTACTTCTTTTAAAACCCTTGCGCCGGCAACGAAGAAGTTTATTCATTACCTGAAAACATGGTTAGGGGAGTAGGGGAAAGCATCATGCATATGAAGTGGGGATATAATGATGAAGAAAAATTATTTAACGGTGAGTGAATTATCAAAAATCGTCAATTTACCGGTGCGAACATTGCATTACTATGATCAAATTGATTTATTCAAGCCAGCGTACGTTGATCCAAAGACCAATTATCGCTATTATAGTGATTCACAAATTTATCAACTGGATTTAATTAAATCGTTAAAGTATATTGGCACACCGCTTGAAAGTATTAAATACGCACAGTCGTTAACCCTAACAGAATTACTCGACTTTTTATCTGAACAAGAACAAATTGTTGAACAAAAGGTGCAACGTATGCTGGAGGTACAACAAACGTTATTAAAAACTAAAGAGATGATTGCTGAACAAATTAACATACCAACATACAATGAAGTGTATGAAACAACGATACCCTCCCAACGTTTGATTGCTCTGAAAACAGAAAACCTAAATATCGAAAATATACCGAATGAATATATTAGTTCCCTCACAAAAATGGTCGAGCGAGAAGGAACAATTATTAGTAGAAAATATGGTGCGATATACGAGATGAAAGACTATCAAACCATCGACGAAATTTATTATGATTATCTGTTTACACCTTTATTGACAGAACGTTATGTGGAATTGATCCATGATGACGAACAAATACTGATTATGTCTGAAGGAAAGTATGCCAATATTGCATTTAAATACGAAAATGATGCACAGTATTTTCAAGCATATAAAAAGTTATTCGATGTAGTAAAAGAACCATTATCGCCTGTATATGATGTATTTATGCCGATGAATTACTCATCGACAGAACCAACACAATTCATCGTGGAACTAAAAGTAAAAATTAGTTAAAACTTTCCCTTGACCCTACAGTTGCTGTAGGGTTTATCCTTTGTTGTAACGTAAATCAGAAAGTAGAGGTTTTTCCATATGGAAAAGAAACAAAAAGTGACGCTCGCTTTGTTACTGATGAATTTATTTATAGCGTTTTTAGGAATTGGTCTTGTCATTCCAGTTCTCCCAACGATTATGAATGAGTTATCCATTAGTGGGAAAGTGGTAGGCTATTTAACAGCAGCGTTTGCGTTAACACAATTAGTCGTTTCGCCTTATGCAGGGAAGGCGACTGACCGTTTTGGAAGAAAAATTATGATTGTGCTTGGATTGTTCATATTCGGTTTTTCTGAATTCTTATTTGGATTAGGGAAAACAATCGAAGTATTATTTATTTCTCGTATTTTAGGTGGGGTTAGTGCCGCTTTCATTATGCCAGCAGTAACGGCATTTATAGTAGATATTTCAACGATTGAAACACGACCAAAAGCACTCGGTTTTATGTCAGCAGCAATTAGTACGGGATTCATTATTGGACCTGGTATTGGCGGCTTTTTAGCGGATATTGGAACGCGTGTGCCATTCTTTGCAGCTGGTGTCCTTGGCGTGGTGGCAGCCATTTTATCACAAGTTCTGTTAAGGGAACCAGAACGTGCAGAGGAGCAGGAGCAGGATACAGATACAGTCGGCAAGTCGAGTTTAGGTAAAATACTCATGCCGAAATTCCTTATTGCCTTTATCGTTATATTTGTCTCTTCCCTTGGTTTAGCAGCCTTCGAGTCATTTTTTGCACTATTTGCAGATCACAAGTTTGCATTTACACCAGGTGACATCGCCATTGCCATTACAGGGGGAGCGATTGTCGGAGCAATTTTTCAAGTCGTCGTATTTGACCGTCTGATGAAGAGCTTAGGAGAAATTAAATTAATTCAAATCAGTTTAATTTTCTCTGCGGCACTTGTTATGGCATCGACTATGGTAAGTTCCTATTGGATGATTATGATCGTGATGTTTACGATATTTATCGGCTTTGATTTAATTCGTCCAGCAGTGTCGACATATCTTTCCCGCATAGCAGGAAACGAACAAGGCTTTGTCGGTGGAATGAACTCATTCTTCACATCACTTGCAAATGTAATGGGTCCAATTATCGGAGGATTCCTATTTGATGTTGATATAGACTATCCGTTTTATTTCAGTACGGTTGTCATTATCGTCGGATTAGCGATTGCAATGATATGGAAAGATCCATCAGCGAAAAAACTAATAAACTATCAGAAAGAAACAACTTTCTAATTAGGTATCTGTAGTCAAGAAACTTGGCTACAGATTTTTTATTTTACTGAAAAAGTATATATATTGTTAGTATTTGGAAAATGGAACTGTTTCATCTAAGAAAGGGAAATTATGTTTAAAGGTATTCATTTGGGGAGATACTAAAGGTTATTGTACGGAATTACTATTTTGGATATAGATGTAAAGGTTATCGGTATGAAATACAACTTACATTTTTCAATTAAATTGTCAAACATCCTTCATTAGGATTTCACAACTTATTGATAGATTTAATGATGAAATTTATAAAATTTTTGGAGGATTATTATATGAAAAAAGTGATACTATCAATTCCAATTGTATTAGCATTATACGCTTGTGGAAGTGAGGAATCGAAACAAACAGAACACTCAGCTGAACCGATGCAAACACAAGAACAAAAAATAAGTAAAGTTGAAACAGAACAACAAGTTAATGATAATGCGACAAAGACAAATATTATAAAATTGGACAACCGTTTATCAGAGCCAACTGAAGATACGCATTGTTCTATGTGTAATATGAAAGTATATACAAAAGAGCATGAGATGGGTGTATTTTCTGCGCAAGCCATTAAACCTAATGGATCTGTTGTTTTTTATGATGACATCGGTTGTTTATTAAATGATGAATATGTAAACCAAGTTGATAATGAGAAATTTGTACGTGATTTTAATACATTAAATTGGTTAAATGTTGAGGATGCAATCATTGTAAAGACAGATTTAAGATCACCGATGAACTGGGGCTATATCTATTTTAAAACTTCAGAAGATGCAAATGCTTACGTGAAGGAACATAACAAAGCGAAGATAACACCAATCGCACAGGTACGTGAAGAGGCAATTGAGCGTCATAAAAATAAAAATGCACATAGCCATTCAAGTGAAGGGAATCAAATGGATATGAAAATGGGAGAAAACAACTGATCTGAAAATCATCATGAGTAGGTTATGCCAATGATAAAAATAATTAGAATTGCATTGATTAGTATGTGCTGTGCATTACTAATGATGCCATTCCAAGTGTTTGCACATACCCATCACCAAGAGTCGCCTATACCTAAAGCGAAACCTAATGTTCAAACAGGTGAAAAAAATACTTTACAAAAATTAATTGATGCTACAGAACCTGGAGGTACTTTACTTTTAGAAGGGCGTACATATCGAGGAACCGTTATCATATCAAAGCCAATAACGATTAAAGGCAGTAAGGATACGAAAATTGCTTCCTTGGATTCAGCTATCACAATTTCTAATACGAATAATGTCGTCATTGAAGATTTAATGATTCAAGCTGAAAATATCGCCATAATTGGAGAAAAAGTAGATTCGCTCCAGTTAAAAAATATTCAGGTGGAACAAAGGAAAGCAGGAATACAACTGACAAATAGTTCAGGGATTACTCTTAAGAATGTGGATATTACAGGAGAAGAAGGGCACTTTTCAACAAAAGGTCATGCCATTGCCATATATAAATCAAAGGGTGTTCAAGCAGCAGATTGTGATATTTGGCGTGTAATGGATGGTTTTTATTTAGAACAAGTTGATAATATAACTCTCAAAACCAATTCTATTAAAGAAGGGCGTTATGCTGTTCATTTAATGTATAGCGATAACGTGGAAGTAACCACAAATAAATTAGAGTCGAACATGACGGGTTTAATGATTATGGTTGCTAACAATGTATCAATTTATGAAAACCAAATTACGAAAAATAATACTCTGAATAGTTTAGGTGTATATTTGTACGATGATGAAGATGTTGATTTTCATGAAAATTTATTAAGTGAAAATACCGTTGCAATGTCGATCGAAAATACACAGAAGATGGAAGTTTCAAATAATGAGTTTTCTACAAATGGAACCGCCATTCAAGCAAAAAAATCAGAGACGCTACAACTAGTAGATAATCAATTTTTCGGTAATATTTTGACGATGCGGACAGACCAAAAGGGAGTACAATTACATCACAATTTTTATGATGACTACGCAGGTAAAGATTATGATGGTGATGGCATCGGTGATACGAAATATATAGCGACAAACTCATTTGGTCAATGGATGGTGCGAAAACCAGTGTATCAATATTTTATTGAGACACCGAGCGTCGTGATTTTAAATTTAATGGATACCGAAGTGACAGATGGTGATACTGCAATCCAAATTGATGAATCACCAATTGTCATGAAGAAAAATACAAGCCGAGATATTTCAATTAATGTTTGGCAGTTAGGGTGCAGTTTGGTTGTATTAATAGCAATTTTATTTGCAAGGAGAAAATTGAGATGAAACTTTGGAAATGGTTATGCCTATTGTTGTTTGTTTTCCTTTTAACTGCTTGTGGAGAAAAGGCATATAAACCGCGAGAGATTAATCCAGAAACAGATGTATGCCATATTTGTAATATGAGTGTGACAAGTATCGATTATGCTGCTCAAGTAGTGTTAAAAAATAACGACATTGTGGTTTTTGATGATTTAGGTTGTTTGATGGAATATATTAAACAAAACGGCGAACAAGAGATCGGTGCAGCTTATATTCGCGATATGAATTCAAGCAATTGGTTAGATATTAAAGACGCTAGCTATGTTTATTCAGCAGATTATTGGACTCCAATGAACTATGGGGTATTAGCTTTTGCTAGTGAACAAGAGGCAAAAGAATATATGAAAGAAAATCCTGGAGAAATCGTACCTTACGAAAACTTGTTAACCTTTAATTGGGGAGTACACGAACACGAATGAGTACGCAAATGATATTACTAGAATATAAACAACTTTTACGTAGCCGATGGATTCAAATTGTGACAATACTATTTGCAATTGTGTTCACAGCCATTTTAATGATTCAACATTTAGCCATGCCCGATACTACAGGATTCACGCGACAAACAGCTTCTTTACTAAATATTTTACTATTTTTACTTCCATTATTTATGCTTACAATCGGCAGCATGAATATTGCAAGTGATAAAGAATCAGGATGGTTAGGATTGTTACGTACCTATCCATTAAATATGGGAAACTATGTGCTGACTAAATATATTGCATTTTGTCTAGTTTTTTCAGGTATTTTTCTATTTGTTGTGACTATTGCTTTCTTAGTAGGTAGTTTTTTCGGTGGAATTAAATTACCATTATTTGCAATCGGAATTACCGCTATCATTATCCTTATTTTTAATGCACTTAGTATATTCGTTGGTAGTATTGCTAAAAGTAGATTACATGCTTTAGCACTTGGCTTAGGTGTTTGGTCGGTTGTGACGTTAGTATGGAATTATATCGTGATGGCTATTGGAACGATCACAGCGGAACATGTATTACAAAAAATTGTCATATTATCAATTCATATGAATCCGTTAGAATGGATTCGTTACGGATACTTTGTCTTTTCGAAACAAACTGCTGTATTGGGGCCTGCACTTTACGGAGTATCCAAGTTCTACACTTCGTACGTTGGTTTTTTATTTTTCCTTTTCATATCGCTGATGTGGATCGCGTTTTCATTACTAGGAGCTAAAATAATACTAACGATTAGAGGGAAAAGAGGATGACGGTTCAACTTCAACAAGTAACCAAAGCTTTTAAAAATGGTCGTGGTATATATGATGTTAGTTTTGACTTAAAACCAGGACGAATTACCGCATTGGTAGGTTCAAATGGGGCAGGGAAAAGTACGATAATCAATATTTTAATTAATTTATTAAAACCGGATAGCGGTAAAATTTTACGTGCAACTTCAGATGTAAGATATATGCCAGATGATATCGATTTTCCAGATACGTTAACTGCAGAAGAAATAATAAGATTTTTAGGTGAGCTGAAAAAAGTACCTTTGTCAGAGCAAAGCGAGCTTTTAAACAAAGTAGGCTTGCAAGATGCGAAAACAATGAAAATAGGTCAGTTTTCAAAAGGAATGCGTCAACGTTTAAATTTTGCGCAAAGTTTAATGGGAGAAAGTGAACTGTTTATTTTAGATGAGCCGACAAATGGATTAGATCCGTATTGGATTGCCCATTTGAAGTCGGTTTTAAAAGAAGAACGTGCCAATAACCAAATTATTCTTTTTTCTACGCATTTATTAAGTTTAGCTGAAGAAATTGCCGATCAAGTGATTTTGATCCATCATGGCCGTATATTAGCAACTGGTGAGATTCATCAATTATTAGAAGGAAATAATTGTACTACTCTTGAACAGTTATGGCTACAAATGACGAGACAAGAGGTTCAACAATGAAGAAATGGGTAATTCCTTTGTTGTTGTTAACTGCAATTGTTTATTTAATTCTTGAATTTATGGATACTTCACAAAAAGCAGAGTCTATTGAAAAGGCACGAACTATGCAAGCAACCGATTTTTCATTGCCTACTTTAAACGGGGAAGAACGAACTTTATCATCAGAAAAAGGGAAGGTCGTCATTATCAATTTTTGGGCTTCTTGGTGTAAACCATGTAAAATCGAAGCGCCTCATCTTCAAGCATTTTATGATAAACATCAAGAAGAGGTTGAAATTTTAGGTGTGAATTTGACAAAAAAAGATAGTAAAGCAGATGTTCAACAATTTGTAGACCATTTTGGTATAACATTCTCAATACTACTAGACCAAACTGGTGATGTAAGTACCATGTACGGAGCATTCACAATTCCAACGACGATCATTTTAAATAGGAATGGTGAAATTGTACATGAAATTGCGGGTCCCCTTGATACAGATTATCTTGAGAAACTAATACAACCAATTATCGAAAGTTAACTTTGTAAAATTCACAAAGCAGACCAATTGGAGACAAAAATACCTTCCTAAAAAGCAGGAAGGTATTTTACATTTTATTTAATCTTGTTAAATTGCTCTACTGTTAAAACTTTAGATTTATCCCAAGTGATAGTAATATTGAGATTACCATATTCATCAAATATCTTTGATTTAGTTAATTGATTGTAATTAGGATTATAGGGATTGAAAGCAGCATGTTTAACCCATACAGTTGTACCGTTGCTTCCTTTGATTTTAACCCAAGCATGGTATGGCTGGCTATCACCTACGAATACATAGTCACCAGTCCATTCGAAAACTACGCTAGGAGCATCAACCACGGGTGCGGCAGGAACTTCAATCGTTAAAATGTTTACTGTTACACCGAAGTAATTTTCATCTTGTAATTCATCAGATGTATAGTTTACTATCTCACCTGGATTTAATCCATCTAGTGTAACGTCTTCTTCCTCAATTTCACCATTACTTAACGTTTTTTCAACGGTAAATGTTAGTGAATAAGTACCTGTTTCTTCATCCCAAACAAAATTCTGATTATTAACCGCGTATTTTGTAACAACAGGTAATACCTCAACTTCAACTATTGAGCTGTTATTACTGTGCACTTTACCTGCTTTTTGTCCGTTATGAAATTTTGTTTCCGCAATTACTTCAACACTTGTTAAGTCATGGCTTGTTAAGGCAACAGTAGCAATAAAGCCGTACGTTTTTGATTTGCCTGGAATTGCCCACATCTTGTCGACACTTTGTCCGCCAACTGTGATATAAAGATTAGCTAAATCATCACGAGCTCCATCAATTACTACTTCCCCTGATACTACTTGGGATGTACCATGGTAGCCAGAAATAGGAGCAAAGGTAATTTGAGCTGTTCCAATTCCGTTCGTGTTTCTTCCATCTTCTTGAACGATAGGGTCAGAGTTAGCAGCTGGTTCTTTGGCTGGTCCTTTTGCCATTACCCCAGTACCCATACTAAAAACTAAAGAACTTGCAATAATTACTGCACTAAACTTTTTCAATTTTCATTTCTCCTCTTATATAAAATAATTTAATAAGAGGGTCGGTTACACTACTAGCTCCACATAGTCCAAGTGTCCATATACAGACTATGCCTCATAGCCCCCTAAAAAGAGGTCCGGTTACACTACTAGCTCCATATAACCAAAGTGTCCAAATAAAGGTTACATATCATCGCTTACCAAATGCAAATGATGAATAAACTTTTCAAATGTTCATTCAAACAGCAACTATATAGACTTATTTTGTGGCCACTTAAAATAGGCCTAAGTTGCTAGTAAACACATTATAAACTATCAATATAGGTAAAATACACCTTTTTCTGCAACATTTTAAGTAAAAGATTATGACAAATTTCTTACATAGAAAGTGGACGAAAGGTGGTTTCCATTGTGCAAATTTGGACGCTTTTCTTGGATAAGGAAAGTGTTTTTTTCATTTGAATAAAACAGCTTTCGAGTATTGTATTGAAGAAATTAATTTATAGAAAGCAATTATCTTTACTCTACCTAAATTTACTTATAAAATATAATTATATTTCATAAGTAATCAGGAGGATATTATGAAAATTAATTCAAGTTTAATAGAAACTGTAATGAACTCTTTATTTGTAGCTAAAAAAACTTTTGAAGCATTACCTCCTCTGCCACCGGGGATAAAGCCTATCTATCACCGAGTACTGAATTTGTTGTATTTGAATAAGGAGCAGGAAAAGGAATTTCGTGTTTCCGAGTTAAGTGTGGCGTTGGATATGCAACTGCCGAATATGACAAAAATCATTAATGAAATGACGGATTCGGGTTTAGTGCAAAAAGTCCGCTCGAATCAAGATAAACGTGCGGTGTTTATTCAGATAACAGAAGAGGGGACCGATTATTTTATAAACCATGTACTAGTCTATCGGAAACGGCTACAAGAGGAATTTGAAGACATTGACGAAGAAGATTGCTACACAATGATTCGGATGATCCATACGATTCAGAAAAAAATACAAAAAGCCTATGATAGAAATGGGGAAATGTAGCGAATGGAAAGTGACAAAATTTGGACCAAGGATTTTATTATTTTATTATCTTCTAATTTCTTTGTATCTTTAAGCTTTTACTTATTAATGACATCTATGGCTGCCTATGCGATACAGGAGTTTCAAGTATCTGAAAGTAAAGCTGGTTTAGCTGTGAGTATCTTTATTATTGGGGCATTGGTCTCGCGGTTATTTTCTGGAAAGTTTATCGATGTGATTGGTCGTAAAAAAATGCTATTTAGTGGTTTAATATTATTTTTAATTGGTACCATTTCATATTTATTCGTAAATAATATTAACTTCTTAATGATTGGTCGATTTATTCATGGACTGGGGTTTGGCATTTCAACGACAGTTATAATGACTGTCAATATGGCATCAATTCCAAAAAGTAAACGAGGCGAGGGGATTGGTTACTTTTCTTTAAGTACCGCAGCTGGAACTGCCATCGGACCCTTTCTTGCGTTATATTTAACACATCAGTTTACTTATCAAACGATGTTTATTTATTGTATCGTGTTTAGTGCCATCGCATTAGGTTCATCCGTATTTCTCAAAATACATGAGATTGATTTAACCCCTGAACAAAAAGCGAATATCAAAAAGAGTTTTCGTTTCAAAGATTTCTATGATAAAGAAGCGCTACCTGTATCATTATTGATGTTCATTAGTGGGATTGCCTATTCAGGAGTGATTTCATTTATTAATTCCTATGCTATGGGGATGAATTTAACAAAAGCGGCTTCATTCTTCTTTGTTGGGTACGCGATCTTTTTATTTGTATGTCGACCGATTGCAGGAAAGTTATTCGACAGTAAAGGTGAAAATATCGTTGTGTATCCATCTTTTGCATTTTTTGCGATTAGTCTATTTTTCATTACGATTGCAAACAATGGCTTTATTCTGTTACTTGGAGGAGTATTTTTAGCGATTGGCTATGGAAACATTATGTCGAGCATGCAAACGATAATTGGAAAAGTGACACCGCCCCATCGATTAGGACTAGCAATATCTACACTTTTTATTTGCATGGATGCTGGGTCGGGAACCGGTCCGTTTGTTTTAGGATTAATTGCAGAGAAGTTTGGATTCCAGACGATGTATGGGGTTCTTGCAATTACAGTTCTCTTTTTAATTCCTTTTTATTATTTCGTACATGGGAAAAAAGCAAGTGCTGTGAAAACATTATAAATTGAAATAGTCAACATACGAGCGCGATTCTTCAAAAGAATCAGCGCTCGTTTCTCTTACGGTTTATACTGAAGTAGCTAATTATTTAACACATTATCTTCTAAAACAGTACTTTTATCACCATAAATCTTTGTTAAATGCTGATCTCCCCAAGCACATAATGCATTTAATATACCTTCTAAGCTTCGACCATACTCACTAAGCTCGTATTCTACTTTAGGTGGAATTTGATTGTGTACGATACGATTAATAACACCATCTTCTTCTAGCTCGCGCAGTTGTTGCGTGAGCATTTTTTGTGTGATATTAGGCATTAGTCGTTTCAATTCGCTTGTACGTTTTTTTCCGTGAGTTAAATGGCAGAGAATCACACACTTCCATTTTCCACCAATAACTTCTAATGTTGCTTCAACTGAAATATTGTATTTCTTTTTTTCCATTATTAAACCTCCTCTTTATAGGCACTAAAAAGTACCTATATTACTTTTAGGTTCCTATATCACTTTAAAGTGCGTACTTCTCTTAATGATTGATATAACCCATAATAACATTTGCCGGCAGATTAACACTATACTTTCCTTCAACAAAAGGGAAAGACTCAATTTTTACAGCAAGAAAAGGAGAAGGAATTATGGTCTTAAATAAGAAGCAAAGTATGGCATTACTTGCTTTAGCAATTAGTGCATTTGCAATCGGAACGACAGAATTCATTAGTGTCGGATTGCTGCCTCTGATTGCAAACGATTTAGATGTCCCCATTACTACAGCAGGATTAACGGTATCTTTATATGCTTTAGGCGTCACATTTGGGGCACCAATTTTAACATCATTGACATCGCGAATGGCACGTAAGACATTATTACTTTGGATAATGATTGTTTTTATTATTGGCAATACTCTCGCTGCGTTCTCTACGACAATTGGTTTATTGCTAGTAGCCCGTGTTATCTCAGCATTTTCCCATGGAGTGTTTATGTCAATTGGGTCGACAATCGCAGCAGATTTAGTTCCGGAAAATCGTAGAGCTAGCGCGATTTCAATTATGTTTACAGGTCTTACTGTAGCTACGGTAACTGGTGTACCATTTGGAACCTTTATAGGACAGCAGTTAGGATGGAGAACAGCCTTTATAACGATTGTTATTATTGGAGTAATTGCCTTCATTGCAAATAGCATTCTCGTCCCATCTAATTTACGAAAAGGAGTAAAAACAACCTTTCGAGATCAGCTAAAGCTTGTAACAAATGGTCGGTTATTACTTTTATTCATCATTACCGCATTAGGATATGGTGGAACCTTTGTCGTATTTACTTTTTTATCCCCATTACTTCAAGATATCACGGGGTTTAAAGAAGGAACTGTGGCAATTATTCTATTAGCTTACGGGATTGCCATTGCGATTGGGAATATGATTGGAGGGAAGCTTTCCAACCAAAACCCAATTCGAGCATTGTTCTATATGTTTTTTGTACAAGCAATTGTTTTACTGATATTAATGTTTACAGCTCCATTTAAAATTGCTGGATTAATAACGATTCTTTTGATGGGACTGTTAGCATTTATGAATGTGCCAGGATTGCAAGTGTATGTTGTGATGTTAGCAGAGCGCTTTGTTCCTAGTGCCGTAGATGTGGCATCAGCAATAAACATTGCTGCATTTAATGCCGGGATTGCAATAGGTTCTTATTTAGGTGGGCTTGTTACAGATTCAATCGGACTAATCCATACTTCTTGGATTGGATCACTTATGGTTATAGCGGCTGCAATTTTAACGGGTTTCAGCAGTGCTTTAGAACGAAAAGATAAAGTAAATAAAATACAATAAAAATTTTGGAGGAATTAATGATGATGGTAAAAAATTTAAAAGATACAACAACTTTGCATAACGGTGTGAAAATGCCTTGGTTTGGAATAGGTGTTTTTAAAGTGGAAGAAGGTCCTGAGTTGGTAAATGCAGTAAAAACAGCAATTAAACACGGATACCGTAGTGTGGATACAGCTGCGATTTATGAGAATGAAGAAGGTGTAGGCAAAGGAATTCAAGAAGGTTTAAAGGAGGCTGGTATTTCAAGGGAAGAGCTATTTGTTACATCGAAGGTCTGGAATGCGGATTTAGGATATGAATCAACAATAGCTGCCTATGAAACTAGCTTAAAAAAACTAGGTTTAGAGTATTTGGATTTATATTTGATTCATTGGCCAGTTGAAGGCAAGTATAAAGATGCATGGAGAGCGTTGGAAACTCTTTATAAAGAAGGACGAGTAAAGGCAATTGGTGTAAGTAATTTTCAAATTCATCATCTAGAAGAGCTAATGAAAGATGCTGAAATAAAACCAATGATCAATCAAGTGGAATATCATCCACGATTAACTCAAAAAGCATTAAAAGCATTTTGTCAGGACAATGAAATTCAGCTTGAAGCGTGGTCACCATTAATGCAAGGTCAATTGCTAGATAATGAAGTTTTACAGGAGATTGCGAACAAGCACAATAAATTTGTTGCTCAAGTAATATTGCGCTGGGACTTACAAAACGGGGTTGTTACCATTCCAAAATCAACAAAAGAGCATCGAATTATTGAAAACGCCAATGTATTTGATTTTGAGTTAACACCAGATGAAATGGAAATCATTGATGGATTAAATCAAAACCTTCGCGTAGGACCAGACCCAGATAATTTTGATTTTTAATCAGGTTATTCTTGTTAAACTAACAGGCGCTTTCCGTAAAAAATACGGGAAGTGTCTTTTTTATTACCTTTCCTAATCTATTCAAAAAATCCAACAAATTGAAACTAATCTAATAAGATAAACGTATAGAAAGATAGAAAGGAAGTGTACATATGTTTTTTGAAGATATGATGTTTTCATTTGCTCCGATATTTATTGGTCTGGTATTTATTATTGTTTTTGGATTTATCATTTTCACCATCATATCGACTATTTCACAGGGCATTAAAAATAAAAATTCTCCACTTCTTACAGTCCCAGCAGAAGTCGCCGCAAAGCGCATTCATGTTCAAGGTGACCATTCCCACACTACATATTATGTAACTTTTGAAGTACAAAGTGGAGATCGTATGGAATTTAAGGTTGAGGGCAGTGAATATGGACTGCTTGTTGAGAAAGATCTCGGGTTACTATCTTTTCAAGGCACGCGTTATATATCCTTTGAACGCCAAAGATAAGAAGAAAAAAGAACGAATTGCTAGAATTCGTTCTTTTTTCATTTAGATTGAAGCTTCAGTTGAAAAGAACTTAGCTAAATGTTGTTCACGTTTGTCGAGTACAATTTGTTCTGGTGTGATGCCTTGTTCACGCAACACGTCAATGTTCTGTAGGATAAACTCATCGCTGCCGACAATATAATATAAACCTTCTTGATCAACAGCAAGTTTTTTCACTTCTTCATAGTAATCGTTTCGATTATCAACGAATTCGGCAGTGAAATTCTTTACAGGGTCAGAAGTAAATACATCTGTAAATAAGAAGTTTCTTTTTGAATGGATGTTAAGGGAATAGATGCCTTTTACGTTTTCAGGTTGATTCAAATAAGTAAGTACTAGTGGTCTGAATGTTGCTAGACCAACACCTGAAGACAGCAAGTAAATATTTTTGTCTTGTCTTTTTAGCGGTACATTTGAATGAATTTTAAATAATGCCACTTCATCGCCAACGTTAAGATTTCTTAAAATTGATTTAAATTCAGAACATTGCTCTTTAATACGCGTTGTAATGCCAATCGAATTTTCAGCTGGTAACGTGCAGATGGACATGTGACGAACTAAGCCTTTGTTTGGCTTTTCACCTTCATTAAACCCTTTTAATGCAAGGTGAGTGTGGGCACCTTCTTCCCAAGTAAAGCCTTCCGGTATATCAAGTAAATAAGTTTTCACTTCAGATGATTCTTCAATAATTTTATTAATTTTCGTCCAGTATATTTTTCTTTCCATTTAAAAGTCTCCTAACATCAAATAATCTCTACTACACTAGTATACTAAAAATGATAATCATTCTCACGTTATTTTTTATTTATTTTGGAAAGTTTTATGTAGGAATATTTAGTGTACGAAAATAGTTTTTTTATGTTAAAAGGTCGATTTCAGCAAAGAAAAAAGTATCAACGACCTCAGATTTGTCAATGATATGACAAGAGGAGGTGTTGATACTATGCAACAAGAAATTCTTTGTGAGGTTAATAACTGCCAGTATTGGGCTAACGGGAACAAATGTAGTGCTGAAAAGATTTATGTAGTAAGCAACAAAGGTAAAGAAGCATCTACTAGTGAGGAAACAGATTGCAAAACATTTAAACCTGAGAACTAATGTTTTTTCAGAGGTAACCAACCGCTATTGGTTACCTTTTATTATTTATATTATTGATAATAACTCTCATTTTCATTCGTTTTTATTGAATTATTTTTTTCTCCGAGCTAAAATCTAATTTTTTTAATTTATTTATTAACAGGGAATGGGATTTTTCCATTTTATCTTCAATATAATCTAACGAATAATAACCACATGGATCCGCTAATTCACCAAGTGCGCGGGAGAGATTATCAATCACCATCAATAATTCCTCAGATTGACTATGTTCTTCCCTTAAGTTAATTTCATCCATGATTTTATGAGCAAGATGTTGAATACGTCGTAACCTCATTTCTTTTCTCTGCACAAATTTCCTCCTTTGTTCAGATATACAAACCATTATATGGCGGACACTGAGGGGACATGAGTTGAATTGTCTATCAGAATCGGGACATTTTATTCTGTTAATTAAATGAAACACTTCTTGAAGTCGTTGAAATATGGGTTTTTTATTATGTTCTTTTTAAAAGGTAAGTATTGAGTAAAGAAAAAGTAAACGAAAGTTAACATAGAATGACAACTTTAGTTGGTGGAGTATCTCATGAAATAGGGGATAATTAATATTTTTATAGGATGCTTTTCTGAAATAAGGAAAGCAACTTTTTTTATTTATGGATGCATTTAATTTTAAGTTTCTAAACCTTCCATTAAAATAAAGTGACTATATATAAACCACACCAACCACAAGACCGGAAAAATACATAGTGGGTGGACCTTTTGAATTCAATATAGAAATGTAAAAATGTAACCAAGGGGATGAATCGAGTGTTTAACGATTTTCAGATTACGGAAGGCCGTCCTGTTTATATACAACTGAAGGAATATTTGAAACGAATGATCACAAACGGGCATCTAATCGAGCATCAAAAACTTCCATCCACCCGTGAACTCAGTTCGCTATTATCCATTAGCCGAAATACGGTTTTAACAGCCTATGCAGATTTGGAACAAGAAGGACTAATCTATGCGGTCAAGGGTAAAGGGAACTTTGTTAGTCATGTTGAGACCTTTAAATCTCCATCCATCCAATTAAATTGGTCGGAAAAAGTCAATGAAAAAACGTTCTTAGCAGAAGAATTGGATTTGATGAAACATCGTGTGCGCTGGAATAAAGAAATGATTTCATTCACGAGTATTGCACCCGATGAAAAGCTTTTTGATGTCGAAAATTTTAAAAGAGCTTTCTTAAATCGGCTGTCCATTGAAGGGGATATCGTGCTGAACTATGGCTATGCAAAGGGCTATAAACCACTTATCGACTACTTGCTTCACTACATGGAAATTAAAGGGGTAGACACTCGAAACAAAGACATTTTAATTACCAATGGATTTACAGAAGGAATGGATATTATTTTATCTTCTTTCAATAAAAAAAGCGGCCGAGTTCTTTGTGAAAATCCAACGAATGATTCTGCTCTTAAACTATTCCGATTAAATGGATTTGAGATTGATGGAATTGACATGGAAGATGATGGTATTAATGTTCAGAAACTTAAATCTTGTTTAGCAAATAAAGAATATGACTTTGCCTACTTCATTCCGTCCTATCATAATCCAACTGGAATCGTGACGTCCTCACAAAAAAGAAAAGAAATTATGGATTTGTTTTCCGACTATCAAGTGCCGATTATCGAAAATGGATTTAATGAAGAATTACGATACTCCGGGTCACATCTTGCATCCTTAGCTTCTTTTGCTGGTCAAAGCAATAATGTGATTTATATTAGCAGCTTTTCTAAAATTCTATTTCCGGGCTTACGGATTGGCTGGATATTAGCAGACAAAGAGCTGATCTATTACCTAGAAAGTATGAAAAGAGCGCGAACGATTCATACGTCTACATTGGATCAAGCGGTGTTATATCAATATTTGAATGATGGATACTTTGAGAAGTATTTAAAGAAAGCGAAATCCGTCTATAAGAAGAAGTATGAATTGACGGTTCAAGCATGTAAGAAATATATCCCTTATAAAAGAATGACTGGTGATGGAGGACTCCATCTTTTTATAGAGTTAGTAAATCATATCGACTCCCGAGAACTGTTAAAAAAATGTACTGAAAGAGGTGTCGTTTTCTTACCAGGAAATGTGTTCCACACAGACAACAGCGGGAACCATACGTTACGGTTAGGTTTTTCGAGGCTGTCAGAAAAAGAGATTATTCAGGGCATTCAAATCATCGGAGACACGATAAAAAATCATTATGGAGGCTAGAAAAATGAAAGTTGGCGTTATTATGGGAGGCGTTTCTTCAGAGAAACAAGTGTCAATCATGACTGGTCAAGAAATGATCACCCATTTAGATAAAAATAAATATGAAATTGTACCAATTATCTTAGAGAATAAAGAAGATTTTGTAGGCTTAGTAGAAAAGGTAAAGGATCTTGATATTGCACTACTGGCGCTCCACGGCAAATTTGGTGAAGACGGCACAATCCAAGGTGCTCTTGAAACGATGGGTGTTCCTTATACAGGAAGCGGTGTCCTGTCTAGTAGCTTATGCATGGATAAAAATCTTTCCAAAAAAATTATCCGCTTTGAGGGCGTACAAACAGCGGATTGGCTTCACTTTTCAAATGGTGAAGAACTTCAAATAGATGAACTAGACAAAATGGGATTCCCACTCGTTGTAAAACCGAATTCAGGCGGTTCAAGTGTAGGCGTTAAAATTGTTTATGATAAAGATTCATTAATGTCAGCAATTGAAGAAGTATTCAAGTGGGATGAAGAGGTAATTATTGAACAGTATATTTCAGGGGATGAAATTACGGTGAGTATTCTAGATGGCAAGTTGTTACCGGTCATTTCCATTCGTCATCAGGGTGAGTTTTTTGATTACACATCAAAATATGATGATGCAGCAACGATTGAAGAGGTGGTGCAACTTCCTTCAGCAATACAACAACGCGTTGCTTTAGCTGCAATGAAATGCTATCAATCTTTGAAATGTAGTGTTTATGCGCGGGTTGATATGATGATTAAAGATGGTATCCCTTATGTGATGGAAGTAAATACGTTGCCAGGAATGACGAAAAATAGTCTGTTACCAAAAAGTGCACAGGGAGCAGGTATTCCTTATCCGAAGTTACTTGACTTAATTATTGAACATTCACTTAAAAAACAATAAAAATTACTAATGAAGGACCTAACTTTAGTCGTTAGGTTCTTTTTTTGTAAATTTCAATAAAATTACAAAATTACTTGACATTGTAAACTATTTACTAGTAAAATGCTATTTTTAATAGATTTGATGTGAGAAGAAGAGTCAAAGTATTTAAATTTAGAAAAAAGGGGAATGACATTTTGGATAGAAATAAATTTTCAGCCATTGCCCATCAAAATCATTCTTTTAGCAATCCGATTAGTGAATCGAAACTAATGAAGATGGTGGAGATGGTATCTTTAAATCCTCATGACAAAGTAATTGATATTGGTGCTGGGAAATGTGAATTACTTATTCGTCTTGTAGAAAAATTCAATATTATAGGTACTGCAATCGAATTGTATGATGGAGCCATTGAGGAAGCTAAGAAAAATTCAAGCAGTCGAGTAACTGAGGGCAGTATCAAATTTATTATTGACGATGCGAACATTGCAACTGAAAACTTAGCTTACGAAAAATTTAATTTAGGGATCTGTATCGGTTCGACTCATGCTTTAGGAGGATTAGAAAATACGCTTCAAAAAATGAAGAGCATTATTAAAGAGAATGGTTATATTCTAATCGGTGAGGGCTATTGGAAGAAGCGTCCAAGTGAAGAATATTTACAAGCCCTTGGAGGTGCAAAAGAGTCAGATTTGAAATGGCATCATGAGAATGTAAGTGTGGCTGAAAAGTTAGGGTTAGTTCCACTTTGGTCCTATACAGCTAGTGACGATGACTGGGATGAATACGAATGGCTCTATTCCTCGTCTATTGAAGACTATTGCCACAAAAATCCCGATGATCCAGATTGCATGGCAATGCTGGAGAGAATCCGCGCATGGAGAAGAACATACTTACAATGGGGTCGGGATACGTTAGGTTTTGGGTTGTATTTATTCCGTAATGCTAATAACTAAAGTTAATTGTTTATATTTGACAAAACAGAACATATGTTCTAAAATTGATGTATCATTAAATTTGTGATTTGTTCAAATTAAATAATCATATAATTAATTAACCTTGTTCTTAAATATGGATAAAACTCACTTCAACATTTCTTACTTAGTATTTAGGAGGAATATAAAAATGACAAACTCGATCAGATTACGTTAGCAAATTTTTAACCAAAATTAATAAAATAGAGAAGTGAGTTGTTTATATATGAATACAGTAGAAAATAGAGTTTATGAAAATTGGCGAAGGAATATCATCCTCTTTCTAACAAGCCAAACAATATCCCTTTTTGGATCTATGTTAGTTCAATATGCCATTATGTGGTATATTACGCTAACAACGGAATCCGGTATGATGATGACGGTGTTTATACTTTGTGGCTTTCTTCCAACCTTTATTTTGTCACCGGTTGCAGGGGTTTGGGCGGATCGCTATAACCGTAAGCGATTAATCATGTTAGCGGATAGCCTTATTGCATTTGCTACGTTAATCTTAGCTATTCTATTTTTAATGGGGTATGATGCGATTTGGTTATTATTTGTGATGGCTGCTGTTCGTGCATTTGGAACTGGAATTCAGATGCCTGCAGTTGGTGCCATTTTACCGCAAATTGTTCCAAAAGATATGTTAACGAAGGTAAACGGGATAAATGGCAGTATTCAAGCAATTATGATGTTTGTTTCTCCAATTGTCAGTGCAGCACTATTAGGTTTTGCTCCACTAGAAACGATCTTTTTTATTGATGTTATTACGGCAGCAATTGCAGTGTTGACACTTCTTTTCTTCTTAAAAATTCCTGTACATGAAAAAGCGGCGGACAAGCAAACAACAAGTTACTTTAGCGATTTCAAACTAGGTTTACAATATGTGAATAACCATAAGTTTCTAAAGAGTTTCTTCCTATTCTTTGCCGTGTTTTTTGTCCTAATGGCACCAGCGTCCTTCTTAACACCACTTCAAGTAACACGAACTTTTGGGGATGAAGTATGGCGTTTATCAGCAATTGAAATTGCCTTCTCCATCGGCATGATGATTGGTGGCGGGGTCATCGCTTCCTGGGGAGGCTTTGAAAATCGCATTAAAACATTAGGATTTGCGAGTGTAATCATGGGTCTCTGTACATTTGCACTCGGAGTTGTTCCTAACTTTTGGATTTACTTTGCCTTCATGCTGTTATTCGGCGTCGCTATGCCAATCTTTAACACACCAGCAAATGTACTGTTGCAAGAGAAAGTGGAAGAAGATTTTTTAGGTAGGGTATTTGGGGTAATGGGTATGATCTCAACTTCTATGATGCCCCTGGGAATGCTCATATTTGGCCCAATTGCAGATTTCATCAAAATTGAATGGCTGCTAATTGGAACAGGTATATTCATAATCATACTAGCCATTTTATTATGGAGAAACAAAGGATTACTCGAAGCAGGAAATCCAATATCGAAAAAAATTTAATATTTAATATATCATTTAAGTGAAACGGATTCTGAATGTGGAATCCGTTTCTTTGTTTTTAAATTTGGATTTACAAGTAAAGTAGTTATCTAAAAATTTAAAACTATTTAAATATGATATCTTTTATAAAAATCTGATATTAAAATAGCAATATCTCCACTTTAATTAGAGTAAGGCTACAAAAATGACTTTTCCGAATAGAATATATATTTAAATTTCTTCTATTATATATAGTTTCAATATACAACAGCTTAAAAGATTGACACTATTGTTATATAACAAAAATAATGCTAGGATATTAACCACACAGAATCTGCGAAAAAGGTTCATAATAATTAGACAGTTTAGAGAGAGAACAAGGTGATTTTTGAATGAATGCAATAACATTAGTGATTGGAGCAATCTGTATTTTAGTCATTACTTACCGATTTTACGGTATTTTTTTTACAAAGAAAGTATTAAAAATAACAGATGATACTCCAACACCCGCACATGTCAATAATGATGGAAAGGATTTTGTACCAACCAATAAATGGATTGCATTTGGACATCACTTTGCAGCCATTGCAGCAGCTGGTCCATTAGTTGGTCCAATATTAGCAGCCCAATTTGGTTATCTACCAGGCTATTTATGGTTACTAATAGGGGCAGTAATTGGTGGAGCAGTTCACGATGCAGTCGTATTATTCGCATCTATGACAAAGGGTGGAAAATCACTTTCTGAAGTGATGAAAGAAGAATTAGGTCCAGTGGCAGGTTTCTGTACAGGTTTAGCTATGTTATTTATTATTACGATTACGATGGCTGGGCTATCGATGGTTATTTTAGGAGCATTGTCAGACAATCCATGGGGAACTTTTGCCGTTGCTTCAACTATTCCAATTGCCATGATTATGGGGTTAATGAATAAATTTCTTGGAAACATTAAATTATCTACCATAGTAGGTGTAGGATTACTATTATTAGCGGTATTTTACGGACCTGCTATTCAAGGTACTTGGTTTGGAGATTTATTAACATTAGATAAAGCAACACTATCACTGATTTTACCGATTTACGCATTTTTTGCAGCAGCTTTACCAGTATGGTTTTTACTGGCACCTCGAGATTACTTATCAAGCTTTATGAAGATTGGGGTATTTGTCGCGTTAATTATTGGAGTATTTATCATCAATCCAGTTATTCAATTTCCAGCGTTTCTTCCAGATTTCATTAACGGTGGACCAATTGTAGCGGGTCCGGTATGGCCGTTCGTATCCATTACCATTGCGTGTGGTGCGATTTCCGGATTCCATGCATTTGTAGGATCAGGTACAACACCTAAAATGTTAGATCGTTGGGAAGATATCCGCATTGTTGGGTTTGGGGCAATGTTAGTAGAGTGTGTTGTAGGTGTTATGGCGTTAATTGCTGCGACTGTTTTACATCCGGGTGACTATTTTGCAATTAATGCAGCTCCTGAAAAGTTCGCACAATTAGGCATGTCGGTTGTAGATTTACCAGTTCTTTCTGAATTAATTGGTATTGACCTTGAGGGCCGTACAGGTGGGGCTGTTACACTAGCGGTAGGTATGGCTTCCATTTTCTCAGGTGTTGAATGGTTTAGTCATTTAACAAGTTATTTCTATCAATTTGTTATTATGTTTGAAGCCGTATTTATTTTAACGGCAATTGATGCAGGTACACGTACAGCACGTTATTTAATTCAAGATTTCTTAGGGAATGTGTACAAACCATTGAAAAAGACGGATTGGCTACCAGGTTCCATCGGTGCTAGTGCCTTAGCCTGTCTATTGTGGGGGTACTTACTAAACTCAGGTGATATCGCATCGGTTTGGGCATTATTCGGTGTATCGAATCAGTTAATGGCATCAATCGGCTTAGTATGTGGTGTAACATTTGTACTGAAAATTGCAGATAAACGAATCTATGTATTAACATGTTTTATTCCACTTGTGTACCTATACGTGACAGTAAATGTTGCAGGTTTCTGGATGATCAAAAATGTATACTGGAATGAAGCGGCGAGTGGGTACAATATGCTAAATGGTATTTTATCTGTGATTATGTTAGTTCTTGGACTTATCATTGTCATAACATCTGTTATTAAGTGGAAAGAGCTTTGGGCACATCCACGTTTCAAACGAAAAATGGCAGTAAAAAGTTATTAAAACAAGAACGGGTTTACTAGTGTGATAGCTAGTAAACCCGTTTTTTTTAATTATTCGCCTTTTCAAGAGCTAGCTTTATACCAAAACCAATAATGATGGTACCTGTGATGCCTTCAATCAGATTTTTGGCTAATGGCTTTTTCATAATGGCACTAATGACATTAATTAAATAAACATAGATGAATAGCCAAATAGCAGACAATACGGTAAAGGTAATCCCCATTAAAAGGAATGGAAAAAAGGTGTCGCCACCAGGTTCCACAAATTGAGGGAAAAAGGATAGGAAAAAGATTGCCACTTTTGGATTTAGTAGATCAGTTAGGAATCCTTGTTTAAAGCAGGATCTGTTTTCACTTTGATGTTTAGTATTCATCTCAACTGTAGGTGCATCATCCTTTTTAATTAAAGACCATAAAATCTTCATACCTAAATAAATTAAGTAAATGGCACCCGCATATTTAAAGATAGAAAATAAAATAGCTGATTTCACTATGATAGCGGAAAGTCCGACAACAGCAGCAAACGTATGGAAAAGCAAAGCACAAATAATACCTAAAGATGTTTTAAGCCCGCCAATTCTACGAGAGAAAAGTGTATTTTTCGTAACAATCGCTGTATCTGGACCAGGTAAAATAATGAGAAAAATACACATCAGGACAAATAAAAAGTAGTTCTCCACATTCGTACTCCTTTTTGATTAGAATAAATATTCAATGTATGTAATTTATATACTGTATTATATAAAAATAGTATTGTTTGAACAATTTGAATTTTTAATACTCTTGAATAATAGCAGTAATTGCTGTATTGCCAAAAACACGTAAAATAAGTGAAGTAAATATATGATGGGAATTGCTTCCGTTTTTTATTGGATGAAAAAGGGATATAAAGAGAATATATGGAACTATTTTTAGAGAATATTAGTTTAATTAATAGATAATAACTATGGATGGGAAAAGGGGAAATGATTCATGCAAGATGTACTCATATTAGGTGGGACTCAGTATTTTGGTAAGAAACTTGTTGAGAGATTACTAGCAGATGGGAAAAGTGTAACCATAGCAACACGTGGGCTTACGGCAGATTCATTTGGAGATCGGGTGACTCGTTTAAAGATAGACCGTGAAGATGAGAAGAGCATTTTTACTGCTTTCAAAGGCGGACAATGGGATGTTGTATATGATCAAACGTGCTATTCTCCATTGGAAATAAAGGCGACAACAGAAGCCTTAAAAGGGAAGGTGAAAAAGTATATCTTTACATCTTCTCAAGCTGTCTATGAATACGGTACGAACCATAAGGAAGAGGACTTTGAACCAGCTACATTTAACTTTTCAATTAAAGGACGTAGAGAATATCCTGGGTACGCTGGGTATCAAGAGGCAAAGCGAGCATCCGAAGCAGTATTGTTTAACGAAATGCCATTTGATGTTGTGGCAGTGCGTTTTCCAATTGTCGTAGGGAAGGATGACTTTACGGAAAGGGTAAAATTTCATGTAGAAAAAGTGATAAACAAAGAAGCTATTGGAGCGAAGGATTTTGATGTTCGATTCAGCTTTATTTCATCTGATGAGGCTGCCGATTTTCTATATAAAATGGGCGAATCTGATTTTACTGGAGTTATCAACCCTGGAAGCCGGGGGGATATATCTTTAAGAGAACTGATTCAAAAAATTGAAAGCCATGTTGGTAAAAAAGCAATACTGACAACAGAAGTGTCGAGTGAAAATGCATCTCCATTTGGATTGGATGGATCGTGGTCAGTGAATACCGATAAGGCTGAGAAACTAGGGTATCAATTTACGGATTTAGATGAGTTACTAAACGAACTTATACAATTTTATTTTGTTAAATAAAATCTACAATGGGGGCCAATCGATGGGAATTAATTTTCATAATGACGAAAATCGTAATTCTTATACAACTCGTGATGCAGATAGTTCTTGGAAACAAACGATTAATAATATTGTAGACATCAAGAAGATTACGAATGCATTGGATATTGGTTGTGGAGGAGGAATTTATTTAAAGGCACTATCAGACATGGGGATTCCATCAGTGACGGGAGTCGATTTTTCCAAAGTGATTCTTGAAGGGGCAAGAGAAAACTGTAAAGACTATCCAAACATCACGTTCAAGTATGGGAATGCATTTGATACAGGATTAGAGAATAGCAGTTTTCAATTAATCCTTGAAAGAGCCTTGATCCATCATCTTGATGATTTGTATTCCTGTTTTAAAGAAGCTTATCGATTGTTAGAAGAAAATGGGATTTTCATTATTCAAGACCGAACGCCAGAAGATTGTTTATTGCAAGGTGACCGCAACCATATTAGGGGTTATTTCTTTGAAGTCTTCCCAAGATTAGCTGAAAAGGAAATGAATCGTAGACACGATAGTTCACACGTCATTGAGAAACTAAAGGATGTTGGGTTTAAAGAAGTAGAAGAAATAAAGTTATGGGAAACACGAAAAGTGTATGAAACAAAAGAGCAATTACTAAACGATTTACTTAATAGAACGGGAAGAAGTATTTTACATGAACTAAATGATGATGAGTTAAATTTATTAATCGAACACATTGATCATTCACTTGCGATTGATACAGACATCATAGAAAAGGATCGATGGACAATTTGGAAAGCTGTAAAATAACGGTATAAATCAATAGGAAAATGGGTCATTTTATCAATAAAGATAAAGTGATCCTTTTTAATTTAGCCAATACGGAGGTAACGAATGGATGTCCTAGATTGTATCGTGATAGGTGGAGGTCCTGCTGGGTTAAGTGCGAGCTTAACGCTAGGAAGGGCTAGACGAAAGATTGCCTTATTTGACGATGGAACGAATCGTAGTAGAGTGACACAAGCATCTCATGGATTTATTACGCAAGATGGAATTAAACCTAAAGAGTTTAAGGAGACTGCATTAAAAGAGTTAGAAAATTACCCAACAGTCTCTTATTTTAAAGAAACCGTAACTGAAATTATCAAAGCTAGTGCGAATGAGCGATTTACCGTCAAATCATCTACTGGAAAGGAATTGGTAGCAGAAAAAATCGTACTTGCTACGGGGATTCATGAACGATTTTCAATACCCAAAATAAGAGAGTTTTATGGAAAAAGCTTATTCAGTTGTCCGTTTTGTGATGGTTGGGAGCAAAGAGATAAACCGTTAGTCGTGATTGCAGAAAAAGAAGAGCACATCTTGCATTTGACGAAGATGGTCTATAACTGGTCGCAGGATTTGGTTGCCTTAACGAATGGCAATCCATTATCGAAAGAAGGCCAATTAGAACTAAAAAAACACGATATCAAAATTATTACAGAGAAGATAAAAGACTTAATCGGAAATGATGGATACTTAGAAAAAATAGAACTTGAAAATGGAGAATCGATTAAAAGGTCTGGGGGTTTTGTTGCCCCATCCTATTATCGACCAAATCATTTCGCTGAAGCTCTAGGCTGTGAATTGGACGAAGAAGGAATCGTGAAAACCGATCATGTTGGGAGAACATCGCAAAAAAATGTCTATATTGCAGGGGAGACGGAAAGGTCCAAACCCGCTTCTATCATGATTTCAGCTGCAAAAGGGAATAAAACGGCAGTTTCTGTCATTACGGATATCATTATGGAGAGGTTTTGATAACATCAATTAACAAGGCATCGAGAATCGTTCCTCAATGCCTTGTTAATATTAGACTCTAAATTGATTGATTTCTTCTTGAATTTCCATAGCGCCTTGACTTAGTGATTTTGTAACTGTGTTAATTTCAACCATAGTAGCTGATTGTTCTTCTACTGCCGCAAGCACGTGACTAGATTGCTCTGCTGTAACATTTGCAGTTTGTGCCATTTCTGAAACAGAAGCAGATACTTCCTCTGTACTAGCAGATATTTCTTCTGATGAAGCTGACACTTCTTGGATTTGAGAAGTCATTTCTGTAATTGCTTCAAAGATATTGCTAAATGAAGTTTGAGCATTATGTAGATAATGAACACCTTGGTCTACATTTTGTACCGTTAAATTTACGCTGTCTTCAACTATTTTTGTATCTTTCTGGATTAGAGAGGTTAAATCAACAATTTTTGAAGCAGAATGTTTTGATTCTTCTGCAAGCTTACGGACTTCATCAGCCACAACAGCAAACCCTTTTCCATGTTCCCCAGCACGAGCTGCCTCAATTGCGGCATTTAGGGCAAGGAGGTTCGTTTGCTCCGTAATATTTGTTATGACTTTAGTAATGTTTTCGATTTCAGCAGATTGAATGCTCAATTGTTTAATTTTTTCCCTTGTTTCATGTGATGACTGTTGAATGACAGACATTTGATTTTCCGCTACTTGAAGAGTTTGACCACCTTCAGTAGCCATTGATTGCATATCCATTGCTTGTGATTGTAAGTTTTGAGCAGCTTCAGCTATTCGTGCTACCCCATGAGCCGTTTCATCAGTAGCAATCGCACAATCGTTGCCAGTCGCTGCGGCTTGAGCTCCACCTGAAGCAAGATGCTCCATACGACCAGCAATATCCTTCGTTGTTACCATTACTTCGTCCGTACTAGCTGCTAATTGCTCAGCAACAGCAGTTGTATTGGAAACATTCAT
Organism: Ureibacillus endophyticus; assembly: GCF_003628435.1. Lineage (GTDB taxonomy): Bacteria > Bacillota > Bacilli > Bacillales_A > Planococcaceae > Ureibacillus > Ureibacillus endophyticus. Next base: position 2,095 of record NZ_RBZN01000035.1, on the reverse strand, counting down.
CGATACACTACTTATTAGTTTAGATAAGTTTCCTTTCATTGTGTTAAATGCCTCTGCAAGATCATGTATCTCATCTTTTGTTTTAACGACAACATCTTCTTCACGTAAGTCTCCCGTAGCAATAACATTTGCAGCGTACGTTAAACGTTTTAGTGGAACGGTAATATTTCTTGTAATTATAAGTCCTAAAACGACTGCAACCACTGTACCTACAATAGAGATGATGATTAAAAGAGTAGTACTAGTATCCGTACTCTTCTTAGTACTTTCGGTTGTTGAATTCATTTGTTTCGATTGGAAATCAACAATGTTATTAATAGATTGTTGGATCGCTTTATTTGCTGGAACAGCATATGTAAAAAGTATCTCTGTCGCTTTATCAATCTGATTACTGTCAACAGATTTAATTACGTCATCTACATAACTTGTATACACTGTTTGTTGTTCTTTGATTATCTCAATCTCCTTTTTCATTTCCTCATCTACAAATAGGTGATCAATCAAATCAATTGATTCTGTTATTATATCTCTTTGTGCATAGAGACTTTCTAAATCAGTGGCATCTTTACGAAGCACATAGGAACGAAGATATAAACCTTGCAATGAAGTGGCGTTTTGAATTTTTGATGATTCAACTACTTTATAGACGCGATCATCAATTAAATAACTATAATCTTTATCTATTTTTGACATTTGAAATCCGGAAAATACCGCAACACCTATAAGTATTAAGGTGATAATCCCAAAACCAGTAAATAGTTTCTTCTTGATAGACATATTGTCTTACATCCTTTCGTGATGTTATAGTAAAATTATCACAAATTATAGCAATAAAATATCTAGGTATTCAATATCATTTTATTTAATTAGCAATATCAACCAAAATTGTAGAATAAAGTTGATTGTAGGGGAATTATTCCAATCTTTCTCGACTTAGTTATTGTTAGTGCTTAAAGGATTTTATGGAGGAACAAAAATTAGTTCAGTTGTTACATTGGGGACTTATCATTTTGACATATTTTATAAGAGGATACATTATTTTAGAAAATTAAAGAAACCATTTAATTTTTGAAGTGAATAGCCAAATTTCTCAGTGTTTTGAGAAATTTGGCTTTTTTATTGAATTTCCTTTGAAATGTAACACTTTGGGTTATTTTAAAATTGTCGCTAGCCCATTGAAATAAAACTATAAATGTTATATATTTATAACATGATGTTATGTATTTCTAACATCAAAAGGAGGGTTAGGTTGAAAATTAAATTTATTTCTTTAGGGATTCTTTCTTTCATCATTGTGTTAGGAATGCTACTTCAACTTATCAATTTACTAAAAGGGAATAATTATTTTTCTGCAGCATTTCTTTTAATTGGTTTACTAAGTTTTGTCGGTTATATTTCAATGATCTTGAAAAAAATGTTCCCTGAGTTTAAACATGGATTACCCTCTGATGATGAACGGTCTAAAATGGTGAAAAATGTTTCGGCAGGAAGGGCATATTTTTTCTCTTTATATATCTGGATTGCTTTACTCGCTTTCCAAAAATATTTGGATACTGACGATACTTTAATTTTGGGGATATTGGGGATGGTTCTATCTTTACTCGTATCTTGGCTGATTACAAAGAGTAAGCGAGGCTTTGAATAAATGAAAACGAAAATCAAGGAATTCAGAGCCAAACATAATATGACTCAATTAGAACTAGCAAAAGCGGTCGGAGTCAGAAGAGAAACAATCAGCTTTTTAGAAAAAGGGGAATATAACCCGTCCTTAAAACTTGCTACTAAAATCGCACGTCTTTTTCAAGTAAGTATTGAAGAACTTTTTTTCTTTGAGGATAGTGAACTTGACTAAAGAATGGAGGGGAAGAAGTTGTTTGTACATTTATTTCATAGAATGAATAAAACTCAACAGAAAGTCGCAATTGGTACAACGGTTACACTATTAGCGGCTGGTGTTGCATTACTTATCTTATAGGTAGTGTCAAAACTTCTATGAAAAACTGAAAATCACAAGCGTTCAGGGCGGAAAGTACTCTCCGCACGAGGTGACAATCGCTCTTGACAAACATTCCGAAAAGGTTGCGCCTTGTTTTTG
>NZ_RBZN01000034.1 GCF_003628435.1 Ureibacillus endophyticus | reverse complement strand
TAGTTTTGTGTGTGGTAACCTCAACTAACACCAAAATCCAGGGGGTGGCAAGTTTTTTTGCGTAAAAGACTATAAAACCAACGATTATTAGCGATTTATATATATAAGTTTTGACAATACGTTCTATAGATAGGGAGGGGAATAAATGCAGTATAAGAAAAGATTTAAAATGCTATTTGCGTTCTTACTTGCTTTAACTTTAATTATTCCAGTTACAGTAAGTGCTGATGAATTGGAAAGTAACGAAGATTTACAGTTAAATTATTTAGCCTTAGGAGATTCACTGGCAGCCGGAATTAATGAAAAAGGTGAACTAGCGAAAGGATATGCAGATTATTTTGCTCTTTCACTAAAAGAAGTTGAGGGGTTAAAAAGCTATAATAAAGGCTTTGCAGTCCCAGGTTATAAAACTACAGATTTATTAAATGACTTGAAAAACAATGTTTCAAAATCAGTTATTAATTTAGAAGGTATACAAAAGGAAGAGATTGATATTGTAACTGCTGTAAAAGAAGCAGATATCATTACAATTAGTATTGGTGCAAATGACGTACTATCATTTGTAAAACCAGATCAAGAAGGCAAAATTAATATTGACATGGCAGCTGTAACTGCTGGTATTAAAGCATCAGGTGAAAATTACCATGCGATTTTAACTAATTTAAAACAACTGAATCCGGATGTTGAGATTTTTGTAATGGGTTACTATAATCCATTCCCGACGTTAGAAAACTATAAACAACAGTTATCATTATTAGTTAAAACATTAGATGGTGCTGTTAAACAAATAGCTACAGCTAACGGAGCACACTTTGTTGATGTTGCATCAGCAATTGCAGCAGATGAGGCGAAATATCTTCCAAATCCGGAAAATATTCATTTGAGTGCTGAAGGTTATCAAGTTGTTGCAGATCGATTCTTTGAAGCGTTATTATCTTTAGCTGAAGAAGAAGTGATATTAACAGATATCGAAGGGCACTGGGCAGAACAATATATAAAAGATGTTGTTGCAGCTGGTATTATGGCTGGCTATGAAGACAGTACTTTTAAACCAGATCAAGCTCTTACTCGTGTTGAGACGGTTTCAACGATTATCCGTAGCTTAGAATTACCGGATGTTTTGGACATGCCATTCGCTGATGTTGGAGATTATCCACATGAAATTAAAATGGATGTAGCAAAGGCTGCGAGTATCGGTTTAGTTAAAGGGTATAATGGCTATTTAAAACCTGAAGATAAAGTGACGCGTGCACAATTTGCATTAATGGTATCTCGTGCATATACAGCTGTTTCAGGACAAGCTTATGTACCTGAAAAGAAAGCGCCATATTCGGACATCGCGAAATTAGACGCTGAGACACAAAATGCTATTGCTCTTTTACATGAGCTTGGTTTCAATCAAGAGAAAAATGGTAAGTTTAGTCCGTCAAAAGCAGTTACACGAGCTGAAGCTGCAACAGTGATTTGGACATTTTTATCATTAGCTGAAAATTAATTGTAATGCAAGGATGTCCATCACTCCCATTGTAACTCGCTTCGCTTACGTCACAGATAAATTGTGACGAGGATAGTGGGAATTTATTTCAACTACCACAGGAGCATTACTTTACATGAAAAGAAGGTTGTCCAGTAAAGTTCTACTTACTGGACAATTTTTTAATTTAAGCACAAAAAAACAAGTTGCAAATTATGACGGGGATCATAATTGCAACTTGTTTTTAAAAGGGATGTATGTCACTAGGACATATATTTTATAGCAAATTGGGGAATCTGCAACTTACGGCTATGCCTTCGTTGCATTTAATTTGCTAGGGGATACATTAATAATATGGACATGTTTTTCAAATTTTATATCAATAATTTGAAAAAAGTTTACTCTTTCCATTTCAATCCTTCAAAGAAATGATAAATTTCTTCGAAGACTAATTCTTTCTCTTGGTCAAGAGTTAAAATATGTCCTGAGTTAATAAAGCTTTTTACTGATTTAATACGTGATTTGACAGAGTTATAAATAAGGTCTGCACTTTCGCAGTAATATTCGTCATCACGTAGACCACGTAAAATGTGGACTGGAGTTTGAATTGTTTGTAATTTAGCACTTGTATCATTAATGATACCTTGCAAGTAAGATAATTTAGGCATTACATATTTTTTTGCAATTTCTTGTGGTTGATCTTCTTGCTCATTAAAAGTACCAGATAACTTTTTATATTTAATCGTATAATCGATAATTCGCTCTTGTAAACTGTCAGTATTTTTCGCTAATGCAGGTGCACTCATCGCGACAATAGCTTTTGTAGGACGTTCTTCACCTAATCTTAATGAGAAAATACCACCTAGTGAAACTCCTGCAACAGCAATCTCATCAAAACCTTTATTACGAAGGTAATCATAACCTTCTAATACACTATTCCACCATTCAATTGGATCTGTTTCAATTAAATCTTTTGGGTCTCCACCATGACCTTTATATAATGGTGCATGAACTGTATAGTTGCGTTCAGATAAAAATCTACCTAATCGTTTAACATCGTTCGTATTTCCTGTAAAACCATGAAGTAAAAGAACGGCGCGGTTACCTTTCTCAATTGTAAATGGTTTTGGCGGAATGATTTTCATTTTATATTGACTCCTTCTCACTATTATAATTGTGACAAACTTTCTAAAAATTTAAAATATATATTGTTTTTTAAAAGGAAATTTGGTATGCAAAACTGATATTTAAGCTTATTATAGTGTTAACTATACATGAGTACAATTTATTGTTTTTATCGATATCATTACAAAAAGTTATCAATTGAAGAGAGAGGTAATTGTAATAATGGAAATCCAAGCACTGGAATATTTTAAAGTCGTTGCAGAGTTGCAACATATGACTCAAGCAGCTGAGGAATTGAATATTTCACAACCTGCGTTAAGTAAATCAATTTCAAATATAGAAGCAAAAATTGGAGTGCCTCTCTTTGATCGGCAAGGACGTTCAATTTTCCTAAATCGATATGGCAAAATATTCCTTGAAAGTGTTGACGTCATACTTAATGAGTTTGAAAAAGCACAAGAAGAGATTGGTGGCCTAGTGTTGCCTGGGTATGGGGAAGTATCTCTTGGATTTATTCATAGTTTAGGTATGGAAGTGGTCCCTGAACTGATGGCAAAAGTTCCAAAAAAATATCCCAACATGAGATTTTCTTTAACACAAGCGTCTTCTTATAATTTATTGAAGGGATTAGAAGAAGGCAGTATTGATTTATGTTTATCACAACGAATTGAATCAAAAAATATGAGAATTGAATGGATTGAATTATGGAGTGAAGAATTATTTGTAATTGTTCCAAAAAATCATCGTTTTGCATCGAAGGAATCAATTAGACTTGAGGAAATTAAAGATGAGCCTTTTATTTCTATTAAAAAGGGAAATGCTCTTCGTCAAATTGTTGATAGCTTTTTAAAGCAAGTTGGGATAACAACGAATACAAAGTTTGCAGGAGAAGAAATGCATACAGTTGCTGGATTCGTTGGTGCTGGTTTAGGGGTTTCGTTGATTCCTAGTATAAAAGGTATAAATGAATATAACGTTTGTAAAATCCGTGTAAGCGACCCAATCTGCGAAAGAAAAATCGGTGTTTCTTGGGCAGGGCATCGTTACCTATCTCCTGTAGCAAATCAATTTATCGATTATTTAGTAGAAAATTTTAAAGAGAAATAACAATGTTTTGAACTATTTAATCAAAAAGGTGTAGATAACTTTGCGCAATGAGAATAATGAATTTATACAATTATTATATGAACATATTGAATTGTTTAATGAAAATGAGATAGAAGAGGCTATTAAACTCTATGACCTTGCAGTAAACGCGGATAGTGAAGCGATGATTGAGATCGCTCATATTTACCGTTTATGGGGGGATTTTAATGCTGCAGTAATTTGGTATAAAGAAGCTTCTAAGTTAGGTAATCAGAATGCTAACTATGAATTGGCAAACTGTTACTTTGAAGGTCTAGGTGTAGAAGAGGATTATGAAGAAGCTTTTCGCCTCTATAAAGAAGCGGCTGAAAATGGTCATGCTGATGCAGCTAATAATTTAGCGGATATGTATCTGAATGGTGAAGGTGTACCAGTTAACGAAAAGGAAGCATTGTATTGGTTTGAAAAAGCAGCAGAGCAAAATGTAGTGGAAGCCATGTTTACACTAGGAATTATGTATGAACAAGGTATAGGAATTCCATTAAACCAACAAAAAGCCTTTCAATATTATTTGAAATCTGCAGAAGGTGGATATGATGATGCTCAATATCGGGTAGGTACAATTTATTTAGATGGGATATTAGGACAAGAGAAAAATATCTCCCTTGCTCTTGAATGGTTTCAGAACGCTGCTGCATCTCAACATATTGACTCAATTTATAACTTAGGATTCTTATATGAAAATGGCATTGGGGTTTCTAGAAATGGGAAAAAAGCGCTTTATTATTATAAACGAGCCGCCCTTCTTGGGGACTCCCAAGCTAAACTGAATATTGCTAAAATTTATGAATATGGAATTGATGTACCCAAGGATTTAAAAGAGGCAGCGAAGTGGAGAAAATCTGCAATGGCTCAAATGGATTTTACAGAGTAATTATTTTAATTTTTTACAGAGTGCAACAAAGTCAAATTCGGCTTTGTCGACACTCTGTTTTTATTTTTTTATTTACAAATTTTAGGAGAATTTTATACTATAATATCATTCGAAGGTGATATATTCCAAAAAAGTGGCATATATAATTAGGACTTAGGTTTATTGTACAAAAGTATTAGGTATATATGAATAGTAATTATTGGAGGGGAAGCAAGGAATGTTCTTTAAGAAACACGAAAAATCAGCTCGGATCAGTTTAGATAATATTATCGTCGAATTAGATGTTTCATATAAACCTAAATACAAAAAACAAGTTAAAATGATCAATTTAACGGAACAAGATTTGAAATATTTAGTGGTATTAAAACCTTATATTGAAAAAGATATTTATGAAATTGTTGATCAATTTTATGATGCGCTCTATGTGGAAGATTATTTGATTAAAATAATTAATGAAAATAGCTCAATGGACAGATTAAAAATTACTCTTAGAAAACATCTAATAGAGCTATTTGAAGGGAAAATAGATAGAAGTTATCTAGAAAAACGGAAACGGATTGCGCAAGTCCACGTACGGATTGGTTTAAAAACAAAATGGTATATAGCTGCATTTCAGAATTTATTAGTCACCTTTATAGATATCATTGAAAAAAATATAAGCAATCCAACTGATCAAATGAATTTAATTCGAGCTGTATCAAAGATTTGCAATCTTGAACAACAACTTGTTTTAGAAGAATATGAAAATGCTATAGAACAATTGAAGGCAGATATTGATAATCAAAAGCAACAAATCAGTCAATCGATTATTCAATCTGCTGCAAGTTTAGCTGCAATTTCTGAGCAAACAAACGTTACTTTTAATCAAATCAATGATCAATCTGAGGAAATCACAAATACTGCATTGAAAACAGCAGAGTTATCGAATTTAACTGAAGTCAAAGCGGCTGATGGTAAGATAAAAATTCAACATCAACATGAGAATATGTTAAACATTCGAGATACTGTTGATGACATATCTTCAAACATTGAGAAACTATTGAAGGTTTCAGATGAAATGGAAAAGATAATTAGTATCGTAACAACGATAGCAGACCAAACGAATCTACTATCTCTTAATGCTTCAATTGAGGCAGCGAGAGCAGGAGAGCATGGTAGAGGATTTAGTGTAGTTGCAGCAGAGGTTAGAAAGTTAGCGGATCAAACGAAGGACTCGACACTATCAGTAGAAATGCTCTTAAAGAGTAACAAAGAGCATACAACGAATCTTGCAGAATCATTAAAACGAATACAAGAGGAAGTTCAGTGTGGAGAAAAAAGTATGAATGATACAGAGGAGCAGTTTTCACAAATATTAACGGTCATGCAAGAGTCTAAAGTTCATAATGAGATAATTAAACATGAAATACACCATTTACACAGTGTGATTAGTGAGTTGTGCATGACCTTTGAGGAAGTAACGAGCTCAGCAGATAATTTGGCATTGATTGCAAAGGATTTAAATTAGATATATCGAGAGCTGTGTTAAAAGTGCAAATGACTTTTAACACAGCTTTTCTTTGTAAAGGATATAGTGCTTCTGCTGTCATCGGATTGAGATGCAAGCATACTCGTCTCCTAATAATGTGCTCCTGCGGTGGTCGCATTAGAAATGCCACCATCTTCTTCTCAAACAATGTGTTTCTACTGTAGTTGCATTAAGATATCAGCTTCCTTGGACAAATTTGTGCTCCTGCGGTGGTCGCAATAAATTGCCACCATCCTCTTCTCCAAAAATGTGCTCCTGCGGTGGTCGCATCAAGATGCCACCATCCTCTTCTTCGAAAATGTGCTCCTGCGGTGGTCGCAATAAATTGCCACCATCCTCGTCGCAAAGGAGGCGTCTCAAAATTTTTTTCAGACGCCTCCTTTCTTGACTTAATATTGTAAAACACCTAGCAGTTACTTTTGTTGAAAAACGTTTATACTATAGTTACGGAGATTGAATCGTGTAGGGAGTTGTAATGATGAAAACTGTAGTGGTTATCGGTGGCGGTATTACTGGATTATGTACTATGTATTATTTGAAGCGACAAGCAAAAGAAAATGACATGGCGATTCGCTTAATATTAGCTGAGAAAAACCCTTATCTTGGAGGGAAAATGCATACCGTTTACGAGCAAGGGTTTATTATGGAAACGGGTGCAGATTCTATGGTGGCACGCCATCCAAGTGTGCTTAAACTGGTGAAAGAGCTTGATTTTGAATCTGAACTTGTTTATAACGAGACAGGGATATCGTACATACATACGAATAATGAACTCCATGCCATTCCTGCAGGATCGACTTTTGGAATTCCGATGAGTGTGGAGTCATTAAATTCAAGTACATTAATTTCTGAAGAAGGTAAAAAAAGAGTTTTACAGGACTTTGAATTGCCAAATACAAAGTTTACTAAGGAAAATTCAATTGGCGAATTTTTAGAGTATTTTTTAGGTAAAGAAATTGTTGAAAAGCAAATTGCCCCTGTATTAGCAGGTGTATATTCAGGAGATTTATATCAATTATCTCTAGCTTCTACCTTACCGTACTTAGTAGATTATAAAAATGAATATGGCAGCATTATTAAAGGGTTCGAAGTAAATAGAGAACAATTTGATAAAGCAGCGAATAAAAAATTTGTTTCCTTTAAAAAAGGTCTATCATCTTTAATTAATCGACTAGAAGAGATGCTACCAGAAGTAGAATTTTATAAAAATACAGCAACTACAGAAGTAACGAAAAATAGTAACGGATATAACGTAACTTTTGACAATGGCGAATCGATTCAAACGGATGTTGTTGTATTAGCCGTGCCAAATAACGTTGTTCGTAACCTATTAAAAGACAAACAGCTAGAATCTGATTTAGAGAAATTTACAAATGGGTCTGCAATCACGATGTATTTAGGATTCGATATACCGGATGCCGTGCTACCAGCAGATGGAACAGGGTTTATCGTTTCACATAACAGTGATTTAGTTTGTAATGCTTCTACTTGGACAAGTCGCAAATGGAAACATACTTCGGAAAATGGAAATTTATTAGTACGCTTATTCTATAAAAGTAATAATCCTAAATACGAAGAACTTGTGGCAATGACAGATGAAGAATTAACGAAGGTTGCTCTTGAAGATATACGGCTAAGTTTGAACATTGAAGAAAAACCTGTTGTTGTAAATATTGAAAAGTGGATTAACGCAATGCCGAAATATGATTTAGCCCATAATGAAACATTGCAGGTAGTATTAGACAAATTAGATTCTCAATATCCAAACCTCTTTGTTGCAGGTTGTTCTTATTTTGGTGTAGGTATAGGTGCTTGTATTGAAAATGGTAAAAATACTGCAGAAAAAGCGATAAAAGCATTGAAATAATAGATTATTTCGTATATTCGTTTAATTCTATTGACTAAAGTGGAATTTAAAGATATGATTCAATTTAATATACAATTTCATATCACTTATCAAGAGAAGTCGAGGGACTGGCCCGATGAAGCTTCAGCAACCAACGTAACGTAAGGTGCTAAATCCAGCAGGCGTTATGCCGAAAGATAAGGAGGAACTATTAAGATAATCGAGCCTTCTTTCTAACGAAGAAGGCTTTTTATTGTTATAGAAATGACAGAAAATTTTTGAAAGTATGTTTTTTTGGGGAGATGAAAAAATGGGTCTACTTGAAGCATTAAAATCCAAAGTGTTAACGGCAGATGGTGCGATGGGAACTTTATTATATTCTTATGGCCTTGAACATTGCCATGAGGAGATGAACCTCGTAAAGCCTGAACTGATTGAAAAAATTCATAGTGAATATATTTTAGCTGGTGCAGATGTTATTCAAACAAATACATATGGTGCAAACGCGATAAAGTTAGCGCGGTATGGACTTGAATCCAAAGTTGTTGAAATCAATGAAGCAGCTGCTAAATTAGCGAAAAAGGCTGCATCAAGTGGTAATCAATTTGTTATTGGATCCATTGGTGGAATTCGTGGTGTACGAAAAAGCGAAGTAACACTAGATGAAATTTTAGATGCGATTCGTGTACAAGCAGAAACATTAATTCGTGCAGATTTAGATGGACTGTTACTTGAAACATACTTTGATTTTGAAGAACTAACTAAAACATTAAAAATGTTACGCAATATGACGGATCTACCAATTATTGCTCAAGTATCGATGCATGAACCGGGTGTCTTACAAAATGGCTTGAAATTAAACGATGCTTTACAACAGCTTGAAAGCCTAGGTGCTGATGTTGTTGGTGTGAACTGTCGATTAGGCCCTCATCATACAATCCAAGCATTAGAGGGGGTAGAACTACCTCAGAATGCCTTTTTATCGGCTTATCCGAATGCATCCCTTCTAGATATCGAAGAAGGCCGTGTTATTTACGAATCGGAAATTGATTATTTTGCACGTGCAGCTGTTCAGTTACGTAACCAAGGAGTTCGTTTAATAGGTGGATGTTGCGGAACGACACCAAAACATATTGAAGCGGTTAAAAAGCAATTAGCACAATTAAAACCATTGACAGAAAAACGAACAGTACAACAACCGGAAATATATATCCAAGATGCAGAGCCTACTAGAGTGGAACCTTTACACGAAAAAGTTAAACGTGAGCGTTCTGTCATTGTTGAATTAGATACACCAAGACATTTAGAAATTGATTCATTTGTCGAGGGTGCCAAAGCCCTTTATAACGAAGGTGCAGACATTATTATGATGGCGGACAATTCCCTTGCGTCTCCACGTATTAGTAACGTTGCGATGGGTTCAATTTTAAAATTACAACATGGTATTCGTGTAATGCCTCACCTTACATGTCGTGACCGCAACTTAATTGGTCTGCAATCCCACTTAATGGGACTAAGTGCTTTAGGAATGAACGATATTTTAGCTATTACAGGAGATCCAACAAAAATAGGTGACTTCCCAGGTGCTACTAGTGTTTATGATGTGTCTTCCATGGAACTCATTTCATTAATTAAACAATTAAATGAAGGAATTTCCTTCTCAGGGAAAGCACTTCGTAAAAAGGCGAATTTCTCGGTAGCAGCTGCCTTTAATCCAAATGTACGTGTATTAGATCGTGCTGTAAGTCGTCTTGAGAAAAAAATCGAACATGGTGCGGATTATTTCATCTCCCAACCAGTTTATTCTGCAGAAAAAATTGTAGAGATTTACGAAGCAACGAAACATTTAGAAGCTCCAATTTATATTGGAATTATGACGTTAACATCTTTCCGAAGCGCTGAATTTTTACATCATGAAGTACCAGGAATTAAATTATCCGATGAAGTACTAGCAAGAATGAAAGCGTGCGAAGGGGATAAAGAGCGCGAAGCACAAGAAGGCGTAGCGATTGCAAAAGAATTACTAGATACAGCAACAAAATACTTTAACGGTATATATTTAATTACACCGTTTTTACGTTACGATTTAACACTACAATTAATGCAATATATCAAACAACTTGATGAGCAGAACGAAGGAGTAGAAGCAAATGCATAACCATCCAATCGAGGAACAGTTAAAAAATAGAATATTAATTATCGATGGGGCAATGGGAACAATGCTTCAACGAGAAAATTTAACTGCTGAAGATTTTGGTGGGGAAGAACTTGAAGGATGTAATGAAAATCTTGTTTTGACTCGACCAGATGTTGTTGAAAACATTCACCGTGCTTACTTAAAAGCTGGTGCAGATATTATTTGTACAAATACGTTTGGTGGTACACCTCTTGTATTAAACGAATACGGATTAGGATATAAAGCAGAAGAAATTAATAAACGTGCTGTTGAACTAGCTTTATCAGCTGTTAACGAACACTCAACTGAAGAATGGCCACGCTTTGTAGCAGGTGCAATTGGTCCAACAACGAAGACTTTATCTGTTACTGGTGGAATCACGTTTGATGAGTTAACAGAAAACTTTTACGTACAAGCAAAGGCATTAGTAGAAGCTGGAGCACATTTAATTTTACTTGAAACAAGTCAAGATATGTTAAATGTAAAGGCTGCTACTCTTGGTGTAAATCGTGCCTTTGAAGAAACCGGTAAAACATTACCAATTATGGTTTCAGCAACAATCGAGCCAATGGGAACAACGTTAGCTGGACAAACAATTGAAGCATTCTATATTTCAATTGAACATATAAAACCATTATCAATTGGACTTAACTGTGCAACAGGTCCGGAATTTATGACGGACCATATTCGTTCATTATCAGATTTATCTACAAGTTATATTAGTTGTTATCCGAATGCTGGATTACCAGATGAAGAGGGACATTATCACGAAACACCTGAATCTTTATCTATTAAATTGCGCGGTTTTGCAGAAAAAGGTTGGTTAAATATCGTTGGTGGATGTTGCGGTACAACACCAGAACATATCCAAGCGATTCGTGAAGCAGTAGAAGGATACAAACCAAGACAAGCACCAAATGAAACACATGGTCATGTAGTATCAGGTATTGACCCACTTTTATATGATGATTCTATGCGCCCATTGTTTATTGGTGAACGTACAAACGTTATTGGTTCACGTAAATTTAAACAGCTAATTATTGATGGGAAATTTGAAGAAGCTGCAGAAATTGCTCGTGCCCAAGTAAAAAATGGGGCTCACGTTATTGATATTTGTTTAGCAAACCCAGATCGTGATGAGCTTGAAGATATGCGCAATTTTATGCAAGAAGTTGTGAAGAAAGTAAAAGTGCCTTTAGTAATTGACTCAACAGACGAGAAAGTTATTGAAGAAGCATTGAAGTATTCACAAGGGAAAGCAATTATTAACTCTATTAACCTAGAAGATGGTGAAGAGCGCTTTGATGCTGTAATGCCTATCGTGAAAAAATACGGTGCTTCTGTTGTTGTGGGAACAATCGATGAAGAAGGTATGGGTGTTACAAGAGAGAAGAAATTGCAAATTGCGGAACGTTCTTATCAATTGTTAACGGAAAAATGGGGTCTAGCACCAGAAGATATTATTTTCGACCCGCTTGTTTTCCCTGTAGGTACTGGAGATGAGCAATATATCGGTGCTGCAGAAGAAACGATTGAAGGTATCCGTTTAATTAAAGAAAAATTCCCAAGAAGCTTAACGGTACTTGGTGTAAGTAACGTATCATTCGGTTTACCTCCTGTTGGACGAGAAGTGTTAAATGCAGTGTTCTTATATCACTGTACGCAAGCTGGCCTGGACTATGCGATTGTAAACACAGAGAAGTTGGAGCGTTATGCATCCATTCCGGAAGAAGAAATTAAATTAGCAAATGATTTAATTTTTAATACAAATGATGAAACGTTAGCTGTTTTTACTGATTTTTATCGTGATAAGAAAAAGGAAAAGACTGTTGCTAACATTCCTGATACAGTTGAAGAACGTTTAGCGTATTACATTGTAGAAGGTACAAAAGAAGGTTTAATTCCTGACTTAGAAGAAGCACGTAAAATTTTTGATACACCTTTAGATATCATTAACGGACCATTGATGGATGGAATGTCTGAAGTAGGGCGTCTGTTCAATGATAATCAATTAATCGTTGCGGAAGTTTTACAAAGTGCCGGGGTAATGAAAGCGGCAGTTGCCCATCTTGAACAGTACATGGAGAAAAACGAAGAATCTTCAGGTAAAGGGAAAATCGTTCTTGCCACTGTAAAAGGTGACGTGCATGATATCGGTAAAAACCTTGTAGATATCATTTTAAGCAATAATGGCTATAAAGTGGTGGACCTTGGTATTAAGGTAACGCCAGCACAATTAATCGAAGCGATTCGAAAAGAAAAGCCAGACTTTGTTGGTCTTTCAGGTTTACTTGTAAAATCTGCTCAACAAATGGTATTAACTGCACAAGACTTCAAAGAAGCGAATATAGATGTTCCAATTTTAGTTGGTGGAGCGGCGTTATCGAAACGTTTTACAGAGACCAAAATTGCTGCTGAGTATGACGGTCCTGTTATTTATTCAAAAGACGCAATGCAAGGGTTAGAACATGCGAACCGTTTAATGGATAATAATGAACGTGAGGCTTTCCTTCAAGAGCTTCGTGAATCAAGAGAAAAACGTTTGCTTGCCGATGAAAAACGTGCTGCCCGTCCTGTGAAAGAAGGGGCAGAAAAACCGGTTAGAACTGTTAAAGATGCACCAGTATATGTACCAAAAGATTTAGTACAACATATTAAACGTAACTACTCTGTTGCTCATTTACACCCATATGTAAATATGCGTACATTAATTGGACATCACCTTGGTTTAAAAGGAAATGTTGAAAAGTTATTAGCAGATAACGATCAACGTGCAACTGAATTATATAATCTTGTAAATGAATTTTTAACGTCTGATTTATTAACACCATCTGGAATGTATCAATTCTTCCCAGCTCAAGCTGATGGCGATGATGTAGTAATTTACAGTCCAGAAGATAGTAAAACAGAAATTGAACGTTTCCATTTCCCTCGCCAAAAAGAGGCGCCATATTTATGTCTATCGGATTTCTTAAAGCCGGTTGATAGTGGTCAAATGGATTATGTAGCACTAATGGTTGTGACAGCAGGTAAAGGTGTGAAGGAAGTTGCCGAACAGTTTAAGGAAGATGGTAAGTTCTTGGAAAGTCATGCACTACTTGCAACAGCACTTGAGCTTGCGGAAGGTTTTGCAGAACGTATCCATCAAGAAATCCGGGATGTATGGGGCTTCCCAGATGCAACGGATTTCACAATGCGTGAACGTTTTGCAGCGAAATACCAAGGTCAACGTTTCTCATTTGGATACCCAGCTTGTCCAAACTTAGAAGATCAAGAAAAGCTATTTAAATTATTAAAACCAGAACAAATCGGTGTGCAATTAACGGAAGGCTTTATGATGGAACCAGAAGCAAGTGTTTCTGCTATCGTATTTGCTCATCCAGATGCACGATACTTTAACGTATAATCGTGAATGCCTCGAAAGAATTGTTTCTTTCGGGGTTTTTTTGTGTCGATTTTCTTATCTGCGGTAATGAGAGACAAAACTAGCATGAAAAATAAACGGAGTGACCTTCAAAAGCGTGAATAAGGTCAAACCATGCAAGAAAGTTAATGGAAGTGACCTTCATAGCCATAATTAATCTCAATTCAGAGTACTTACTGTGGATAGTATTTAAAATTTACAAAGAAATTATGGTGAAAAATTATCGTATAAATAATTTTTTGAAACCCAGCCAAAAAATGAAACTAAGTGTTTATTAGAATATCTACAATGAAACTTGCTATCCTAAATTATGTCGTGAATAGCTTTCCAATCATAGAATTTCCAGTTTGTCATATGACATTTGTAATGAAATTAATGTGATGTTTGCTTCTACATGTCACATTGCCTTTTCTTTATGATTAGTTTAGATAGTTAAGAAAGAAGGTTATTACTTTGACAATGACAGATGCAGAAAAAACGAAGAAGTTGCGCAAAGACGTGGCACCGTTTGCAAAATCTGAATTAAAAACGAGTATTTTTCAAATTTTCAACACCATCGTACCGTTACTTGTTATTTGGGCAGCAGGATATTATTTATTACAATTTTCACCTTGGCTTACAGTAGCGTGTAGTGTACTGGCTTCCGGCTTTGTCGTACGTACGTTTATTATTTTCCATGACTGCACACACGGTTCATTTTTCAAAAGTAAAAAAGCCAATGACATTGTAGGAAACATTACAGGTATATTAACTTCTTTCCCATACCAAAAATGGAAACGTGAACACACAATACATCATGCAACAAGTTCTAACTTAGACAAACGCGGAATTGGCGATATTGATATGTTAACAGTGGATGAGTACTTAGAAAAATCTAAGCTTGCTCGTTTTGGTTATCGATTATATCGTAACCCACTCGTTATGTTTGGATTAGGTCCTCTATATATGGTATTAGTATTAAATCGATTTAATCGTAAAGATGCTAAACAAAAAGAACGTTTAAACACTTATTTCACAAATATCGCTTTACTAGTGATTTGTGTGACATTAATTTTAATATTCGGTTGGCAAACATTTTTATTAGTTCATGGCATCACATTATTTATCGCAGGAGCTCTTGGAATCTGGTTATTCTACATTCAGCATACTTATGAAGATTCATATTTCGAATATGATACTGAATGGGATTATGTAAAAGCGGCAGTCGAAGGTAGTTCTTATTATAAATTGCCAAAGATTTTACAATGGATTACTGGTAACATTGGTTTCCACCATGTCCATCATTTAGCACCAAGAGTACCAAACTATAAATTAGAAGAAGCACATGAATCAATTGAACCGCTACAAAGAGCTACGACAATTACATTAAAAACAAGTGTAGAGTCAATTCGATATAAACTATATGATCCAGATCGTAAAAAGTTTGTTTCGTTTAAAGAAGTAGATGCATTAGTTAAAATTAGAGAAAAATCAATAAGAGCGAAAGCGAAAAACATGAAAGCCATCTCTAAATAAGAGATGGTTTTTCTATAGCTTGAGATGTTTGTTATAATATATTAGAAAATTTATGAATTCAGCGAGGAAAACCATGCAAAGTTGGTATACAATTTTACCGAAAAATCCGTGGGTTAGTATTTATGTTTGGATTATTTTTTGTATTATGCCCTTTTATTTTATCATTCGATCATTTTCCTTTGTTCAAATTACAATCGGAATAGTCTTGATATTACTGTATTTCTTATCTCATCGCTTTTCTTTTAAATCACAAAATGGCCTTGTCTATATGTGGGTTAGTTTTGAAATGGTATTAAATATTGCCATGACCTTAATGTTTGGCTATATTTATTTGTCATTATTTACCGCATTCTTTATTGGCAATATTCGAAATACTGTTGGATTCTTTATCATGTATGGATTGCATATTGGATTTACTGTTGTATCGATTGTTGCCGGTTATTTTATTGATTTACATTTGTTTCTATCGCAAACGCCTTTTATTATCATTACGGTAATTGGAGTTGTACTACTTCCATTTACTTTATACAGCCGAAATAAAAGAGAAAATTTAGAAGGCGAACTTGAAAATGCTAAGGAGCGCATTGAGGAACTGATTATTCATGAGGAACGCCAACGAATCGCGAGAGACCTTCATGATACATTAGGTCAAAAGCTATCGATGATTGGATTAAAGAGTGATTTAGCAAGTCGTTTAGTGACAAAAAATCCTGAACAAGCGTTACAAGAAATTAAAGATATTCGTCAAACGGCGAGCATAGCATTAAAAGAAGTTCGTGAACTTGTCGCGGATATGCGTGCTGTCAAATTGCAAGAAGAGATTATTAGAGTTGAACAAATATTAAAGGCTGCTCAAATTGACCTTGAAGTAAGTGGAGATGCATCAGATTTAAACATCCCTGTATTAATTGAAAATGTTCTAAGTATGTGCTTAAAAGAAGCCATCACGAATGTTGTAAAGCATAGTGGAGCAAAAAAATGTAAAATTTCGATTAAAAGAACTTATAACGAAATTTCCATTTGCATTATAGATGACGGCAAAGGATTTAATGATAAACTAAATATTACAGGAAATGGATTAAAAGGGATGCAGGAACGTTTGGAATTTATTAACGGCTCACTTAAAATTGAAAGTAAGAAAGGTTCGAAGCTTCATATTAGTGTACCGCTAGCCATTACACACCAGAAAGGAAATGAGTGAAATGATACGAATTGTCATTGCTGAAGACCAAGGCATGTTACTTGGTGCAATGAAATCACTTCTTAATATGGAAGAAGATATGGAAGTGGTAGGACTTGCAAAAAACGGTGAAGAAGCAGTTCAATTAGTCAAAGAACATCAGCCTGATATATGTATAATGGATATTGAAATGCCTGTAAAAACGGGCTTAGATGCAGCTGAAGAATTACATGAAGAAACTGATTGTAAAGTGATTATCTTAACAACTTTTGCAAGACCAGGATATTTTGAACGTGCACGAAAAGCGGGGGTGCGCGGTTATCTATTAAAGGATAGCCCGATTGAAGAACTTGTGAATTCTATTCGGGTTATAATGGATGGACGACGTATTTATGCACCGGAATTAGTAGATTTTGTTTATGAAGATGATAGCGAAAATCCATTAACAGAACGAGAAAGCCAAGTGTTAGAACTTGTTGCTGAAGGAAAAACAACGAAAGAAATTGCCGCAGAGTTATTTTTATCTGCAGGTACAGTGCGAAATTATATCTCTACTATTTTAGATAAATTAGGCGTAGGCAATCGAATCGAAGCGATTTCTAGGTTTAAGGAAAAGGGTTGGAATAAATAAAATGGATGGCGAGGAGCCATCCATTTTTATTTATTTCTTTTTAGTTAATCGTCCTAAAATAAATGCTGCTGCAGCAACGCCTAGTACTGTATTTGTTTTCTTCGTAAATACTTGTTTTGTCACAAGGTTTAAGTTTTGTGGACGTTCTGCTAAGCGACGCATGAAGTAACCGTACCAGTCGCTACCAAATGGAACGTACGTACAGAAGTTGTAGCCTTCTTTTGCAAGTTCAAGTTGCATTTCTTTACGGAATCCATAAAGCATTTGGAACTCAAATTTATCATTTGGAATGTTATGGTCTTTTACAAATTGTTTTACATGATTAATGATGTTATGGTCATGTGTTGCAATTGATGTAAATTTACCATGTAGTAAGTGATACTCAATTAGATCGATAAAGTTTAAGTCGATATCGTGCTTATCTTGGTAAGCTACATCTGCTGGTTCTTTATAAGCACCTTTTACGATACGTAAACGGTAGTTTTTATATTTTTCAATATTTTCTTTTGCATTGAAGAAATATGCTTGAATTACTGTACCAACATTATCGTATTTTAATGAAAGTTGATCTAATAAATCAAATGACGGTTGAAGGCGTGCATAGTTCTCCATATCAATATTAATGTGCATATTATATCGAGCTGCTAATGCAACAATTTCTTCTAAGTTGTCATAGCAGAAATCATAATCAATATCTAAACCTAATTGAGAAGGTTTAAGGGAAATATGAGCATCCACGTCATTTTCATGAATTGCTTCAATTACTTCAAGAATTTGATCTTTCGCTTTAATCGCTTCAGATTTTTCGTAAACGAATTCTCCAAGATTGTCTACAGTACAAGAGATTCCTTGTGCGTTTAATTCTTTAATACTTTGAATTACTTCAGGAATATTTGTACCAGCTACTACACTTTGGGCACCAAGTCTAAGACCATACTTCTGAGCTGCGCTGTTTAAAAGTTGATTTTCGGATAAGTTATAGAAGAAATCTCTTAATATTGGCATAATAGGTACCTCATTTCTTTTTTTAAGTTAAACTTATTATAACATACGTGAAATTGCTAGAAGTGAATTGCAAATACTTTAAATATTACGATTTTTTCTCTATTATACATTTTTAATTATTTGCATACGTTCATTAAATAATGTAGGATAACTTAAAAATCCAACGATTATACTTGAAAGAGCAGCAGTTGTTAATAATCCAAAAATGATTAGGATTTGGAATTGGACTGCTTGGACGGGATCGGCACCTCCTATTATTTGACCACTCATCATACCAGGTAGTTGAACAAGCCCAATTGTTTTTTGACTCTCAATGGTTGGAATCATACTCGCTTTAATGGCATTTGTTAATTGAGTATGAATTGCTTGTTTGGGTGTACCTCCAAGAGAGAGAACTAGCTCGATTTGATCGCGGCTACTTTCAACTTCTGCAGTAAATCGATTTAAAAATAATATCGATAACACCATAGAATTCCCAATAAGCATGCCACTAATAGGAATAATGTACTGAGCTGTAGCTGGTATTATATGAAGACCAATTAAAATTCCTTGTGTCACAACTTCTACTACGATTAGCGTAAGTGCAATCTTCCATGTGATTCCTTTGATAGCTTTCCCTTTTTTTCTAGCATTTAACGTTGCTGCAACAATCATTAATGTAATCATTAACAAAATATAAATAATGCTTTCGGTTTCAAATACAAATTTTAATATATACCCAACGATTAATAATTGAATAATGGATCGGACCGTTGCTATAATCGTATCTTTTTCAAGATCTAATTTAAGCGATTTTGATAAGACTAATGGGATAAGGACAAAAATTAGGGTTAAAGATAATGTTGTATAACTCATGCTTCTGTTACTCCGGAGACAAAATTTTGAATCAGTTTATTTGTGTTCGTCCATAAAATATTTGTCTCTCCACTTTCTATTAATTGCCCCTCCATCATAACCCATGTATAATCTCCAACTCGTTTCGCTTGTTCAATATTGTGGGTAATCCAAATGATTGTTACATCATATTTTTGATTAATTTTTAATATAAGTTGTTCAATTTCATTTACAGAAGTAGGATCGAGTGCAGAGGTAATTTCATCTAATAATAAAACTTCCGGTTGATTGATTAAGGTGCGCGCAATGGAAACCTTTTGACGCTGACCACCAGACAAATCCTCTGCTTGTCTATGTAAAAAAGATTCATTGAGGCCAACATCATTTAAAAACTTTATGGCTTCATTCTCTGGAAGCTTTTTATTTTGTAATGTGAAAGGTAATGCTAAATTTTTGTAGACTGTGCCTCTTATGATAGGTGCACTTTGTAAAACAATTCCAACCTTCCTACGAAGTGTAGTCGGTTCATATGAATGAATTGGATTGTCTTGAATATAGATTTCACCTGAAGTAGCTGAATAGAGACCATTACATAATTTAAGTAATGTTGTTTTCCCAGCTCCTGAAGGCCCGACAAGAGTAGTAATTTTCCCTTTATTAAATACTCCATTAATATTATTTAAAATTGACAGCTCATCTTTTTCATAACATACATTTTCAAATTTTATAGCTGGTATCATGAAATTCTCCTAAACTAAAGTATATCTTTATTATAACGATTTCGCTTAAATCTATAAATTTATTAGAATGGAGACATCATAAAAAAAGCTAACTCATGAAATGGAACAAGAGTTAGCAACAACTTACTTCTAGTCTTAAAAGGGGGAGAAGACTAGTGTAATGTATTTTTCCCCTGTAGACAGAAAACTATACATAAGACTACCTTATCAGTTAAATTTTGTAATTATAAATCAACTAATAATGGAACTATACACAATATTTAAAGTGTTTAAACAATACCTGAATTTAGTAAATAGTGTATACTATGACTAATTATGAAACTGGAAGAAGGGGCAAAAATGAAATCGAATTATGCTGATGATAGCTTGACTCTACACACTGATTTATACCAAATAAATATGGCAGAAAGCTATTGGGCTGACGGTATTCATGAACGAAAAGCCGTTTTTGAATTATATTTTAGAAAGCTTCCATTTGGAAATGGATATGCCATATTTGCAGGGTTAGAGCGAATTTTAGAATATTTACGTGATTTCAGTTTTTCACAATCGGATATTACTTATTTAACTGAAAATCTAGGATATAAAGAGGACTTTATTGAGTATTTACGAAATTTAAAATTTACTGGTTCAGTCTATTCAATGGTTGAAGGAGAACTGGTTTTTGCAAATGAACCTATTCTAAGAGTGGAGGCACCACTTGTAGAAGCTCAATTAATTGAAACGGCCTTATTAAATATTGTCAATTATCAAACGTTAATTGCTACGAAAGCAAGTAGAATAAAGCAAATTACTAAAAATGATGGTTTAGCAGAGTTTGGAGCACGTCGAGCGCAAGAGATGGATGCGGCAATTTGGGGAGCACGTGCAGCGGTTATTGGAGGATTTGATTCAACTTCTAATGTACGTGCAGGTAAGATTTTCGATATTCCTGTATCCGGAACACATGCACACTCTTTAGTACAAGCTTATAAAGATGAATATGAAGCTTTTCATTCTTATGCAAAACGTCATAAAGACTGTGTATTTTTAGTAGATACTTATAACACATTAAAATCCGGCGTTCCTAATGCCATCCGAGTAGCAAAAGAATTAGGAGACAAAATTAATTTTATCGGCATTAGATTAGATAGTGGGGATATAGCGTTTTTATCAAAAGAAGCAAGAAGAATGCTAGATGAAGCTGGATTCCCAAATGCAAAAATTATCGTATCAAACGATTTGGATGAATATACAATACTTAACTTAATTGCCCAAGGTGCAAAGGTGGATTCATGGGGAATTGGGACAAAATTAATTACTGCCTATGATCAACCTGCATTAGGTGCTGTATATAAATTAGTATCGATTGAAAATGAACATGGAGAAATGGAAGATACGATTAAAATTACAGGGAATGCTGAGAAGGTTTCAACTCCTGGATTGAAGAAAGTATATCGCATTATTAATCGCGAGAATGGGAAAGCAGAAGGCGATTATATCGTGATGGCTGATGAAAATCCGCAAGAGGAAAAGCGCCTTAAAATGTTCCATCCAGTTCACACATTTATCTCAAAGTTTGTTACTAATTTTGAAGCAAAAGAATTGCATCAAAAAGTAATAGATAAAGGTCAAATTGTATATGAAAGCCCATCTGTACTGGAAATGAAACAGTATGCAACTGACAATCTGGAACTTTTATGGGAAGAATATAAACGTTCACTAAACCCTGAAGAATACCCAGTAGATTTAAGTCAAAAATGTTGGGATAACAAAATGCGTAATATTGAAGAAGTAAGAAACATGGTGCACAATATCGAGTTCGGTGAGGAGTGATTGTATGGGTACTCTACAACAACGAATTATTGACGAATTGAAAGTTTTGCCAAAGATTAACCCGGAAGAAGAAGTTCGAAAATCCGTTGAGTTCTTGAAGGAATATGCAAAAAAGCATTCATTTTTAAAAGGCTTTGTCATTGCGATTAGTGGTGGCCAAGACTCAACCTTAACAGGAAAGCTTGTTCAAATTGCGGTAGATGAGTTGAATGAAGAAGTAGGAGAAGCGAAATATTCCACTTTTGCCATTCGCCTTCCATATGGTGTTCAAGCAGATGAACAAGACTGCCAAGACGCGCTTACATTTATACAACCAACAAAAGTGTTTGAAATCAATATTAAAGCAGCAGTAGATGCAAGTGTTCAATCCCTTTTGGATGCTGGAATCGAACTAAGTGACTTTGCAAAAGGAAATGAAAAAGCCCGCGAGAGAATGAAAGTACAATATTCCATCGCAGCTATGAAAAATGCGGTTGTGGTAGGTACGGATCATGCAGCTGAAGCGATTACTGGTTTTTACACTAAGTATGGAGATGGCGGGGTAGATTTAACTCCAATATTCCGATTAAATAAGCGTCAAGGAAAACAAATTTTAGCTTATTTAGGTTGTCCAGAGCATTTATATCTAAAAACACCTACTGCCGATTTAGAAGAGGAACGACCTGCACTGCCTGATGAAACTGCATTAGGTGTTTCCTATGAGTTAATCGACGACTATTTAGAGGGTAAGGAAATCCCAGAGGAAGCAAAAACTATTATTGAAGGTCATTATTTAAGGTCACAACATAAAAGAAACTTACCAATTACTATTTTTGATGATTTTTGGAAATGATGTTGCATATAGTGTAGAAAGAGGATTTATTCCTTTTTTCTACACTTTTTCTTTTAGAATCAAAATATTTAATAAAAATTGTAAATAATTTAGTTTTGTAGGCTTAAGAAGTAAAACGAATATACCGATGTATTAGTTAAAGGTAGGTATATAGTTATATAAAAGGGGGGTAAGTGCTTATGAGAACAACTCGTGTCCAATCTGTCCCTAGTAGTATCTTTAAAAACTCAAGACAATATTTACATTCCAACGAGTTATTTTATCGAACGATGCAAGAAAATGAGAGTCGAGGGCGTCAACAAAGGGGTCAACAGCAAGAGCAAGGGAACAATAGACAATCTACAAGTCTCGATAAAAAAAGAAAATTAAAAAGAACGCAAAACAAATTTTTTGTAAGGGGACTGCATCTAGATGCTGATACAGCAGCAACTATGCGGAATAGCCTATTAGAACGGGCAATAAAAATCAATGCTGCCTATAAAAGAAAAGCGAGAATAAGCATTTACCGAACTTCTATATAATTGAAAAATCTAGGAACACCTCAAATGAATTGAGGTGTTTTTTTCATTTGAGATTCGGTATATATTGATTCCTTTAAAAATATATATATTATCGTTATGATGTGAAACAACAATTGATGGGGTTTCATAGGAGTGTTTAATATGATAAAGGGGCGTACATGGATGAAGTGGAGATGGATGATTGTTGTTGGTTTATTATTGATTCTTTCAGCTTGTTCATCAGATAAACCACGGGAAATTAGTTCAAATGATGTATGTAAGGCGTGCAATATGGGATTAACAGATGTAAAATATGCTGCTCAACTCGTAAAGGATAATGGGGAGCAAGAGGTGTTTGATGATATTGGCTGCTTAATGGAATATATGATGGACATCGATTCATCTGAAGTGAGTGCTGCTTTTGTAATGGATGTATCAAAAAAGAAATGGGTAAATGCTGAAAAAGCTACATATGTATACGCAGAAACAAATTCAACTCCAATGAATTATGGTGTAATTGCATTTGACTCTAAAAAATCAGCAGAAAAATGGGTGGAAGAGCAAGAGATTGGCGAGTTATTAACGTATGATGATTTACATGATTTTGATTGGGGAGTTCATAATCATTAGTCATTGAAATAGGATGAGGTAGAAAGTGGAGTGTCTGAAAACTTGTTTTGAGACACTCCATTTGTGACGAGGATAGTGGAAATTTATTTCTACTACCGCAGGAACATTTCTTCTGTGCAAGGATGGTAGGACCAACGCAGGAGCAAAGCTTAAGCTTGAATATTTACTATAAGAGAAGAAGGCTGTTCGGTAAATTTTACACTTACTGGACAGCCCTATTTTTATTTTGTAATAACGGATGGTTTTCGTAATTTTGCGAGATTGGGGAGAAAGGATCTTCTTAAGCATGATGAAAACAAAAATGATAAGCGTGATGAAAACGAAAATGACAGTGAAATTGGTGGAAAACGGTATTCATAAGCGTGATGAAAACGAAAATGACAGTGAAATCGGTGGAAAACGGTATTCATAACCGTGATGAATACAAAAATAATAGTGAAATTAAGAGAAAATCGTCTTCATAAGCACGATGAAAACGAAAATATCACTTAATCTGAGAGATATCCGTCTTCATCCACCCTGAAGGAAACAAAAATCCACAAAATCGGTCGTAACCCAATATTTCCAAAACAATACAATTTTTTAACGTAGCAAGGTTGCTATTAGTTGTATTCAGCTTCATTTTTCGTTTATGCTTGAATTGTATTTTTGTGTGTATATTCTGACTTTTGTTGCTCGTCTAGGAGGTTTTTTAATGCATAAACAGATTGAAACAATCATTGAAAATATAGAAAAAGTCATGATAGGTAAACGGGAAGTCGCTGAGTTGAGTGTTGTGGCACTTCTTGCAGGAGGGCACGTATTATTAGAGGATGTACCAGGTGTCGGCAAAACGATGATGGTCAAAGCCCTTGCCAAATCTGTAGGTGCGGAGTTTAAGAGAATTCAATTTACTCCCGATTTATTACCTTCTGACGTAATTGGTGTATCAATATATAATCCAAAAACACTGCAATTTGAATTTCGACCTGGGCCGATTATGGGGAATATCATTTTAGCTGACGAAATAAATCGTACATCTCCCAAAACGCAATCTGCTTTGTTAGAAAGTATGGAAGAAGCGTCGGTGACAATTGATGGAGAAACGTTAGATATTGGGAAACCTTTCTTTGTTATGGCTACACAAAACCCAATTGAGTATGAAGGTACATATCCGTTACCGGAAGCACAACTGGATCGGTTTTTATTAAAAATTAAAATGGGTTATCCAAACGCACAAGAAGAAATTGAAGTGTTACGTCGGGCTGAGAAAACGCAGCCAATTTTTGATTTAACACCAGTTATCACGCTTGATGAATTGTTAAAATTACAAGATGAAGTAAAAGAAGTATACGTGGAAGATTCAGTGAAAAGTTATATCGTTCAATTAGCAAGAGCAACGAGAAACGTTTCCGAAATCTATTTAGGAGTAAGTCCTCGTGCATCGATTGCCTTGATGAAAGCTTCTCAAGCCTATGCGAAAATGCAAGATCGAGATTATGTAAAACCAGATGATGTTCAGTATTTAGCGCCTTTTGTTTTCGGACATCGCATTATTTTAAGACCAGAAGCACGATATGAAGGGATAACAACAGAAGACATATTAGAACGAATCATTTCAAAATCTGTTATTCCCATCAAAAGGTATGCCGAACAATGAAGAAGGTTAAACGTATTTTAGGCGGTGGTGGTCGATTCATCGTCTTACTTTTTTTAATTGCAGTTACATTTAGCTATGCGATGTTCCAAGGTGGCTTTGTCAGCTGGTTTCTTTTTTACTCGATAAGCCCATTTTTATTATATTCTTTATTACTTTCCTTTGCACCAATACATATAGGGGAAGTGCGGCGTGAAATCAAACCTTCTAAACTTCATCGCGGTGATTCTGCTTCCGTGACAATCAGTTTTCAAAATAAATCTTGGTTTCCGTTTGTTTTTTTAACGGTCAAAGAGTTAGGTTCAACTACTGGACCAAGTCAAATTTTTATCGCTGGTTGGAAAAGAAAATTTGAATGGGCATACGACCTTCAAAATGTTGAGCGCGGTGCTATCCACTTTAATGGCTTACACGTTACAATAACTGATTTTTTTGGATGGACAATACGGAATAAATTTATTGAAGAAAATAAAACTATCCTCGTATATCCGAAAATATCAGAGATCAAATATAAACCATTCCAATTTCAGTTTGAGTATGGCAATATGAATGCTCCCTTTTCAATGGTAAAAGACTCAACGTTAGTGAATGGGGTAAGGGATTATCAAGCGGGAGATAAGTTTTCTTGGATTCATTGGAAGTCCTTTGCTAAAAGTGAAACGCTTCGTACGAAAGAATTTGAAGATCGACAAACGCAAGAACTGATGCTTGTGTTGGATCAATCATCGGAGAAAAACTTTGACGATGTAGTAGATTTAGCTGCCTCAATCGTTACAAGTGTTGTTAAAAATCATGGTGATATTTCATTTTTGTCTACGGGCAAAAAGGATTACTATTTTCCAAAAATAAAAAACCACAACCAGTTGGAAAAAGTGATGCAGCATTTAGCAACAACTCAACCTACTCCTAACCAATCCGTTGAAGCGGTATTGGCGAATAAAGTAGGATTCATTAACTCTGCTGCATTAATTATTGTTACAGGTGAAATTACGGAACAATTAAAACAATTTTTCGCAAAAAGTTCTAACTTTACTCGCGGGGTTGTTTGCTTTGAAGTAACAAATAAAGAAAAGCACAATAGAAGCATTTCCAATGTTAAGGTAATCCCACTATCAAAAGGAAAGTTCGAACAAGCCTTCACGGAGGTGATGAAGCCGTGAAAAAAAACGATTTTAATCTAATTGAGATAGCAATTTATTATGGTATTGTTTTTATCATTTTAAGGGAATGGCTTATTCCTATCATGGAATTAACGGGGACAGGGCATATGAATCTTATTTTACTTTTCATTGCGCTATCTCTACTTTTAAGTCTTTTCCGGATTCATTTTGTTATTTCGATGGCTCTTAAACTAATTTATATTGGCTGGTTCATTGTTTATGTGTATAGTGGATATTCGATTTTATCTGGTGAGGGAATCCACTTTTTAATAGCCGAACTTAATGCGAATATAACCTTGCTACTCCAAGCGAATTGGATAGATGTGACAGATCCGTTTAGAACATTATTATTTTTAATCCTTATATGGATGTTAATTTATTTAATCCACCATTGGATTACCGTACGGATGTCAATTTTTTATTTCCTTGTTCTTACAGTACTATTTGTAGGTACTTTAGATACATTTACAGAGTACAACGGAACATATGCCATAATCAAAATTATCTTGCTAGGGTTAGTAACTATTGCATTTCTATTTTTGAAACGATTAATTGTTAATTCGGATATAAAGGTAGATTGGTCACACTATTTGAAACTAATCATACCAGTTATACTTCTTATCGGGCTTTCAGGAATAGCTGCAATATTTCTTCCAAAAGCAGAACCTCAATGGCCAGATCCAGTTCCATTTCTAAAAGCAGCAGCTGGAAAAGGTGGAAATGATGAAGGGGTAAAAGGTGTATCGAAAGTTGGTTACGGAGATGACGATAGCAATTTAGGTGGACCTTTTGTAGCGGATGATGCAGTTGTTTTTACTGCTCAATCTGAAACAAAGCAATATTGGCGAGTAGAAACAAGAGATGTCTATACTTCAAAAGGTTGGGAGAAATCCGCTTATTATGCTGGGGCATCAACTGTTTATGATCCATATATGAATATTAATCATTCATTACCAATTGGCCCTGAGGAAGGGACGAAACAAGCAACAATCTTGATGCTTTTTCCCCATGAATTTGTAGTTCAGCCTTATGGTTTAAAATCAGTGGGTGTAACAGAGTCAAATGAAGGCATTCAATTTCTAGTGGATGATAATTCTGAAAAAATTACACCACTTGCTTATAAGAAACCAACGCCGTTAAATTACTATACTGTTGACTATAGTAAACCTGTTTATCTCTACAGTGATTTAAAAGATTCTTCACTTGAAAATTTAGATCCAGAATTAGCGAAACGTTATTTACAATTACCTGAAACACTACCAGAACGAGTGAAAGAACTGGCGGCATCCGTTGTTGTAGGGGAAGAAAGTGTTTATGACCAAGCTCGAGCAATCGAAATGTATTTTAGGTTAAACAATTTCCGCTATGATACAGACGATGTAGCAGTCCCTTCTGAAGAGCAAGATTATGTGGATCAATTCTTATTTGAAACAAAGATTGGATATTGCGATAACTTCTCAACTTCAATGGTCGTTATGCTTCGATCAGTAGGGATTCCTGCAAGATGGGTAAAAGGATTTGCAGGAGGAGAAGTAATTGATACAAACGGTAATATGAAAACCTATGAAGTGACAAACAATGATGCTCACTCCTGGGTAGAAGCGTTTATTCCGAATGTTGGTTGGGTTAATTTTGAACCAACGATTGGATTTAGTAATTCAAGAGCGATTGATTATAATATTGAAGTTCCTGAAACAGAACGGGATGAATTAACAGTAAATGAAGAAGAAACCGAACCAGATGAAGTAGTTGAGGATAAAAAAGATGGACCACAAAAAAAATCAGCTGGTAATAATGCGTTGTGGAAAACCATCAAAGAATATAAATGGGTGTTTTTCATTAGTTTTATCGTACTTGTTGGGGCTCTATTGTTCCTTTACGTAAAAAGAAAGAGTTGGATGCCAAAAGTGTATGTAAAATTGAATGGAAAAAAACATTTAAATGAGTCATCTTTTGAATTAATGTACTTACAATTGCTCAAAATATTAGAGATGAAAGGTTTCAAACGCCAAGAAGGACAAACGTTACAAGCATTTGCAGCAGAAATCGATCGTTATTTTGAAACGAACCATATGGGGAAATTGACAAAAGCATACGAGCAAACAATCTATGCGAAGGAATCGACTAATGTTGACTTTGAACAAATGAAAGAAAGTTGGGAATATTTAATCAATCGGGCAACTAGTTGATTTTAGTATATACTAAGAGTAAAATTTAGAAAAAAAGTATAGGCTGCCTTCATATAGGTCCGATAATATGGTTCGGATGTTTCTACTAAGTTACCACAGTAATAACTTATCTATGATGGCGGGTGCTGTTATGTATTTTGGTGTACCCGCCTTTATAGCTTTAGAAAATGAACGCGTCAGAAAGAACTCTTTTTGAACGCGTTTTTTTACAAATATGAGGCATCTTAAGAAGAATAGAAGAGGTGTAAAGCGTGACAACCCCATTATTAAAAGAGCAAGAAAAAATTGTCGTACTCGATTTTGGTAGCCAATTCAACCAGTTAATTACTCGCCGTATTCGTGAATTTGGTGTGTTCTCTGAACTACATCCACACACAATTACAGCTGAAGAAATTAAAGAAATGAACGCTGTTGGGATTATTTTCTCAGGCGGTCCAAACTCAGTTTATGACGAAAAAGCATTCAAAGTAGACGAAGCAATTTTCGATTTAGGTTTACCGATTTTAGGTATTTGCTACGGGATGCAATTAATGTCTCATACTTTAGGCGGTAAAGTTGAAGGTGCAGACCATAGAGAGTACGGAAAAGCAGAAATCAATGTGACTGTAGACAATAAATTATTCGGAGATCTTCCAAAAGAACAAATCGTTTGGATGAGTCATGGTGACTTAGTAACGGAAGTACCAGCAGGCTTTGAAGTAATTGCTACAAGTGCATCTTGTCCAATTTCTGCAATGCAAAACGTAGAACGCAACCTTTACGCTGTTCAATTCCACCCAGAAGTACGTCATTCTGTTTATGGAAATGACTTATTACGTAACTTTGTATTTGATATTTGCCAAGCTAAAGGCGACTGGTCTATGGCAAACTTCATTGAATTAGAAATTAAAAAAATCCGTGAACAAGTTGGAAACAAACAAGTTCTTTGTGCATTATCAGGTGGGGTAGACTCATCAGTAGTAGCAGTGTTAATTCACAAAGCAATTGGTGACCAATTAACATGTATGTTCGTGGATCACAACTTAAACCGTAAAGGCGAAGTTGAACAAGTAATGAAAACTTTCACAGAAGACTTCGATATGAAAGTAATCAAAATCGATGCGCGTGAACGTTTCATGAATAAACTAAAAGGTGTATCTGACCCAGAGAAGAAACGTAAAATTATCGGTAACGAATTTATTTACGTATTTGACGAAGAGTCTGCAAAATTAACAGATATGGACTTCTTAGCTCAAGGAACTCTTTATACAGATATTATCGAATCAGGTACAGCAACAGCTCAAACAATTAAATCTCACCATAATGTTGGTGGACTACCTGAGGATATGAAATTCGAATTAATCGAACCATTAAATACATTATTTAAAGATGAAGTACGTGCTTTAGGTTTAGAGCTTGGCCTTCCTGAAGAAATCGTATGGCGTCAACCATTCCCAGGTCCTGGTCTTGGTATCCGTGTACTTGGTGAAGTAACAGAAGAGAAATTAGAAATCCTTCGAGAAGCAGACTACATTTTACGTGAAGAAATTAAAAATGCTGGTCTTGATCGCGATATTTGGCAATACTTCGCTGTATTACCAGACATCCGTTCAGTAGGCGTTATGGGTGATGCACGTACGTACGATTATGCTGTAGGTATCCGTGCTGTAACATCTATCGACGGTATGACTTCTGACTGGGCACGTATCCCATATGATGTACTAGAAAAAATTTCAGTACGCATTGTAAACGAAGTAAAACACGTAAACCGCGTGTTGTATGATATCACATCTAAGCCACCTGCAACTATTGAGTGGGAATAGGACTTAATACCTAATAACCTACAATCATAGTTATATCAAGGGTTTAGCGGTTGTTTGAATGAGCGTTTACTTGTTCACCTGCAACAATTGACTGTCAAAATAGGACTTTCCATTATTCATGTAATTCATGAAAAATGGGAGGTCTTTTTTTATGGTCAGAATCATTGAACTGATTGACGATTTCAAATTGAATCAAGAAATCATTGGTCGTAAACCAAAGTATGTAGAGATGTGTATATGGCGGTTGAAGCGTTGGCAGGAGTATATGGAAACACAATGTAATGTAGTAGATATAGAAGCAGTTGAGCCGATTCACATAAAGAATGTAATTAATTCCAAATAAATTTATATTTGAAATGGAGAATAATTATGATTTGTACGGTTTGCCAAACGAATTATCATTTTCAGCGTAATAGCTGGCGTTTTGAAGGGTGTTCTGAAAATGGTGAAGGAATTTATATCGTTGAAAGCCACGTATTTACACCTGATATTTTACAAGCAATATTAGAACATGCTATACAAAATGAAACTGTTGTAATTTCAGTAGATGCTTATTTAGCAGAATATACTGAGTGTGAAGGTTGCCAACGATTAAATATCCAGTTAAATAAAGAGAGACATGCATTGTTAAACTTACCTAAATATGAAAAAATTATTTATTATGATTCCTTTTAAATGATTTAAGTGAAAAAATGCATATTATCTTACAGAAGAAGATGCTATATCATTGCTAAATTTAACTATAATGATACCAATCCAATATAAAATAGTTAATTATTGATTCATATAAATATAATCCCAGATAAAAAAGATCCGTAGATGAAAAAAATTGTGCGACGGATTTATCGGATGACTTTTAGAGTAAACATTTTTAGGAAAAAGAAGCAACTGCACCGGAGAAACCTCTCGCGATACAACGAATGAAACGGTGAATTCATTTGAAGTGACAAATGGAAGTACACAAAGTATCGCAGAGCAATTGAAGAACAATCAGCCTCTTCTGAAGAAATATTGAGTATTGCAACAGAGTTAAACGAGTCAGTTCAAAAGCTGAATTCTCAAATTGATCATTTTAAATTATAGTTAAATTGTCTTTCAATGGTACTCAAAAAACCCCATTTCTCTTATATGGAAATGGGGTTATCTATATTCCTTCATCTGCTCTCTAAACTGTTCAATAAATGCATCTATATTGTCAGTATTTACATAGGTCGCATATTGTAAAGGGTGTCCGTTGTTGAAAGCGACAATATCTTTCGCAATGTATGTCCCTGTACTTGGATAAAAATGATTTGTATCAAAGTAATTATTTACATTTAAAGAGATATCATTAATCGTTGTGAAATTCACGACACCATCAAAAACTTCGATACATGCTTCTAACCAATCTCGATAAAGTTGTATACCGCCCTCTTTTTTAAAAATTTTCGCCAATCGCTCATGAAAAAAAGGTGGAGAATAAACGATAAACTTACTATTAGGACTGGCTTCTTTAATGTCATAAAGCGCCTTTTTGTATTCCGTTAAATCCTTTGACTCTTTAACTGAACCCAATTTCTTTAACCCTCTATTAATGTTGGATTGTACGGTCTTGTTATCTACCGTATCTAGGGAGACAACATTGTTTCGATCATAGATGCGAAATCCTTTTGGGGTTTCATCACTTGCATTGTTTTTCGCTTTTTCGTACGTATCAAAGGAAAATAATGATTTGATAGAATACAATGGTGCATTCGTAGTTTCGAAATAAGTCTCTGGCTCTGGATAACTACTAACCAATGCTTCGTCTAAATTACCTGTTGGATACAATTCTAAAATGATTGTTTCAAACTCTTTTTTATTCTGTTCTGTCGCATATCTTATATATGGTCCATACTCGCCTAAAGTGAGCGAACCTGCAGAAAAGTTATACACCGACATATCCTTAAAATCGTGCTGGTTAATATAGGTTGTCCTGCTTGTCCCAACAAGCAATGAGTCAAATTGATTTTGATGTGATATATAATTAACTTTTAATTGGCGTTCATCAAAGGCAATTTGGCTTTCATTTGCCTTGTTTTGATGATTAAAATTCCATAATGGATCAACGTAGTAATTATAAAAAATCATATATAGAAAAGGGCTGCAAAACAGAGTTGTTAAAATTGCTGTCGTTAAAAGCCATTGTTTATAGTTCATGCGAAGCCCCCCTAAAAGTTAAAGTAAATAAATTCACTACTACTGAAATTAGTAAACACAATATAAGTCGCTATTGTAATAAGTGCTGCTACATAAACGGCACCTAGCCCCGAATTGAAGCGCAATTGACTTAATTCCCAAGTGTTTTTTGCAAATAATGCAATGCCTAAACATAATGCCATCATCAATGTAATGAAATACACTAATGAGAATGAAAGGCCAAAAAATTCAGTAGGCGTATGGAATAGCATTAACTGCTGTGCTAAGTAATTAGAAGAAAGTAGATTATTAACATTAAACATACTACTCAACACTTCCATGGCTTGATTCACTGAAGTCGCACGGAAAAATACCCACGCAATATTGACAAAATTAAATGTTAAAAACCATGCTAAAAATGTTGGGAGACGAAATCCGTATTTTGACCACAACCTGTTTATACAAGAAGCAATTCCGTGCAACATTCCCCAAATGACAAAGGTCCATCCAGCACCATGCCAAATCCCACTAACAGCAAAGATAATTAGAATGTTGATATACGTTCGTATAGCACCTTTTCTACTTCCACCTAAAGGGAAATATAAATACTTCGTTAAAAACTGATTTAATGTCATATGCCAACGACGCCAAAACTCTTGAATACTTAATGATTTATAAGGCGAATTAAAGTTTAATGGTAAACGGATATTAAACATTAATCCTAAGCCAATTGCCATATCAGAATAGCCACTAAAGTCAAAGTAAAGCTGCATTGTATATAAATGTCAACGTTAATATGTACATTTATGCTTGTTTAAGGGTGTACAAAATTACTCGTTTACTGGTTCGAGGTGTTGCTTAAGACGGTACGAATCACCAGTAATAGTTACGACACTTGCGTGATGTAAAATGCGA
>NZ_RBZN01000033.1 GCF_003628435.1 Ureibacillus endophyticus | reverse complement strand
ATCTCCTTAACCTCCAATAAACACCTAATGTTTCCAGTTTACTAGAAATTAAATAATTTTGGCGAAAGTGTAAAAAACTGTTTAGCAGAAACTGTCAACTTTATTCTAGCGTTTACAAAAGATTAGTTGTAACAAGTAATGATATATTGATTACGCCAGAACAATTGTATAGAAGTTTTTCTTATATAGGTAAAGATGTTGAAGAAAATATAACTGTCCTAAAACCTATGAAAGATGCAGTTAGTGAATATGAGTTGCAGCTTGTAGAAAAAGCATTGAATTTATGTAAAAACAAAGAAGAGGCTGCAGGTAAATTAGGAATAAGTCTTTCTAGTCTAACAAGGAGAATGCGAAAGATAAAACAAAGCAAAAAAGATGTCAAAATTGACTTCTCATAAAGTGTTGATATTTATATTGTTTGGATGTAAGCGTTATCAAAATGGTATTTTATTAGGTCAAAATTGATTTATGTAAAATTGAAGATCCAATATAAAAGCGTGCTGTAGTAGTTGGCACGCTTTTTGCTTTATTAATAAATACAATCAACTTTTCGGATTGTAATCGTTAACGGGTAGGGAGGAGTGAATTATTTGATTGGTTGACTTGATATATCCGCACTAATTTGGCAAAGAAATTTATGAATAAGAATCCATGCAAGTGTAAATGAGATTTCGTAGTTCTGTTTTGAATGAGTACCTAATTGAGAGTTGTAATTTCAGGTGAATGGTAGGAGATTGTTTTTATTTCACATTTAAAGGGGGAAATGTATGACTACAAATGTAACGGAACGAATGGAACTACAATCATCTCCAGAGGTTATTGATGAATCAAATGCCAAAATTGGGAAGCTTGAATTAACAGGGTACGGAATTGGAACTATTGGCTATGTAATGGGATTCAATATTGTCCTAGGATTTCTTACTTATTATTATACAGACATCATTGGTCTTTCTGCCGCGTTTATCGGTACGGTAATGTTAGTTGGTAGAATTTAGGATGGTGTGACTGACATTGGAATGGGTTATTTAATTGATAGAACAAATACAAAGCATGGTAAAGCAAGGCCGTACTTATTATGGCTAGGTATACCATATGCGCTCACAACGCTAGCGATCTTTACCGTTCCAGATATTGGAACAACTGGTAAACAAATATATGTTTTAACAGCCTATATGCTATTTATCCTTTTATACACAGGTATTTCGATTTCTTTCAAATCTTTACTTGGACAAATTACTCAAAATGCACAATCGCGTTCTTCATTAGGTGTTAGTTTTGGTGTCGGTGCAGGTATTGCTGGGATTATTACAATGACTCTTTTGGAACCATTAGCATCAGCAATCGGTGGACAAAAAGGTTGGGTCATTATTATAGCTATCTTTGCTTTAATTTCAATTGTGACAATTTTTGCTGGATTTAAAACAACAAAAGAAAGAGTAAAAAATAGCATTGACAATGGAAAGAAAAAAACGCCTGTATTAGCAGAATTAAAATTATTATTCAAAAATAAATATTGGTTGTTAGTCTCATTTTTTGGACTTTCTCTTTACCTGTTATATGGATTGCAGGCAGCAGAAATTTATTATGCTCGTTACATCTTTGGAGACGCAAGTTACTACTCGTTTATAGCATTAGTTGCAACAGTAACAAGTATAGTGATTTTACCAATTATTACACCTTTCTTAAATCGATTTGGTAAGCAGAAAACGACGATTTTAGGAGCAGCTTTTATTATATTATCTGGACTAATTAAATTAATCGATCCTCATTCTTTAACGGTATTTTTAATCGGCGAAGGGTTTTTAGGATGTGGAATTGGAATTATAACAGGAACAATTTATGCAATGGTAAATGATACTGTTGATTTTGGTGAGTGGAAACATAAAGTTCGTAGTTTAGGTTTAGCGAATAGTAGTGTTAGTTTTGGGATGAAGGTAGGTACAGGTTTAGGTGGTGCATTAGTAGGGTGGCTTTTAGCTACAGGAGGTTATGTAGGAGGAGCAGATCAGCAAGCTGATTCTGCAATCCAAACAATTATTCAGTTAAATGTTCATTTCCATATTATTTTAGGAATTATTATGTTGGCGATTATTTTCTTCTATAAATTAGATAAAATTTATCCTCAAATAATTGGAGAGTTAAAAACAGTAAAAAAAAGTAAAACAGTGGAGGATAATGATTAATGAATTGATTCTACTAAACTATTTCTTCTTTCTTGGAAATTAAAATTTTAGGCTTTGATGGAACTTTTTAATCTGTTTGTATGAACATAGCTAGTGTTAATGCGCTTTGGGTTAGAAACATCGAAGCCTAAATTATACATCTGAAAAAGAGGAGGTTACAAGTGAAAAACAAAGTGATTGAATCTATCAATGAAATAAGGGAAGTATTTAGGGACAATCAAAAGATCTTAGCAGGGGGATTCGGTCTATCGGGATCCCCGCTAACGATAATAGATCAAATCATGGAATTGGATATAAAAAATCTTCATCTAGTAAGTAATAATTTGGGGGATGATGGCTTTGGGTTACATAAATTGTTTACTCAAGGTAAAGTCCAAAAGGTAATTGGTTCATATTTTACAATGAATAATGAGGCAGTAATGGCTTGGTCTGAAGGGACTTTAGATATTGAACTAATACCACAAGGTACATTAGCAGAAGCTATTCGTTGTGGTGGCGCAGGAATTGGTGGCTTCTATACAAAAACAGCTGTTGGAACAGAATTAGCTATTGGTAAGGAAGAACGAGAAATTGATGGAGAAAGATATATTTTTGAAAAAGCAATTAAAGGAGATATTGCGATAATCCGTGCAAAAACAGCTGATCTACTAGGTAATTTAACATACCATAGGACTGCTAGAAATTTTAATCCGATTATGGCAACCGCTGCGGATATTGTAATAGTAGAAGTAGATGAAATTGTTGAAATAGGTGAGTTAGATCCGGAAACGATTATTACACCACATGTATACGTAGATTATATCATTCAAACGAAGTATACAAAGGTCGGTGAATCTTATGTCAAATCTTGATGTACGTAATGTAATAGCTAAGCGAATCGCACAGGAATTAAAAGATAGGCAAGTTGTAAATTTAGGCATCGGCATCCCAACGTTAGTAATCTCATACTTGGAAGACAAGGAGGTGTATCTTCAGTCTGAAAACGGATTACTTGGAATGGGACCTCCTCCATTAGAGGATGAAATAGATGCAGACTTGGTTTCCGCGGGAAAAGAGCCGATCACGTTAAAAAAAGGAGCTACTCTTTTCGATAGTGCAAATTCCTTTGTGATGATTCGGGGTGGGCACATTGATGTTGCTGTATTAGGCGTTTTACAAGTTAGTATAAAAGGTGAAATTGCAAATTGGGCAATTCCTAATCAACCAATTTTAGGTGTAGGTGGAGCTATGGATTTAATTGCTGGCGCAAAAAAGGTGATATGCGCTGGGACGTTATTCACAAAGAATGGGGAAGCGAAATTAGTAAAAGAATTGCAATATCCAATTAGTGGCCTTCGACAAATCGATTTATTTATTACGGAATATGCTGTTTTCGCTTTTGAAAATGGAGAAGTCATAATTAAAGAAATTATCGGTGATCTCACTTTTGAACAACTAAAGGAAAGATTAAATATTCCACTTCGTCAAGAAATAACCAATATATATATGAACTAAAAGTACAAATTCTTTGTTTTAATATGTAAAAAATATCCATAAATACCACTACCTTGAATTAAATAGATTTATTTCTGGTAGCAAATTTAACTTAATCAATAGTGAAATCAAATTTGACTTAACCAATAGAAACATGTTTTTATGCAGTTTCCTTTACTTAATACTTCCAAATAAATGAAATGAATAAGTATCAACAAAGTCAAAATTGACAAAAAAATGATTTAGGGGATTTTGAAAACCCAGTAAAATAAAGATTTTTGAGGTTGGCACAATTTTTGCTATATAAACTTTATAACAGCCTAAATGGTTATAGGGTTAAAAATTAATAAGGTGGATTTAAAAAGGAATGTTGGAAAGCGCTTACTTATAGGTGAAATGACATACTTAAGTTTTACTCAATTTTGACCATCAAAAAAGGGGGTAGATGAGTTGCAAATCGGAGAGATTAAAAAAATCTGTGTTGTTGGCGCTGGAAATATGGGACACCAAATCGCGCTCTTGGCAGCAATTTCAGGATTTGAAGTTTGATGTACAGATATCAATCAAGTTACTTTAAATAAGGCGCAAGAATTTGCTTATGAATATTTAGATGGAAGAGTAAAAAAAGATAAATTAAGTAGAGAACAAGCTGACACAGCACTTGAAAATTTATCTTTTACTACGAGTTTACAAGAGGCAGCTGGTGATGCGGATTTTGTTATTGAAGCTGCAATTGAAAAACTCGACATTAAGCGGGCACTTTTTGCTGAATTAGATCAAATTGCACCACCTCATGCAATTCTTGCAACGAATAGCTCAGCTATCGTTAGTTCAAAACTAGCAGATGTCACGAATCGGCCAGAAAAAGTTTGTAATATGCACTTCTTCAACCCAGCTTTGGTTATGCAGTTAGTAGAGGTAGTACAAGGTCCACATACATCTGAAGAAACAGCTCAATTAACTATGGAACTTAGTAAAAAGTTTAATAAGTTGGGAGTTTTATTAAAGAAAGAAATTAATGGGTTCTTAGTTAATCGAATTTTAGATGTGATAATGAATGAAGCTTTATTTTTAGCAGATATAGGAATTGCTACACCAGAAGAAATTGATTTAGCTGTCGTTCACGGGTTAGGGCATCCGATGGGACCATATAAATTAATGGACTTAGTAGGGATTGATTTGTCTTATATTGGCGCAATGGAATATTACCAAGAAACACGGGATCCTAAAGATAAACCATCTCCATTGATTGTTGAGAAGTATATTAAGGGAGAGTATGGTATGAAAACGAAAAAAGGATTTTATACTTACGAATAAAATTTTTCGAAGTTAATAGAAAAGTAGATTGAAAAATTGGTGAGGTGACAAATGTATGGCACAAGACCAAAGGAAAGTAAAGTTAGAGAAAGAAGATAATATAGCCTTTATCACGATTGAAAATGGTCCATTTAATCTGCTAAGTGATGAAGTTTTTCAACAGTTAGATGAAACGTGTGACTTGATTTCTAATGATCCAGAAATTCTAGTAGTTATTTTAACTGGTAGTGGTGATCGAGCGTTCATGGCTGGTGCTGATATTAAAGAATTTCCAGAAGGTGTAGAAGTAACTTATGAACTCCTATATAAACAGAATCTCGAAGCGCATGCAATCTTTAATAAATTTGATTTTTTAAATAAACCGACCATCGCAGCTGTCAACGGAATAGCATTTGGTGGCGGTTGTAAGCTGTCTTTACTATGCGATATTCGTATTGCAGAAGAACAAGCGTTGTTTAGTTTACCTGAAGTGAAACTTGGCATTTTTCCAGGAGCAGGTGGTACGCAGCGATTACCACGATTAATCGGAGAAGCAAAAGCGAAAGAATTGATGTTTACGGGTGCAAAAATAACTGCTCAAGAAGCAAAGGAGATTGGCCTTGTCAATAACGTAGTTTCACAAGGAGAATCATTAGCTGCAGCGAAGGAAATGGCTCAAACCATTGCGAGATATTCACTTCCATCACTACAGTACATTAAACAAGCGGTTGATCAGGGGATCGAATTGAGTCTAGAAGAAGGCCTGAAAGTTGAGGCGGATTTATTTGCAAAAGTCCAATTGACAAAAGATATGGAAGAGGGAGTACGCGCTTTTTTAGAGAAGCGAAAACCAAATTTCCAACATCAATAATGTGTTGTATCAAAATTCCTTACTAAATTGATTACGGAGGTAATGAAAATGGCGGAATTTATGTATTCAAGTAGAGAGCACAAGTTTATTCTTAAGGAATGGCTAGATTCTGAAAAAATATTAAATTTCGATAGTTTTAAAGATACTTTCGATTTAGATGATATTGATATGATTTTAGATCAAGCTTTATTGGCTGCAAAGGAAGTGGCAGCTCCAGTAAATATTGATGCAGACAGAATTGGCTGTGAATTAAAAGATGGTAAAGTGACGACCCCACCGTCTTTCAAAAAACTTTATAAATTCATGTGTGAAAATGGATATGGTCCAAGCTTACATGATCCGGATGATGAGAATAGACTACCTGAAATTATTAAGTATGCGGTACTAGAATATTTTGGAGCTGCTATTCCATCATTCGATTACCCTGGTATGTCAGGAGGAGTTGCTCGACTTATTCATAGTTTTGGAACGGAAAACCAGAAAAAAGTGTTTCTACCTAAAATGTATTCAGGTGAATGGGGAGGCACTATGGCACTGACAGAGCCTCACTGTGGTTCAGATGTAGGGGAAATTACTTCAACTGCCTATCCAACTGACACACCAGGTGTTTATAAGATTAAGGGAACAAAATGTTTTATTACAGCAGGTGATCACGATCTGACAGACAATATCGTCCACCTAATGCTAGCAAGAATTGAAGGCGCTGCACCTGGTACTAAAGGAATTTCCTTGTTTATCGTACCTAAAATCTGGGTGAATGAAGATGGTAGTTTAGGAGAACCAAATGATGTGCTTTCTGTGGGTTTAGAGCACAAGTTGGGTATGAAAGGCTCTGCTACAGTTATGCTTGATTTTGGTAGTGAAGATATTTGTCGAGGTTATTTAGTAGGTAACCCACCTGATGAAAATAATAGAGCAGAAGGCATGGCACAAATGTTCCAGATGATGAATGAAGCACGACAAGGTGTTGGTAGTGGCGCTGTGAATATTGCTCAAGCAGCCTACAATTATTCACTACAGTATGCCAAAGAGCGTATTCAAGGGAAAGCAATCACAAATCCACGAGGACCTAGAGTTCGTATTGTAGAACATGAAGATGTCAGACGAATGCTAATGTTCCAAAAATCTATTATTGAAGCTTGTCGTGCCATGGTATTTAAAACAGCTTATTTACTAGATTTAATTAATGATAGTCCGGATAAAGAAGAGAAAAAATGGGCTGATGGATTGGTAGGAATTAACACACCAATTATAAAAGCGTATCCGACTGATATGGTTTGGCAAACTGTTGCTGAAGCCATTCAAATACATGGTGGTTATGGATTTATTGAAGAGTATCCAGTTGCTCAATATGCAAGAGACAGTAAAATTTTATCTTTATATGAAGGTACAAATTTCATTCAATCTTTAGATTTAGTAGGAAGAAAATGGAGTCAAAATAATGGGCAATTATTTGTAAGCTGGTTAGAAGAAATTAATGAAACAATCGGGAAAAACAAGAATTTGGAAGGTTTTGAACGAGAATATGAAATCATGACAAAAGCGAAGGATTCTTATAGACAAATGTTAAATGAATTTACTTCAAAAATACAGGAAGACATTCGTCTTATGACACTATTTTCTACTCGTATTTTACATGCTACAGCGATGCTATGGGGAGGTTCACTGTTATTAGAACATGCAGCGATTGCGGTAGAGAAGTTAAAGGAATTAAATTCAAATCATGCTGACTACTCATTCTACAACGGAAAAGTACATTCAGCTAAATTCTATATTCGAAACATTGTACCAGATCTATTTAAAATTTGCGAAGTAATAAAAGATGGTGATACATCTACACTAGATATTCCAGAGGAAGCATTTTAGGTAATAGTTAATTAGATAAATAGAATAGAGTTTCTGACAATGTAACGGAAATAATGGGTAGCGGATCTATATTTTATACGCGATATGCTAAAAATAGTGCATTTGTAGTAAGTAATTGAAGTTTTGTAGAGGAGGTTTATCGGATGACGCTTACAAGGGATTGGCAAGAAGTTTATCAATCGAAACTTACTACTGAAGCTGAAGCTGCAAAATTAATAATGCCAGGGGAAAGAATTTGTCTTATTGCAGCAGATAATATTATCGAAGAGGTTGGTAAACGACTTCCGGAGCTTGGTTTTACTACATTTATCGGAAACTTTGTTGCGTATGAATATGAGTTTTTAAGAGATTCAAAATATAAAGATTTCTTTAAAATGTATGAGATTTTTCCAACTGAAATTGCAAGGTCTTGTACTAACTCGGCCAATTTTGAAATAATCCCTCATCATTTAGGGCAGTTTGAATATCTTATTCACAATCATTTAAAGCCAGATGTATTATTAGTAGAATGTTCAGCACCTGATGCTAATGGATACATGACGCTTGGAGCAGCGGATGCGAGTGTGGTTGCTCACGTTGCTTCAAAAATTATAGTACAAGTCAATAATCAACTACCATACATTGGTGGTGAAACAAACTTACTGCATGT
Source organism: Ureibacillus endophyticus (assembly GCF_003628435.1). Classification (GTDB taxonomy): domain Bacteria; phylum Bacillota; class Bacilli; order Bacillales_A; family Planococcaceae; genus Ureibacillus; species Ureibacillus endophyticus. The sequence goes on along the minus strand of NZ_RBZN01000033.1, from coordinate 27,883 downwards.
TTCTAAAGTTGATGCAATTGTTGAAATCAACCGAGATCTATATGAGGAACCAGAAAAACCAATTACAGATATAGAAAAAAAAATCGCAAGCCATATCGTTGGTCGAATTAAAGACGGTTCAACAATTCAACTTGGTATTGGTGGATTATCGAATGCGATTGGTTATTTTTTAGAAGATAAAAAGGACTTAGGAATCCATACAGAGATCTTTACAAATTCAATGATGCATTTAGTGAAATTGGGTGTTGTTACGAATAGAAGGAAAACATTACATCCTGGAAAAATCGTTTTTAATGGACTATTAGGGACACGAGCTCTTTATGAGTTTGTCGATAATAATCCAATGATTGCTCAACTACCAGTTTCATATGTTAATAATCCTTATGTCATTGCAAAAAATGATAATTTTGTTTCTATTAATAATGCATTAATGGTGGATTTGACGGGTCAAGTTGGTTCAGAATCAATTGGGTTTAGTCAATATAGTAATACAGGCGGGCAAGTGGAATATACGCGTGGTGCAGCGTTATCTAAAAATGGTCAGTCTTTTATTTGTTTAAAATCTACGGCGAAAACTAAGAATGGTTTAGTTTCACGAATAGTAACTAGTTTCCCACCAGGACAGGTGGTAACGACAACTCGTACAGATGTACAAAATATTGTGACTGAATACGGTGTTGCTGAATTAAGAGGAAAAAGTATTCAAGAACGTACGAAAGCAATGATTAATATTGCACATCCAGATTTTCGTGAACAATTAACATTTGAAGCAAAACAAGCGGGACTTTTATAATAAAATAATTTTTTGTTCCTATCAGTGAGTTTTAAAGGTTTTATTATAGAAATAAAATACAGAAAATTCCGACTAATTATAAAGGATGGTGTTACATTAAATGAATGAAGTGGTAATCGTAAGCGCGGCCAGAACACCTATTGCAAAGGAAAGAGGGGCTTTAGCAAGTCTAACACCTGATATTTTTGCAGCAGAAACAATTAAAGAGGCTGTAAAAAGAAGTGGATTAGAAGATTTAGAAGCAATTGATGAAGTCGTATTTGGTCATGCAATGGGCTATCAAATTGGGTGTATGGCAAAGTATGCTACTTTAAAAGCAGGCTTACCTGCATCAATCCCTGGCTTAACAGTCGAAAGACAATGTGGTTCAGGGTCATCTGCTATCAATGTGGCAGCAGCAAATATTTTAGCGGGCTTTGGTGATATTTATGTAGCCGGTGGAGTCGAAAGTATGACGCGAGCACCATTTATTATGGAAAGGACAGAACATGCATTTCCGAGAGTACCACCTACTGTAAAATATGATCAAGCGTTAGCACCAGTAGAGATTGGTGATCCACCAATGGGAATTACTGCTGAAACGTTAGTTAAACAATATAATATTAGTAGAGAAGATCAAGATGAGTTTGCTTATCTTAGTCAGATGAAGGCAGAGAACGCGATTAAAGAAGGACGCTTCAAAGAACAAATCGTACCGATTACAATACCTCAGAAAAAAGGAGACGCAATCGTCTTTGATACAGATGAGCATCCTCGTTTTGGAATAACACAGGAAAAGCTAAGTAAGCTTGGACCGGTATTTAAAGAGGATGGTACTGTAACTGCTGGCAATTCATCAGGTATTAATGATGGAGCTGGTGCGGTCATGCTGATGAGTAAAAATAAAGCAGATGAACTAAATATACAGCCGTTAGTAAAAGTTGTTGCAGTAGGGCATGCAGGGGTTGACCCGAATATTATGGGAATTGGACCAGTTCCTGCTGTAAGAAAGGCTTTGGATAAAGCTGGATTAACTCTTGATGATATCGATATCATAGAATTAAACGAAGCGTTTGCAGGACAATCGATTGCTTGTTGTATTGAGTTAGGAATTGATTGGCGTGATAATGAACGGTTTAACCCGAATGGTGGCGCGATTGCTTTAGGCCATCCTATTGCTGGAAGCCTTGCTATCCTTGTGGTCAAAGCAATATATGAGTTAAAGCGAACAGGGAAAAAATATGCACTAATTACTGCATGCTGCGGTGGAGGTCAAGGAGTAGCTACGATTATTGAGAATGTATAATCCCTAAAATAAATCGTCCCTTTTAGTAATATGAAAAATGCTTGTGCAAATTTAAAACCCCCATAAATTTGCACAGCTTGATTATACTCCCCCTTTCAATTTAAATATGTAACCCCCACAAATTTCAATATTTGTGGGGGTTATTGTTGTTAATTATGTTTGTGAAACGCTTCAACCATAAATGGACCAAGTATGTTAATCTAACTATGAATCACAGTTGCACTTTCATACTCTTTGTACTGCTCGACTTACCGCCACCAAACTTTAAACAAGGTTTTGACGGTTCGAATTTTGTTACTTCCTTTTCAACACAACTTGCTCCGCTACCTTTACCAGTTCAACTGGTGAAACAGGTTCTACTACCAGTTGTTGCCCCGGCGCTGTAAAATCCAAATCCATATCGTTTTTCTTCACTGGAACAGCTGGTAGCATGATTGTCGGCTTCTTTTTCTTCATATTAAATTGCCATTCTCATTTTCATCCTTATCAGTCTCCTCGAACAAGCCAAGCTCCTGTTCAAGTACTTTAATTACATCCAAGAACAACTGATGTGTTATACGACTATGCATAACGTTATCTGTAATGCCTGTTACATCCCGAGCTTTTAATCTCTCTAAATGCTTCAAAAAATATGTGAGAAATCCTTGGTATTAAGTGGAATGACATTGACTTTACTAAAAAACTCTTTCAGTTGATAGGTCATTAGTTCACATTACTAATATAGGTTATGTATTAAGGTTGATTTTGGTTAGAGCGTCATCTTATGGTAGCCCCTGTCTAAACATCAACTTAGTGTTCTATTTACTAATGTAACCAAGTCCTACTATACGCATGAACAACGTTTTTCATATTGAAACGACATGTCTATTATTCAAATAATAACGTTGTAAAGCAGGGGTTCCCCTGCTAAAATTGAGGACAAGAATTACATGGAATTAATGATTTTTCTATTTTGATATATCGAGTAAAACCCTTATGTATCAATGGTTGTTGAGCGTAATGTATGTCATTACTTCTAAGCCACCAGCGACTATTGAGTGAGGATAATACGAACTGTCAAACATATGCCAGAAAACCCTAGGAAATCAATGGATTTCCGGGACTTGAATTATTACGTTGCACGACCCTGCAACACGAAAGGCAACAATAATATAATTTATTCAAGAAGAACATTCCGAAAGGAGGTTTTTGTATGTTTATTGAAGATTTACAGCAACAAAAGATAGAGTGGAGAAAAAAAGGTTGGGCAATTCCCGACATTAGAGGTAGCAAACAAGATTGGTACAATCTTATAAAAGAACTTATAAGGTTAGTTGCTGATAATTTAGCCACAGATTTAGATTCATATCCAGACATAAATGGCGTATCAGAAACTTACACTTGGCGTTCTTATGCATCTTTTTTGAAAAGTATGGGGCTAGTCAGTAATCGAGCCGGGATTTTGAGCTTAACTGAAACAGGCTGTTCATTTTATAATAATTCATCAAAAAGACATTTGGCCGATTTAATTCAAGATAAAGTTCGTCTTTTTGGCGAAGTATTAGTGTTTTTACAGACAGAAGCCAAAAGAATTGAAGAGGTTGACAAGCAATTATGTGAAACTTTTTGCTTGAGTTGGGCTAATCTCAGCAATACTAGACGTAGAATGGATTGGCTTGAAGTTCTTGGTTTGATACAAGACGTAGGCAATCGAAAATGGGGATTAACATCTGAAGGTGAAAGTGCTATCAACGATTGGCGACTTGTGACGGCAGATGTTTTAGATTTACTTGAGTCTGAATCAAAGGATATTGTTATTGCAGAACCTCCTGAAGAGATTGCTTCACTTTTACAGCATTTGTTTGATATTCCTGATGATCACAAAAAGCGCAGTACATATAACATTTGGGTGCCTAGTCCGAACCGAATCAATAATTTAAGGATTATTGTTCAATTTGCGCTTGAACGTGTCTCTAGAGCAGATTTATTTAAATTCATTGAGGATGAATTTAGTTTAAAAACGAGCAGCGTTGAGTCTATGTTGCCTTTTTTAAAAGCTGCCGGGCTTTTAGAAGAAGTTGGCCGCAACGTTTATATTGCGACATCACAAGCAAAGCGTGGTGCGAAACCGGAAATGATTTGGATTTCATAAGGATTCTCCACTGCCATATGCGCTTTGTAGGGGAAATGATTCAAGCTGCCGAAAATGATTCGATTCGAAATGATATTTATGCACAAGCAAAAAACTATGGACTCAATACGGAAAAAGCTAGATGGATTGCTGGCTTTTTGCTTGAAGCAGGTTTGTTGGAAGAACCACGATATCTGCACTTGAAAGCGACCTCATTGGGCAAACAGTTTGTTTCCCGCTTGCCATTGTTTAATGAGGTATTGAACATCGAAGATGAAACAGATGTGGATGAATCAAAGGAACCAGTTGTTGCTACAGAGCCTGAGCGAACATTGGCTGATGAATTATTTGATCGATTAGGTGAATCTTCAAAGGACCCTATGGCATTTGGAAAAGCTTCAGGGGTGGCTTTTGAAGAGTCTATTGCCGAAACATTCTGTTACATGGGCTTCGATGCTAAACGTATTGGTGGTGCTGGCGATACAGATGTAATTATTCGGTGGAAAGATAGTGAAGGAAAAAATATAATTGCTATTGCTGACGGGAAATCTAAGAGTTCGGGAACTGTATCTCATAGCGATATAAGTGATGTTGCAATTGATATGCATAAAGAAAAAAATAATGCAGACTATGTTGCTATCGTTGGTGCTAGTTTTAGTGGCGATACAATACGAAATCATGCCCGCAAGAAAAAGTTTGCTCTTATCACAGTTGAAGAATTAATTGAAGTGGCTCGTAGTTCCCATGCCTTGGGATTATCATTAGATGAAATAGCATATATTTTTCAAGTTCCAGATGGGCTTTCAAAACTCGATGGAATTATGGAAGCAAAAAGGCGACAGATGGATATTATTACGCTTGTAATTTCTCAGTTTAGACAGGAACAAGAACTTTTGGGTAATCTTTCTCCGCGTGATTTATACCTTTTGCTTAGGGCAACTACTATTTCTCCCACTTTGGAAGAATTGATGGATGTTTTTCATATTCTTTCAAAACATGAAATAGGCATACTTGTTCTAGTAAGCAAAGCATCTGCATCCGAGAACTCAACCTATATGTTAGCCCATGGAAAAAGTGCCGTGAATAGATTACGGGCGATTGTTACTGCCATAGAAAGTGGATTGTAAAACATCAACTTCACCTGCAAAGATTGAGTAGAAATAATATGGATGAATATTATAGTGTAAATACGCTATAAATAAAGTCATATCAACGGTTTAGCTGATGTCGATTCTGAATTTTTTTAGTATCACGTGAAACTATTTATATGTTTCTTTAAATCCTCTTTTGGTTAGTTTTAACAGACTAACTGAAAGGGGATTTTTTATTTTCGATAAATTACACGAACTGATTTATGACTTCAGCTTGAATCAGCAAAAACAAGGTAGGAAAGTATATAGAACTTTGCAACAACCGTCTGAACTTTCAGGAAGACTTTGTGGAATCTGAATATAGCATTACCGAACTAGAACAAGTAGAACAGATTCACATTAAGCAATTTATTAGACACTGTTAGCAAGTTGCGTTGAAAGCAATTATAATTAACGGTAATATTGCAACGCTAAGGGTGTTCTTTAACGAAATAGTAGATGGTTGGCTTGATGAAATGTCAAACCCAATATTTAATTAGTTAATAAAACGACTCATGTTCAACGATCATTAGCGTATATTCCACAAAAAGGTTATGTTTTAACATTAATTAAGATACAAAAATCAAATCGCATTGTCCCAATTTCAGATTGGTCGTGAAAGAATTAAAGGAATATTGCACACAACAGGAGTCCTTTAAAGAGAAACACAATGAACTTTATCAGGATGAGGATTTAGTTATATGTACAGAAACTGGTTCGAAACAAGATCCACGAAATGTGTTACGCGTTATGAAGCGCCTGATTACTGCAAATTGAAGGTTTTGTAAAGAAAATATAGTAAAAAGTATAAGTCCAAAACATTGTTATATCAATGTTTTCGGACTTATTAAAAAGTTAGAAACAAAAAGAAAAGTGGCTGTGACCCCCACCTTTTCGAGAATGGTATGTCATATTGGTGAACCCCAGCAGAATCATTTGTTACCAAAGATTAAAGGAGTGTCCAAATCTGGATACTCCTAACAATTTAAAGATTCTCATTCTGCTGCTTAATCTCATCACCGGTGATGGCAATATTCGCTTCTTCCAGTTTCTTATTTTTGTTCACTGAGTTTTCTAGTATGCTTCTTACATTCATTTCGTTTTCAACGGTGATTTGTTTCTTTTTTGGGGCGGTTGTAAGATATTTATCGTCCTTTTCCACTGACATCACTCCTTAAAAAAAGTTTTTGTCTTTCCCTCTGAACTTATACCACATATTATTATTGGATAGAACCTGTACTTTTCAGGGATGCTGAAACCTTCACCTTTACATCTGCATTTTTGTAAGCTTCTTTCCACTTCTCAGTACTCATTCTTTTATGATGAATCGTTTGAGCCTTATATTTTAAACCAAAGCCGATTGGATCAATGCCTTCAGATTGGAGTAGCTTCATAAATTTTGTTATTTTATCTTTCGCTTCTTTTTCCAACAGTTGGCTGTACTTTGGTAAATCACGCATATTCAATGCATTTTCCGATTCAGCTATATATCCAACTAATTTAGCATCGATTTCTAAAGAAACCTGATTATCCTTTTGTACCTTTACTTTATTTTTTGCTTTTATTTTATCTAGTCTTGCAACAAAAAGTTCATTTTCCTCATTTACTTCGATATCAGCCATTTGCACATTCATTGAAAGGGTATTAAACACTAATGTAGAGAGCGAATCCAATTCAAATGGGGTTTTTTTATCTTTTAATACAAAGGATTTATTTACTGTAAAGGTCGTTTTATTTTCACTTACTTGAACAATTGGTAAAATGGGATCCAAGCCATTATCCATCATTCTTCTCCGAAAATCGAATAAAAACGTAGTCACAATATAAGGACTTTCTGTGCCATTTCCATCAAAATAATTATACAGTGATGGGTAGGCTGCCGTTTCTCCCGCAGGAACCATTTTGACAATCTCTTCCGCATTCGGTCTCCCAACAGTAATCCAAGAAATTAGTTGAATATCCGGCCTTCTTAATAGAAAATCTAAAATTTCTTTCGTTTTATTGTTGTTGATGAGTTCTTCACCAATGACAATCAGCTTCATATGGCCAAAGTCTAGTTCTTTGTCAATATGGGTTTCTAACATTCGAATGGCTTCTGATAAAGTTTCCCCTTTTTCCACAAGGTAAGTGTAATTGGCTTCGGGATTTTGTTTAAAGGAGCTAGTAGGAACAAATAGTTTTAAAATTACTTTGTAAGGTTTATCTTTGTCTTCTGATAAGTCAATGCCAATCATTGAAACAAAAACATCTTTATCGACATCTTTAAATTCTTCACAGCCGGAGAGAAAAAACAATATTGAAAAAATGAATAACAATTTCAATTTACTTTGTATTTTCTGCATATTTCATCCTCCGCTTGATGTAAAAAAATACAAGTATCATACAGGGGAAAAATCCGGCAAGTATCATATAAAAAATACTCGAAAAACGGAACAATTGGCTTTCGTTAAGTGCTTGTACAAAATAAGTTGAAATGACTGTAAATATGGCAGGTGGAATTAAAATACCTATGTTAACATCTTTAACCTTAATTTTTTCAAAGGTAAATAAATATTTTAAATATTCCACGGCAACATGCCAATGGATGAGGATGCTTAAAAAGGCAATACATAAATAAAATAATAAAAATACAAATAATACCCGTTCAATTAAAGAATATTTCATACGTAATGAGTCGCTTGTTTGAAGCCATGGATACACGAGACTTTCAATTTCGGATGTACCATGAAAACCAATTGGGATAAAATACGTTGTAAATAACGTTAATATTGTAATAAAGAATATTGAAATAATTTGCTTCCATCCAAATTTTTGCTTGATGTTGAAAAAACGATTAAAAATAAAAAGATTACCCACTCCAAGAAATAAGTAAAAAGAAGATGTAAACGATTCTAGATTCGGCATTTGGTTAATAAACAAAGTTGCTTCTTTAATAAAATTCCAGTTAATATTTGCATCAGTAGAAGCTTTAAAAAAGATATATATTATTAATGGAAACGTTATTAGCATGATGATTTCGACTGTATAAAGTACTCGATCTGTTTTTATGAGACAACCTAAGATGACAGATAGTATAATAGAAAGACTAATGAGTATTATTGGCATTTCAGGTGTTAAGTAACGGATTAGAAGAAACGTAAACGTAATTAATGTAATCATCCCTGCTATAAACCAAACGACGGTCATTATCAAAATAAGTGGTACATAAAACCATTTCGCCGTCGTTTTTTTTAATAAATCGGGCAAGGTCATTCCAGGGAATTGTATAAAGAACTTTGCATATACGGTAATTATCAGTGTTCCTGTAATGGTTGCAAGTACCATGGCAGAAACGGACCCTTCATTATAATGCCTTAAAAGGATGGAAGGGACGGATGCAATAATATTAGCCACCATATTAATTAAGACGAAGTAGTAAAAATATCGACTCAAAGATGTCCCTCCGATCTTTCCTTATTTTTCTTATAATTATAGACTCTCAAGTAAGGCTCTCCGTAACTGTCCAAACTTGTTAAATACAAAATGAACACAAGGAATCCTAAAGTAAGTCCTGCTAATCCGAAAATACTTGTTATGACTATTAATAGAAGGCGGACAATACGAATCGCGAAGGCCATTTCATTTACTGGAATTACAAATGTAGAAATGGCTACTGCAGAGACGATGATGACCATAATATTGGATGCAAGGGAAGCTTCGGTCACCGCTGTTCCAAGAATTAACCCTCCAACTGTTGTAGCCGTTGCACTGACAGCCTTTGGGAGACGGATACTGGCTTCGAGTAATAGTTCCATGAAAAAGAGCATGAACAATACTTCAACAAAGGATGAAAAAGGAACGCCCATTCGACTTCCAGCAACGGTTAAAGCAAGTTCCGTGCGAAATACTTCTGGGGCATAAGAGGTAACCCCCACATAGATACTTGGTAGAAGTAGACTAATAAAAAATCCTAAATACCGAAGCAACCTTAAGAAAGTTGAAATAATCACGGTATGGTAATCGTCTTCCATTGTGTTCATAAAATCGAAAAATACGACAGGTGCCGCTAAACATTGGGAACTGCCATCTTGTAAAATCACGACTTTTCCCCCGGCGATATTATAAATAATACGGTCTGGCGGTTCTGTCATAATCATTTGAGGAAACAATGAAAAACGCTTATCATTCAAATAGTTATTAAACTGATTAGCTGCAGAGATAACTTGTTTATCGACCCTTTGAAGTTTCTCTTTAATTAATTTCAACGCTTGGGTATTCACCTTTTCCGTATCGTAAACAATCGCAACTTTTTGCTGATTGACTTCACCAAGGGACATATATTCGATGTTCAAGGTTGGTTGTCGATAGTAAGAACGGATTAAGTTTAAATTCGTCAATAAGTTATCACTTAACGCAATTTGCGATCCGTGAATGGTCATTTCTACCGAAGCAGATGAAACCTCATCGTTTTTCGATAATTTAAGATCGATTAAACATAATTCATTACCAATTTCCAATAAGATACTACCATTCATAATTTCTAGGAGAACTTGCTCTTTTGCTGGGACTTCCTCAAATTGTGGTAATGCTTGTACATAAAGTTTGAATTGCTCCATATTCGCCATTTCAAAAAAGGGTTTAATGATAGTTTTCTGAAGCATTTCATTATCAATCAAAGACTTGATGTACATATAGGCAATGTTTTTCTGTTCGTACTCTAATGTTTTTTGTACCAATTCATTTGTATGGCTAAATTGTTCATTGATCCACAAAAGAGTTTCCTGCGTATTCATACAGTTTTCTCCAATCTAATAGAGATAAGAATCCAAACTTAGTGTTTCCCACTATTGTGAAATAATGCATTTTGAGGGAAGAAAAAGTGTAATATAATATTTTCGGAAGAGGGGGAAATCATGGTAATCATCACGGAAAATCAATTGCTTGATGCAATAGAAAATTATTTTACAAAACATGGGTTTACTTTAATTTCGATGGCTAAAAATAACGAAAAGGGCATTGATATGGAGCTACTTAAAAACGGGGTAACGCTTCTAATTGAGGCAAAAGGGTCTATTGGCAATAAGTATGATACAGATCCATCTATTAAACCATTTTCGCGGAGTTTGGTTCGAGAATATGTAAGAAAGCAAATTACGAAGTTGATGGAGCGGGAGGAAAAGAATGGTGGTAACAATACATATTTTATAGCTGCTTGGCCCGAAACCCCACTATTCAGAAATGAAGTAAATAAAAAAGCAAAAGCATTAGCAAAATTGGGCTATCTACATATATGGCTTCAGGAGAATATGACGGTGAAAATTGAGGGACCTGGAGCAGAGAAGTTAATTGAATTGTTGGATGAGTAATATTCAAGGAAAAATATCATAGAATAATATTTTTAGTAAATTCTGTTTTTCTACGGACAAAGTGGAATATTGATAGAAATATCAAAAACATGCTAAAGACAATAGCGCTAACAACCTTTATTATAGTCTTAAAGGGGGAGTGTGATGGGGAATGATTGGGGGAAATGGCATACAAGAACGAGTATTATTGAAGCAAAACGACTCTGTGAATGTGGAGACGGAGAAGTATTAATTAAAGTTGATATAGAAGAGAGTTTTGACCAACCTTTAGGAAAAATTATCGCTCGATATCTCGAAATCAATTGTCCAAATAAATGTGAATAGTATCCTTATATAATTTAGTTACGCTTCAAATTAGCGTAGCTTTTTTATTTTATAAAAATTAAAAACTCCATGTCTCTTAATTTTGATTAAAAAGATATATAGAAAATAGCTAGTATAAAAAAATTGGAGAGGTGGAGCACATGGCAATTATTCGAGTTGAAAAAAAAGAAAATTACGTGGTATTAGATCGAGGGTTACTGAACGACGCAAGATTGAGTTGGAAGGCAAAAGGAATCCTTGCCTATATGCTGTCCATGCCAGATAATTGGGTTTTTTACGTAGAGGAATTAATGAAACATGGGTCAGACGGTGAAAGGTCATTCCGTTCGGGGTTTAACGAGCTGAAGAAATTTGGTTATCTCGAAAGATTCCCTGTCTATGAAAATCATCAAATCGTAAAATGGGAGACAATTGTCTATGAAGTACCCCAAAATTTACTTTCACAAAACGTCAATGTAAGCAACATCAATTCACATACGATAAACCAACAGAATGAAGCGCTACTAAATACTGACTTTAAACTAAATACTGAATTACTAAATACTGATAGTAAAGATATTGTCGAGTTCGCCATTCCATTCAAGGAAATCATCGACTACCTAAATAAACAAGCAAATACTAATTATCGGTATACCACAAAAACAACACAGAAGCATATCAAAGCAAGGTTCAACGAAGGCTTTACAGAAGCAGACTTCAAAACGGTTATCGACAAGAAAGTAAGCACATGGCTACACGACGAGAACATGAATAAGTATCTACGCCCTGAAACACTTTTCGGGACTAAATTCGAATCATACCTAAATGAAAAGGTGAGCGGGGAAATGGTGAAGAATGAGCGAGAGCCATATGTGTTTAGTGATGGGATAAATTTTTAAATATATTTAGAGCTGAATGTAGATTGTAGTCGAGTCCATTAATTTTAAAGAACTATATTAACATAGAGTATCACACGTAAAATTCAAGTGCTGAAAGAAGGTACTAGATTATTTTCAACTGCCATCTAATATGCTGTAGGTCGTTAATTTTAGGTTTTTACTGTAATGTAGATAAAAATTACTGTATTGATATTTATTTACAGATGAAATTATGTCACAATAATACTAGTTTTGTTATAGGAAGGGGCAAGTATATTTGAAAAAACTAGTATTTATCCTCTTAACATTGGTAGTTTCATTACTAACAGCATGTTCAGAGGAAGAGGCAAATTATGAAGATAAGACAGTAGAAGAAACAACCGTAGACCAACAAGAAATGGAAGACTTCACAGAAGAAATACCTTCAGATTTAGATGATTTTGAAAATGTCACAGCGGAAATGTGGCAAACGCTTAGTGATGATGTGAAAAATTTTTATGTTGAAGATTATTTTAATCAACGTGAAATAGATTTGGGCGATGTAAATGAGGCATTCATCGACCTTTTGGATTATCAAGCAACCTATAGAACTATTTCTGATTATCCAATAGATATTATGGTCATGGCAGTAGAAGAAGTAAGAGATGCACAAGAACAAACTCAACAATATTTGAATGAACTTGCGATTGGTTTAAAAAACGAAGACAAAGAACATGTTTTGAGATATTTTAGTGGAAAAGATTTTGTGACAAGTGATAGAGAGTATGAAGATCTTTTTGAAGTGGCAGACATGGATTTTCAATTTGATGTGAAAAAAATTAATGGCATCGATCTTCAAGAACTATCTAAGTATTTTCAATTTGAAGTTGAAATCACCTATTCTGTTCAATTTGATGATGAAGCTATTCAAACCTATGTAGAAAAAATGAATGCTAAAGGTTCTGGTGCAGACTCATTTTGGACTTCCATCTTTGACTCCAAAGACGGAGATATTATGAATAAAGTTGAAACCAAAAACATTATTTTCATAAAACGTCAAAATGGGGAAACTATTTACCATTTAGGGTACTATAGAATGTAGGTTTTATATGCATGATTTATTTGCACGCATTCACTTAATCGTGGGTGCGTTATTTTTAAATATATGAACTTCCAAATTCTGCAACCAATTATGAGAGGATACGTTGATAGTTGTAGAGTAAAAATATGGGAGGAATCATAGTGGAAAGTGAGAACATAGGAAGAGGTCTATTAATCTCAATTGGTATAATTATAGGGCTCTTTATTTTTAAAGAAATTTACTTTTACTTTTTCCCAGGAAAAATTAAGCCGTGAAAAGAACTTTAGCTAGCTAATTTTCTATCAATATAATTTATTTCTTTTTCCAAACTAGTAGGTATAGCAATGTTTTGAATAATGCATAAAGGGTAGGTCCCATTTAATATACGCTTACGAATGCAAATATGATTCATTAGTAATCCTTCCAAAATCTATTGTAAAATATTACTATAATTTTTTATTAAAAATATAGTTATTTTAGTAGTATAATAGTTTTCTGTAAATATATTCATTAGGGAGGAAGAAAATGTCTTTATATGGTCTTATAGTTGTAATTCATGTAATTGCAGCAGTAGTTGGGATGGGTCCTGCTTTTGCCTTTCCGATTATCAGCAAAATCGCGAAAAATAGAGAACAATTAATGTTAATGCATTTATTAATGGAGAAAATCGAAAAACCGGTGAAAATCGGTAGTCTTACACTATTAGTAACAGGTCTTATCATGGGTGCTTTAAATACATATTTATTCACACAAGCATGGTATATCACATCTATTATCCTATACTTTGTTGCTCAAATTTTTGTTATTGGCGTTTCTGCTAAAGCGATGAAACAATCAAATGCTTTATTAGAAGCAGCAAAAACAGATATAATTCCAGACTCTGTTTTAGCTTTAAATAAAAAATCAAATTCAGCATTAAACATTTCAAGTATTATTGCCGTAGTAATGATTATGTTAATGTCATTAAAACCATTTTAATAAACAAGTTTTTAACTATGAAAAAGTGGAAATTGGTACAGGTCAATTCCCACTTTTTTCGTTATATTAAATCAACCCCAACTTACAAAGCTTTACGATGGCTTCGACTCGATTTTGCGCATTCAATTTTTTTATGGCTGATTTAATATACTGATTGACCGTTAAATCACTGATTTGAATGGCAGCAGCTATTTCTTTAGTACTTTCTCCTAAGGCAACATGCTGCATGACCTCTAGTTCACGTTTACTTAATGGACAAATGTTATCCCCTTGATTTTTCGCCATAAAGAGTTCGCCCGTTAATCGACCGAATGATGTAAACGTTTCCAATAGAGTGCTGGACATTTGGAAATTTTCTTCAAACTCATCTCCGCAAATATAGCCAATGGACACATTACCATGAAAAATTGGCACGACAATGAATTGTTCTGACCCTTCCCTCGAGACATATCTACTCGGCATGGATGTTAAATAGTCGATCCCCTTTACATATTGTGCGCGGCGTTCTTGTAAAGCCTGCATAATAATCGGCACGTTGCGAAGATCTTCCACATAATGCGTAATAAATTTGTAGCCTTCATCTATGTTGATGGAGATAATGCCTTGTCCAATATGGCCCATTGGAGAATAACGAAGTAATAGACCATTTTTGACGGGAAAACTATGCAAATATAAATCTAGTATTTTTACAAATAACTCCTCATGTGACTGAATGGTACGTAACGATAAAAAAGATTTTGAAAAGGTAGTAGATAGTTGCAGAAAGATTCCCCCTTATTGAGTATAGATTACCTTAATTTAGGTGAATATTCAATATTTGCAATATTCAATATAATGAAGTTGTACTCGATAAGGGGGGACTAGTATGCAAAATCAAAAATATGTCGATGCAGTGGTTGTTGGTGCAGGATTTGCAGGTCTTTATATGCTTCATAAGCTTCGCGAATCGAACTTAAATGCAGTTGTCTATGAGGCAGGTACAGATGTTGGGGGTGTATGGTACTGGAATTTATACCCGGGTGCTAAGTGTGATATTGATAGCATCTATTATTGTTATACTTTTTCCGAAGAGTTATATAAAAAGTGGAATTGGACTTCCAAATACCCAAAACAAGAAGAAATATTAAATTACTTAAATTTTGTAGCAGACGAATTAGATTTAAGAAAAGATATCCAATTTAATACGCAAGTTTTAGGAGCAACCTTTGATGAAGAACATAACATTTGGAATGTCCAACTAAAAAATGGAGAAATCGTAAAGGCGAAATATTTTATTTCCGCAGTGGGCTGTTTGTCGGCAACGAATATACCAAAAATTGAAGGCTTCGATCAATTTGAAGGGGAAGCGTATCATACTGGAAAATGGCCGAGAGAAGGTGTCGACCTAACGAACAAACGAGTGGGTGTTATTGGGACAGGATCAAGCGGTGTACAAACTATTCCTGAGGTAGCGAAGGTTGCTTCACAATTAACGGTGTTCCAACGTACTGCACAATACGTTTTACCTGCAAACAATTATGATTATACGCAGGAATTTATTAACGAATCGAAAGAAAAATTTGAAGAAACTCGAAAACTCTTACACTATTCTCCATCTGGCAGTGCAATAATACCTCGTAATAAATCAGCCCTTGAAGATACGGCAGAAGAGCGTGAAGCCGTATTTGAAGAAGCTTGGAAAATCGGTGGGTTCCAAATGACGACCACTTATTATGATTTAATGGTCAATGAACAAGCAAATGAGTATGTGTCAGAGTTTATTCGTAAAAAAATAAAAAATATAGTGAAAGACCCAGTAACAGCAGAAGCATTGACACCAAATTACATGTATGGGGTAAAACGTCTAACATTAGGGACGGACTATTATGAAACGTACAATCGCCCGAACGTACGCTTAGTGAATTTACGGAAAACTCCAATTGAAAAAATTTCAGCAAAGGGTATTAAAACAACGACAGAAGAGATTGAATTGGATGTCCTTATCTTTGCAACAGGCTATGATGGTATGACTGGTCCTTTATTACGTATGGACATTAAAGGACGAAATGGCGTGTCGTTAAATGAAAAATGGGAAAACGGCGGGAAAGTTCGAACATTCCTAGGTTTAGCTACGAAAGATTTCCCGAATTTCTTCATGATTACAGGACCAGAAAGCCCTTCAGTACTAGTCGTGATGCCGATTGCCATCGAGCAGCATGTTGATTGGATTGTAGATTGTATCAATTATATGGAAAAACAAAACATTGATGCAATTGAGCCTTCAAAGGATGCAGAAGAGGCATGGAGCAAACATAATCGTGAAATTGCAGAGATGACTCTGTATACAAAAGGAGACTCATGGTATACCGGTGCCAACATTGAAGGAAAACCTCGAAGCTTCTTAATTTATCTTGGTGGCTTTGATAATTACCGGAAAAAATGCGATGCAGTTGCGGCTTCAGGTTATGAAGAATTCCAACTTTATTCATCTATACGGGAAATTTAAGGAGTGTGAGTAATTTGTTACTTCAAGATAAGGTAGCGATTATTACAGGTGCAGCACAAGGCATTGGCAAAGCAACAGCACTACTTTTTGCGCAGCATGGGGCGAAAGTCGTTGTGACAGATATCCAATTAGAAAAAGCAAAAGAAACCGTAAGCGAAATTAACGCAAATAATGGAGAAGCCATCGCGTTTAAAGTGGATATTACGTCAGCGGAAGATGTAGAACAAGTATTTGAGCAAACTCTAGCAACCTATGGGAAAGTTGATATTGTCGTGAATAATGCGGGCTTTATGGATAATTTTTCTCCTGTAGGTGACGTACAAGATGAGAATTGGTCGAGAGTAATTGATATTAATTTAACCGGCACGATGAGAATGTGTCGCGCAGCTGTACAAGCATTTTTACCACAGCAACATGGTACGATTATTAACTTATCTTCTGCAGCGGGGGTAGGTGGTTCCCCTGCAGGCGTGGCCTATACAGCTGCAAAGCATGGCATTATTGGGTTGACGAAAAATACGGCATTTATGTATGCGGATCAAGGGATACGTTGTAACGCATTGGCTCCAGGTGGGGTTAATACAGAAATGGGTACCGTATTTAAAAATCCACATCAGTTAGGGCAGCAAAAAGTAGGATCAGGCACAATGAATGCTCCAAAATTAGCAGAAGCACAGGATGTTGCAAATGTAATATTACTAGTTGCGAGTGAACAGGGAAGCTTTATTAATGGTGCAGTGATTCCAGTTGATGCAGGTTGGTTGGCATATTGATAGTAGTTCTGTAATAGATTAATAGAGTAAAAAATGAAAGCGATAACATAGGGGGAATAAATATGATTAAACGTGTACATCCGGATTTAAGAGATTTATTAGATGCATTTCCGCCATTAAACTTAGATTACCTTGATGCAGTGCGCGAAGGAATGGCAAATTCACCAACAGCACCGATTGAAGAGGATATCCATGTAGAGGACAAGTTCATTAATGGTCCAGATGGCAATTCGTTACGCGTACGAATTTATCAGTTAAAAGGACGAACAGAAACAGTGCCTGCCTTGTTATGGATTCATGGTGGGGGATATGTAATCGGTGTACCAGAGGGTGATGACGGACTTTGTCAGCGTTTCGTAAAAGAAGCAGGCTGTACAGTAGTGTCTGTTGACTATCGTTTAGCACCAGAACATCCATATCCAGCACCTCTAGAAGATTGCTATAGTGCATTAAAGTGGATTGCTGATAATAGCCAAGCATTAAATATTGACGCAAATCGTATTGGTATTGCAGGTGCGAGCGCGGGTGGGGGCTTAACGGCAGCCTTAGCATTGTTAGCAAAAGATCGCAAAGGTCCAAACCTCATTTTCCAAATGCCATTATATCCGATGATTAACGATTTAAATGATAACTTCTCGAATAAAGAAATTACAGGGAACTTCATTTGGAATTATAGTCTAAATGAAGCTGGCTGGTCGATGTATTTAGGTGATTTAAAGGGAAGTGAAAATATCCCTTACCACGCGGCGCCAGCTCGAGCAACGGTTGAAGATTTAAAAGGATTACCGTACACATACACTTGCGTTGGCCAACTGGATCCATTCCGTGATGAAACGTTACAATACGTAACGAAATTGGCACAAGCTGGTGTCGATGTTGACTTCCATTTATATGCAGGTGGATACCATGCCTTCGAGACATTAAATCCACACGCAGACATCGCAAACAATGCGGTTCAAGAATATATTAATGCGGTGAAATTTGGATTGAATCGAACAATTGAAGTAGAAGTAAAATAGAATTTAAAGGCTGTACTCTTCTTAAGAGTGCAGTCTTTTTTAATGGGGTTATAAATACCAATATTTTCATGGTAAAATAAATGTAATTTTTTAGTAGAGGTGAGTTTAGTTGAGCAAAGTAGAGCAAAGTACAAAGTTAGATTTAGAACGCATTGTTTTTATTGGGAGAACCTTTGAAGAATATTTAAAGATGTTCTCACTTTCAGAGGAAGAGCTACAAGGAAAGAACATACTAGATTGTCCAGCGGGTGCTTGTTCATTTACTGCTGTAGGTAGTAAATCAGGTTTAGATATCACCGCATGTGACATTGCTTATTACCATGCTAGTGAGGATTTAGAAAATAAAGGTCTTCAAGACATTGAGCACACCATGGAGCATATGGAAAAAGCTCTAAATAATTATAAATGGGATTACTTTAAGGATATAGAAGGTCTGAGAAAACACCGTATACGTGCCTTACATGATTGTGCAAATCATATGAGAGAATCCAACGAAAAATACGTTCCCGTTATCTTACCACTCTTACCTTTTAAAGATGAAGAGTTTGATATTCTTCTGTCAGCTCATTTTTTATTTATGTATGCGGATAGATTGGATGTTCAACTTCATCTTGAAACATTAAATGAGCTATTGCGGGTTACGAAAGGGGAAGTACGTATTTTCCCATTAGTTGATTTAGAGGGAAACCAATATGAGCATTTAGATAAAATCCTCCGTTATTTAGTGGAAAAGGGCTGTACCGTTGAAGAAGTGAAAGTACCTTATGAGTTTCAACTAAATGCGAATACGATGTTAAAAATTCAAAAGGGGTAGTCATGAGAGTGCAATGGATGTAAAAATTAACAGTATACAGCCCAAGCAATGGCGATACTACTAAACTTCAATTAATATTTGGCACATTATGGAGTGTCGACATACAATTTTTTATTTTCTTGGGAATGTTCCAGATATACAAGTAGATTCGAATTTATATTTCATATATTAGTAAAATAAAAAAGATAGTTGCTGTATAGAACAGAAACTATCTTTTTATATAATTTAATTAAAGGGGAGGGGAAAGGAAAGGTCTTCTAAATCTTCTTATCTATCACTTTTTTCAAGGGCCTTGTCAAACACTAATTCCGAGAAACCTCTCTTTTCTAATTCTTTATTATAATTACCCATACCACCCATGTAGAATCTTACGGAAACTGGTTTCCCTGGGATATTTGCGCCAAAAATCCAAGATTGCGTTTCACCGAATAATGAACCTTCTGATAATTTCAGACATAAATCGTACCAACCATCAACTGCTTCTTTTGTTGGTTCTGCAGTACGTAAATTATTATCGATTAAATATTTGATAAGATCTATCGCCCAACCTAGTTCTGATTCAATTGCAGGAGGGTTATTTGTAAATGAACTTAATGGAGCACGTGACATAAACATATTAGGGAAATCAGATTCCATAATTCCTAAATATGATCTTGATCCATTTTTCCACTTATCTTTTAAAACAACATTGTTACGTCCTATCATAGGGAATTTAGTGTAATTTCCATCCATTGCATCGAACCCTGTAGCGAAAATAATCACATCTAATTCATGTTCACCTTCTGTAGTACGGATTCCTTTCTCAGTAACTTCTACAATTGGATTCGCTTTAATATCCACTAATGATACATTGTCGCGGTTGAAAGTATAATAATAACCATCATTCGCACATGGTCGTCTTGCATATGGTTCTTTAGGTGTTAATTTCTCTGCAGTTTCAGGATCTTTAACGATTTCTTTAATTTTTTTCTTAATAAAATTCGCTGCGGCATCGTTTGCTTCACGATTTGTAGCAAGGTCATTGAAAACATGGTTTAAGAAATAGAAACCATTTCCTCGTTTCCATGCTTCTTCAAATTTCGCTTCGCGTTCTTCTTCCGAGTGATCCATCGCACTAATATTTGTATCTGGATAACCGAAGGCAGTGACGGAGTTTCTAACGGTATCCCAAATTTGATCATAATTCGCTTTAATTTCAGCAATTTCTTCTTCTGACTGCTTTCTATAGCCTAATGGCACATTATATTGAGCAGTACGTTGAAATACAGTCAAATGCTCTACTTCAGGAGCAATTGCTGTAATTAACTGAATACCTGTAGAACCTGTTCCAATTACGCCAACTTTTTTCCCTTTATAGTCGGCATTTTCTGGCCATTGTGCAGTATGATAATATTGACCTTTAAAGTTATCAATTCCAGGAATATTCGGTTTATGAACTGCCGATAAAAGCCCTAATCCACAAATTAAAAATTGAGCAGTATAAGTTTTCTCATGGTTGGTAGTTACTTCCCAATAAGATTCATCTTCATTAAATTTTACTTTCGTAACTTCTGTATTAAGTTTAAAATTATCCTTAATGTTGTAACGTTCAGTTACGTGTGTTAAATAGTTAAGAACTTCTTTTTGTGTTAAATAGTTATGTGTCCAAGTGTATTCTTGTAATAACTCTTTATCGAAAGAAAAGCGATAAACAAAGCTTTCCGTATCTGATAGGGCACCAGGGTAACGATTCCAGTACCAAGTACCACCAACATGTCCACCTTTTTCAAAAGCAATAACATCTAAATTAAGTTCATTTTTTAAGCGATGAACTGCATAAATTCCACTGAAACCTCCACCGATTACAATTGCATCAAAATCTAAATTTGCATCTAATTTACTCATATTTATTTTCCCCCTAATGTTATTATTTTTTAATGAATGCTAATAAGCGAGTTTCATAGCACTTTGGATTGAAAGGATGTACCTCACCACCTTTAATGTAAATGGATTCTTGATAAGTTGATTGTTTAATAGATTATTGAGCTGTATAACCACCATCAACAGCAAGGGATGCACCTGTGATAAACCTTGCCTCATCGGAAGCTAAAAATAGGACAGCGTAAGAAACATCTTCCGGTTTTCCTAAAAAACCAATCGGGTGCTTTTTAATTTGATTTTCTTTATACCCAGGCGAATTATCCGCTAATTGTTGAACTAAAGGAGTTAAAATTGTACCTGGGTGTACTGAGTTCACACGAATATTATCAGGGCCATATGTAATGGCATCTTTTTTTGTCATTAAAGTAACAGCACCTTTTGCAGCATGATAAGCTGTTAATTCATGTGACCCCACTAATCCATAAATGGAAGAGAAATTGACAATTGATCCTTTTCCATTCTTTTTTAAATAAGGAATTGCATGTTTAGTAGAGAAGAATACGCCTTTTACATCAACATTAAATACAAAATCCCATTCTTCTTCAGATAACTCATGAGTTGGTTTATCTACACCTGTTACACCAGCATTATTAATTAAAATGTCTAATTTTCCCCATTTTTCAACGACTTCTGCGTAAACAGTTTTAATACTGTCTTCAGAGGAAACATCCAATTTCCAAAAGTGAGCTTCACCTCCAGCAGCTTTAATATTTTCAACAACATCTAGACCTTGCTCTACATTTAAATCTGTAACCGCTACTTTTGCACCTTCTTTTGCAAATAATTCAGCAGTCGAGCGCCCCATACCAGAAGCGGAACCAGTAATAATAGCAACTTTATTTTCTAATCTTTTCATTTTTACTCTCCTATCTTAATTAGTAATTAATTTAATACCTCTACTTCATTTCTAACTTTTCGATAAGTATATTTAGATAAAATGATGCTAATTTCATAGAGAATGAATAGCGGAACGATGACTAAAATATCTGATATAAAATCAGGTGGTGTGATAATCACGGAAACTATTACTAAAATCATATAGGCACCCTTTCTATATTTAGTTAATATATCTGGGGTTAAAATTTTGATTTTAGTTAAAAATGTTACAATTGCTGGTAGCTCGAAAATTATCCCTAACGGCACGGTTAACATAAACAAAAATTTAAAGTATTTATCTACAGTAAATACGGCTTCAAACATGCTGTTGACCATGCCTAAAAGAAACTGTAATACTGTAGGGAAAATGATGTAAAATCCGAATGTTATCCCAAGGAAAAATAAGATGAAAAAAGAAGGGATAAACATAACGCTAGATTTTCTTTCTTCTTCAGTTAATCCTGGTGAAACATATTTCCACACATGATAAAAGAAAAAGGGGGTAGTGATACCGAGCGCTGCAACGGATGCAATACAAAAATATATCCAAATGATATCTGTAGGACTAAGAACAGCGAGTGGCTGTTCTATATCCTTTATTAAAAAGGCATAAATATCTTCTACAAAAAAGAAAGAAACGATTAAAAATACAGTGAAAAATATTAAAACAGAAATGATGCGCTTTCTTAATTCACCAAGGTGTTCGATAACATTCATTGTTTGATTTTCCAAATCTTTTCCTCCTTTCTTGAAATTTATTTTGCCTAATAATTTATTTTTCTTTTGGTGTTTCTACCGTCTCGTCAAATGATTCTGTAAGCTCTTTTGTTTCTTTTTTAAACGCTTTCAATGTTTGGCCCATGGCACTGCCAATCTCAGGCAATTTTTTCGGTCCGAAAATCACAAGTGCTATTACTAAAATTAAGATTAAACCTGGAATTCCAATCGATCCGATTCCCATATAATCACTCCTTGAATTTTTAATTTATTTTGTTAACGAAAACTTGTTACGATCTGTTGTAACAGCTACAGCAGCGACTACCACAATCCCTTTTACAATCTCCTGGATATAAGGATGAATACCTGTAATATTCATTCCATTTGATAAAACTGTAATTACTAAAACACCAATAATTGTTTTTTGAATACCGCCAATACCACCAGATAAAGCTGTACCACCAATAACGATTGCTGCAATTGAATCTAATAAATAGGGATCACCCATACGAGGTGTTCCAGCTCCGATACGAGCAGCTAATAGAGCTCCTGCTAAACCACAAAGAATACCTGAAATGGAGAAAACGATTACTTTTAAACGATTAATTTTAATACCAGATAGTGCAGCAACTTTTTCTCCACCACCAACTGCAAATACATTACGTCCAAAAACAGTTCGAGTGGAAATTAAGTACATGACAACAAAGCAAATGATGCCGAATAAGAATAGGTTTGGTATGCCAGGAATGAGAGCTCCTTGGGCTAAGTTACTAAAAGATTGATTAAAAAATGTAATCGGCTTACCTTGTGAAATGTAGTTGGATAAACCAGCAAAAGCAGACATCATACCTAAAGTAACTAAAAACGACGGAATTTTGAATATTGTGAAAATTAAGCCGTTAATCATTCCAGCAATCATACCAATCGCCATACCGACAAATACAGCCCATACACCCATTGTTGGGATAGTTAAAGCTGCAATTGTACCGCTTAATGTAACGATCGATCCGACCGATAAATCAATTGAACCAATTAAAATAACTAGTGTACCAGCAAGGGCGACAATTAATAAAATCGACATTTGCCGTAGTAAGTTTGAGATGTTATTGCCTGTTAAAAAGTTTTCATTCATAATTGAAAACACAACTACTAAAATCGCAAGAGCTAGAAACGGCAGAAGTATGTCTTTCAACTTATTCCAATTAAACTTCTTTTCTATTGGTAAGGATTTAATATTTTCCATACAATAAGATACCTCCTAAAAGTGATGGAGCTTCTTTAGAGTTAAACCATATGTTTAACAATATCGATCTCATGGGGCTTGCTCTCTACATCCGCTAAAATTTCGGCAGTAATTTTTCCGTCTTTCATGGTATAAATTCGATTGCACAGTCCTATTAATTCCAATAAATTTTCAGTACTAATGAGTATCGAAATACCTTGGCTTGTCAAATCACGGAACAATTTATAAATTTCTTGTTTTGCACCTACATCAATACCACGTGTTGGTTCTTCTACGATAATCAATTTAATATCATCGCGAATTAACCATTTGCCTAAGACGACTTTTTGTTGATTACCACCACTTAAAAATTCAATAGGTGTATCTAGAGAGTGTGTTTTTACACGCATTTTTTCTACCATTTTACTATTTCGGGATTTTTCATTTTTTAAGTTTAAAAATGATTTAATATAAACAGAAGGTGTAACCAAAGATAAGTTCCATTTCACTGAATGTGGTAAAATAACACCTTCTTCTTTCCGCTCGGGTGGAACATAGCATAATCCTTTTTTAACGAGTTTAGATAAATCATCCTTTTCTGTACTCTTGCCTAAAAATGAAATTTCACCAGTATCGGGTTTGATAATCCCAGCCATTAGTTTACTTAATTCGGAACGTCCGGACCCTAACATACCAGCTAGTCCTACAATTTCTCCAGCTTTGATATCTAGAGAAATATCTTCTAAACTATTATTGTAAGATACATTGTTCAGGCTAAAAACAATTTCATCTGTTGGTACTACTTGTAAATTCTCATGATAAAATTCCACATCACGTTGTCGTCCGACCATTAATTGATGAATATCATCTTCTGTTGTTTGCTCTGTAACAGGCATGGAAGTGACAACTTTACCATCCTTCATTGCGACCAATCGATCACATAATTCAATGGTTTCATTTAAGCGATGGGAGACAAAAATGAACGAAGCGTTTTGTTTATTTGATTTAATAATTTTCATGAAAATCTCTAGTTGATCCTTTGATAATGCTTCGGTAGGTTCATCCAACAAAATGATTCGTCGCCCATTGACTGTCGTTGTTTGCATTAATGATTTTGCGATCTCTAAAAATTGTCGAATACCAAGTGGAAGCGTTCCAGTAATGACAGTTGGATCTACATGTAAATTCAATTCATCAAAAATTTCTTTACATGCATTAATCATGGTTTTTTTATCTACTAAAAATTTAGAAGGCTGCCTTCCTAAAAACATATTTTCATAAACAGGTATATCGGAAATTAAATTTTGTTCTTGGAAGACCATACCAATCCCGTTTTCTGTAGCTTCAAGGGTATTTGAAAAAGAAACCGTTTTCCCAAGCCACTCTATAGAACCTTTATCTGCTGGGGTAACGCCAGCTAGAATTTTTAATAGTGTCGACTTACCGGCTCCGTTTTCGCCTACTAATCCTAAAATCTCGTTACTATATAAATCTAAATCTACGTTTTCTAATATTTTAGTAGGGCCGTAGCTTTTGTCTAAACCACGTACTTTTAAAATAATCTCTTGCATTTAAGTCCTCCTTAAATAGCATAGGCATGATCTATAAGAATTTCATTTTGTATTGGTTTTTATATAGTTCTGTAATGCGTTCGAATTCACCATTTTTCTTTGCCTCGTCATATTCAGGTGGTAGACCCATACCGCTTTCAACTTTTTGACCATCCCATAAATCCCATGGGTCAATAGGGTAAAGTAAAAGTTGTGGATCCCAATTATCAGGAGTTAAGACACGAGACATTTTTACCCAATCAAATCCAGTACCTTCACCTTCAAATAAACGTGTGTAGACCGCTTGAGCATTGTCTTTCGTTATGAATGCATGTTGATGGAACATCATACGCTCAGGTAAGCTCGGCTCCCATCCATTCATTTTATCGAAAATTTGAACTAACGCACTGCCACCTTGGTGAGCTGTAATCATTGCAGCACAACATAAAATATCACCGTTAATAATTGACTGAACTCCTTCTTGAGTCCCGTCCATACTTGCTACAGGAACTTTAATATTGCGTTCTTTCAATGCTTGTAAAATGCCTTGTGTTTGATCATCATTTTGACCGATTACGCCATCAAAGCTACTTGTAGAAACGAGTAAATCTTCCATTGCTTGTTTTGCATCAACGCGGTTCCAGTTTCCTGGTTGACCTACAACTAATTTAATATCTGGATATTCTTTTAAAGCCCTTTGGATACCAGCAGTACGTGCTTCATCTGAACTTGTTCCTGGGAATCCTGGAATATGAAGTACCGTTCCTTTTCCTCCTAGGTGTTCAAATAGATATGATGCAATTTCGTAACCCATTTGGCGACCATTATAGTCATTGTATTGAACATAATAATCACCCACATTGGAAGGCGTGAACCAAGCTGGTGTATTCCAAATATTTACTAAATATAATTGTTTACTTTGTGCTGTATTGGCAAATGTAGGTACTACACCTGCAGTAGGTGCATACGTAATAATGCCTTTTCCTTGATTAGTAGCAAGTTGATCAAGCTGAGATAATTGAATTGCACTATCTCCATCATGCTGTTGGAATAAATGTGTTAGGCCTAATGCAAGAGCAGCTTCTTGAACAGAATTATCGAACAGTGAGAAGTACGTATTTTCTAAGTTAAATGTTTGGTTTGCAACAGTACCTACATTGTATTTGCTATTTGAACCGCTTGTTGTAACTGATTGTTGATTAGAGTCTGAAGAACATGCTGCTAAAATCGATCCAGCACCACTAACTACACCTAACGCTAAAGTAGCTTTCAGTGATTTCTGTAAAAATTGACGACGGCTTAATTCTTTCTCAAAGTTTTTCATTTAATTGCTCCTTTCCGAAATGGACATTTTTTATAATTGATATTTCCTATACATCTATTTCTTAGTGAAATAGATTAGTCGTATTGTGCATCTGGCCATAAACGTAATTTATTTTCAGATTTTAAAGGTGAGCATGAGCATTCGTGATGAATCACATTATGATCATGTCCAGGAATAATCATTGCGTTATGAGCTTTTTGAAGTAATTTAATTTTATTGAGTGATCGGCGCCACTCGTCTCGATTTTCGTCAATCATTGAACCCATACCAGTATGGTAACTATCAGCCAAGTATAATGAATCTCCAGATAAAATGATGGTACCGCTATGTTCTAATTCAATCATCAGTCCCATCGTGCCCCAAGTGTGACCTGGTAAGCTAATAGTACGAATGCCCTTCATAATTTCTTGATCACCATACATGGTTGTATATTTTAATCCGCTAACGCTATAATCAGATGATAAGAAGAAATTGTGTGCATTTTTTCCATCTGCTTCTAGCTGAGCTACTCCATTTAATTCTTTTTCATGAACTAAAATTTGTGCATTTGTTCCAGCGAATAAACGGGCATTACCTGCGTGATCAGAATGTAGATGACTTAAAAAAACATATTTAAAGTCTGAAGGATCCAATTTTAATTGTTTTAATCTTGCTTCAAAGTATTCTTCGTCTGATGCCATTGTATAATCTGTTGTATCAACCCAACCTTGTGGCCATTCTTCCTTCCACCCTCGCCAAATAGAAGCATCGAACAACATTTTGCCATCTGGATGGTCTATAACGTAAGTGAATGATGGACAAGCATACCATTCGCGAGGCTTATTCTTATTGTGAATAGTTAATTGAGCACCTGCTACGAGAGCATCTCTATCAAGTCCGAATGAACCACATTGAACTGCTTTTACTGTAATTTTAGCCATTTTAATCACTCCTTTTGTCTTACACAAAAACATAAAGCAAATCGCATGCCAAACTATGAAAGCCTTAAAAAAGTCTATAAAAATATAAATTTTGTATCAAAAGAAACTTTTTAAGAGGTATGTTTTGATACAGTAAGTACAAAATTGTATCAAATTGATACAGGTAATTTGTGGATATAGTGGTGGATTTTAAAATAAATTTGTTTATACTATTAAGTAGTTAACTAAGTTAATTATGTTGTTAAATTAATTAAGTTAACGGTAGTGTCAAAACTTCTATGAAAAATTGAAAAACACAAGGTATTGGGCGATAAGTACTCTCCGAACGAGGGGACAATCGCTCTTGACAAACATTCCGAAAAGGTTGCGCCCATATTTTTG
>NZ_RBZN01000032.1 GCF_003628435.1 Ureibacillus endophyticus | reverse complement strand
TCGACAACTTCAGAATCGCCTTCAAGGGCAAAAAGCACCCTTTTGTCGATTCCTCCAGTTGTTGTCGGAGCTAAACGAGCGTTCTCCGCATTTCTAATTGTCTAGCTGCGAACGCTAGCTCCTCGACAACTTCAGAATCGCCTTCAAGGGCAAAAAGCACCCTTTTGTCGATTCCTCCAGTTGTTGTCGGAGCTAAACGAGCGTTCTCCGCATTTCTAATTGTCTAGCTGCGAACGCTAGCTCTTTCGGACACTTCGACTTCCTCCTGCGCGTGTAAACACGCTAGTCAGAAGTCTCCAGTGCCGTCAAGAGCTGGGCGAGCGTTCTCCGCATTTCTATTGTCCAGCTTCGGCGGCTAGGCTCTCGCGTCACTTCGATTCCTCCGACGAAGGCAAAAAGCGCCTTCTTGTCGGAATCTCCAGTGCGTGTCGAGCCTGAGCGAGCCGCCTTCGCTTTTCTATAAAGATACGATGTTGTGTCTTTCGTAGGCGAAGTCTAATAGTAGGGATTTTAATACTTCATTGTTTTCGTGTATTTCTAGTTGGAACTGTTTTCGTACTGCTCGTTCTCGGCGGGCTTCATGAAGTAATAGTTCCATTACGGCATTTTGAATGTTTGATTGTTTCATTTTTCTCCCTAAACCTAGATGGATAAAGCCATGATGTTCTCTAGGGAACGCGTTGTTTAGCTCGCGTTCGTTTTGGGCGGCTGTAATACAAGGTATTCCGACAGAGGCCACTTTGTATGGCGTATAATTGGCATTACATATTACGATATCTGCCTCTGGAAGTAATTTTTCAAGGGCTTGTTCATCTTTTAAAAGTTTCGTGTTTCGACGACTAAGTACCATCATTTGTAAATCTTCTATTGAATGTTTATATTGAGAATCAATGGCAATTGTTATTTTTAAAGGTATTTGTAGTTGTGTTAGATGTCTAAGGGTGCGATAAGTTAAGTTGTTTTCATCTCCATCTTCATAAGCAACGACAATATGTGGTGGGTCGGATAGTTCGTTTGATACTCTAGAATCTGCTATAGATTTTAATGTGTCTTTTACTGCAAATGCATAGGTTCCTCCTAGTATATTTCGAGCTGTATTTTCTCGAACTTCTTCAAATAGAGCGTGAATATTGCCATCAGCTAATTCACCACCCTCGCCAAAGTCGTCAAAATGAACGAGGGTCTTACAGAATGGTCGAATTTGTTCAACCTGTTCAACAATTGTATCTTTACCATCTTGAACGATTAAATCTGGTCCAAGATTACGTAATTGAGTTTTTAATTCATCCAATTGGTCAAAGAGAATCGGAGAAAGTTGTAGATCTGTAAAAATTTCTATTGCTTCTTGTCCACATTGCTTTAAAAAAATATAAACTTCCTCTTCATCTTTTAATAGTTTTGCTAAAATTGCAGTTCTTTCCAGTGGATAATATCCTTTTACTACATTGAACTCAACAACAAAAGCAATTTTCTTTTTTGAAGTGGTAGTCACTAATTCATTTTGCATGTAATCCCATCCTTTCCCAACTATTAATTAAATTATGGTGAAAAAGAAGAAAGTATGTGTGAAAATTATCAATATAGAATTTTGTTTAATAGAAATATAGATTTTTAAGTGTATGCATTGGCATGTGAAAAAATGAAAGGTAGGGGATATAGTGTGAGAATGCGTTCTGCGATTGTAGTAGGGGCTACAGGTCTTGTGGGCACGGAACTTGTAAAACTCCTTTGTGAAAGTGATGAATATATCTCTATCACAGCAATTACCCGTAGAAAACTTGAATATGAACATCCAAAATTAACAATTAAAATACGTTCTTTTGATGAACTTGGTGAACAGGATTTTGATTTTGCCCATGATTTATACTGCTGTCTAGGGACAACAATGAAAAAAGCTGGTTCACGTCATGAATTTGAGAAAGTAGATTTTGAATATCCTTTACAGATTGCATCACTTGCGAAAAAAAAGGGAGTTATGCATTTCATTGTAATTTCCGCTATGAGTGCAAATGAGAAATCTTCTATTTACTATAGCCGAGTGAAAGGGAAGTTAGAGCAAGAATTAATAAAGTTGGATTTATCCCAGCTTTCTATTGTAAGACCTTCACTTTTAGTCGGGGATCGTAATGAATTCCGTTTTGGAGAAAAAATGGGCGAATATTCTTTAAAAGTATTAAATCCACTTCTCATTGGTCCACTGAAAAATTTCCGTTCAATTGAAGCTAAACAAGTAGCTCAAGCAATGATCGTAATTGCATTGCATGGCAAAAAAATACCGGTATCGATATATGAATCATCGGAACTGGCAAAATTAGAAATGCCTACAAAAGTACAAGAGGATGAAGAACCGATTTCGAGGGAGCAATTATTCAATTGGGATAAATTTAAGGAAGAAGAACCGTTACCTTTAGATGAAGAAGTTGTGTTTGATAAGTCCAAACTAAGGGATATTAAAGTAGACAACGATTTAAAATGAAAAATTTGAATGAAAGAATTCCCTCCGCAAATACTATATTTAGTAAAATGAAGAATTTAGTTTCAATAGTCGACCAAATCGTTATAGTTAGCTGTATCACCAATACAAGGCTAACCTTAAGTTCTTGTCGAAAGGAGATGTAATGATAATGGAATTAACCCTTTTTGTTATTGCAGCAGTTGTAGTGCTAGGTATTTTATCGCAATGGATTGCTTGGCGTTTCCGACTTCCCGCCATTGTCATTATGTCTTTAGTAGGTTTAATTGTTGGTCCCTTTCTAAACATTTTTAACCCTCATGAAAGTTTTGGTGGAGTTTTTAATCCATTAATTTCTCTTGCTGTCGCAATCATTTTATTTGAAGGAAGTTTGAGTTTGGATATACGAGAAATTAGAGGTTTCCGCCGTTCAATCTTTCGTATTTCTACAATAGGTGCATTTATTGCATGGATTACTGGCTCCTTTGCTGCTCACTATCTTGCAGGACTTTCACTAGATGTTGCTTTTGTAATTGGTGGATTATTTATCGTTACAGGGCCAACTGTTATTCTCCCGTTATTAAGACAATCCAAATTGAAAGAGCGACCAGCAGCTATATTAAAATGGGAAGGTATTGTTGTAGACCCTTTTGGAGCATTACTAGCACTTTTTGCATTGCAAATTGTTTTTTGGATTAATGAATTTATCTCTGGTACTTCACTTATATTATTCTTCGGTGCATCTTTACTCGCAGCATTAATAGGGGCAATTGCCGGATACTTATTAGGTAGATTATTAGAACTTGGTTATATACCAGAATATCTAAAATCTCCTGCAGTTTTAAGTAGTGTTCTTTTGGTGTTTGTTTTATCGGACATGATTATGCATGAAACTGGACTACTTGCAGTGACTGCAATGGGAATTGTCATGGCCAATATGCACCTAACCTCTATTCGCGACTTAATTCACTTTAAAGAAAATATATCTGTTT
This sequence comes from Ureibacillus endophyticus, assembly GCF_003628435.1. Lineage (GTDB taxonomy): Bacteria > Bacillota > Bacilli > Bacillales_A > Planococcaceae > Ureibacillus > Ureibacillus endophyticus. The sequence goes on along the minus strand of NZ_RBZN01000032.1, from coordinate 32,983 downwards.
TGTTAATTTCAAGTGTTTTCATTATGTTAACGGCTTCTCTTTCAATTGAAACACTTCTTGAAATTCTGAATTGGCGCATGTTTATATTTGTCCTTGCCATGATGTTTATCGTTCGACCGTTATCCATTTGGGTTTCTACGATTGGTGTTGGATTATCCATTCAGGAGAGAACATTAATTGGCTGGATTGCGCCACGAGGAATTGTTGCTCTAACTGTGTCTGGTTATTTTGCAGGTGTTTTAACCGATTCTGGCTTTGAGGATGGAGATATTATTACAGCGTTAACACTTGCCCTTGTTTTTGCCACAGTTTTAGCACATGGGTTTTCTATTAGCTGGCTTGCCCGAAAACTTGGATTGCAAGCAACGGAAGAAGCAGGGGTAATGATTGTTGGAGGAACGGAATTTAGCGCGGTTCTTGCGGAAGCACTCCAATCCTTTAATAAACCAGTAATAGTAATCGATCGTTCATGGGGAGCTTTAAACCCTACAAGACAAAGGGGTATAAAAACAGAAGTAGGAGATATTTTAAGCGAACATACTGAATACCATGTCGACTTAACACCCTATGAATTCTTAATTGCAGCAACAGAGGAAGATGCTTACAACGCCTTGATTTGCCAACGCTTTGTTCCAGAATTAGGGAGAGAACATATATTTCAAACACCCATTCACATGGGAGATCCAAGTGATTATAGTAAATCATTAGGTGGAAAGATGTTTCTTGAACAGAAATATGATATTCATACATTAAATAGACACGTTGAAGAAGGCTTTATGATTCGAAAAACAACATTAACTGAACAATATACATTTGAAGATTTTCTACAAGATGATATTCATAAAACAATACCTTTATTTGCTGTAGGAAAGGATAATAATTTAATTTTTTCTGTCATAGGTGCTAAACGTAATTTTGAGCAAGGAACAACGATTGTCAGCTTAACTTCTCCAACTCGGAAGATTGAAAAAGCATTGGAAAAAGCAAATAATACCGAAAATATATCAAAGGAATAGAATGAAAGACAGCCCTTCGCAAATACTAAAATGCGTAAGGGCTTTAATTATTTGTGACATAAAAGTTTGGAGTTGTAAGGAGATGTAATGATGTTAGAATCGACACTTATCCAGATTACTGCAGTTGCAATGTTAGGTATTCTTTCACAATGGATTGCGTGGCGTTTTCGACTTCCTGCGATTGTCATTATGTCTCTTGTAGGTTTACTAGTTGGTCCTTTTTTTAATATTCTTCATCCACAAGAAAGCTTTGGAGAGGTTTTTCATCCATTAATCTCTCTAGCAGTGGCAATTGTTCTATTTGAAGGTAGTTTAAGTTTAGATATTCGTGAAATGAAAGATTCCAGAAAGGCTATTTTTCGAATTTCGACGATAGGATCTTTTATCGCGTGGATTGCTGGCTCTTTAACAGCTCATTTTATTGCCGGAATTTCTTTAGATGTTGCTTTTATCGTTGGTGGTCTATTTATTGTTACTGGGCCAACCGTCATTATCCCTTTGCTACGACATGCGAAGTTAAAAGAACGGCCAGCTACCATTTTAAAGTGGGAAGGTTTGGTTGTGGAGCCATTTGGTGCATTATTGGCCCTCTTTGCATTAGAAGTCGTGTTTTGGTTAAATGATTTAATTTCAAGTACAGCTCTCTTTGTATTTTTTGGAGCATCTGTTTTATCAGTCGTTATAGGAATCGTAGTAGGATTTTTGCTAGTGAAGTTAATTGAACATGGATACATCCCTGAATATTTAAAATCACCTGTTGTTTTAGTAAGTGTATTACTGGTATTTGTGTTATCTGAAGAGATTATGCATGAGACAGGATTGCTAGCTGTTACGGCAATGGGGATTGTCATGGCTAATATGCATTTAACTTCTTTAAAGGATTTAATTCATTTTAAAGAAAATATCTCTGTTGTATTGATTTCTAGCGTGTTTATCATGTTAACTTCATCATTAACCATAAGTACAGTGATGGATGTCTTTAATTGGAAGATGCTTGCGTTCGTTTTAGTGATGTTATTTATTGTAAGACCTGTTTCAGTATGGCTTGCTACGATTGGTGTGGATTTACCAAAGAAAGAAAAACTGTTTATTGGATGGATTTCACCTCGGGGAATTGTTGCTTTAACAGTATCCGGTTTTTTTACAAGTAGATTAAGTAAAGCAGGGTTTGCTGATGCGGAAATTATTACTGCTTTAACGTTAGCACTTATTTTTGCAACAGTTATTGCCCATGGATTTTCGATTGGTTGGATTGCTAAAAAGTTTGGATTATGCGCAACAGATGAAACAGGTGTCTTAATTGTTGGAGGGAGTGCATTTTCGGCAATTTTAGGAGAGGCAATACAGTCTTTCAATAAGCCTGTACTCATATTAGATCGTTCATATGGTGCATTATATCGTGCTAGGCAGTTAGGATTAAAAACAGAAGTAGGGGATATTTTAAGTGAATATACAAAATATCGTATTGAATTAACTCCCTATGAAATTTTAATCGCTGCTACGGATGAGGATGCATATAATGCATTGATATGTCATCACTTTGTTCCTGAATTAGGGAGGGAACAAATTTTTCAAACCGCCATTCATACGGATGATCCAAGCGATTTTAGTAAGTCAATTGGTGGAAAGAAATTATTTCACCCGGAATATGATATTCATACATTAAATCGTTTTGTTGAAGAGGGGTACATGATTAGAAAAACCCCTTTAACGGAACAATATACTTATACCGATTTTTTACAAGATGATGCACATAAGATGATACCATTATTTGCAGTGAATGAAGATAACGATTTAATCTTTATTATTCATTCAAAAAATTACACTTTTGAACCTGGTACAACAATAATTAGTTTAACTTCTCCTTCACATAAAATGGAGAAAGCCCTTGAAAAAGCGAGTAATGTTGAAATTCCGACTAAAGACTGAAATTTTATTTTTTCAAAACTCGTTCCCTATTCGACATTTGTCGCATCTGTTACAATAACGGATGGAAATAGAAAAGGTGGAGGATAGACATAATGAAAATATTACTCGTAGACGGTACGGTATTCGGTGCAAAAACCGGAGCGCTTTTGCGACAAGTTCAACAATATATTAAAGAATATAATAGCGAATTAGAGCTTGAAATATTATATTTTTCAGATTTAAAACACCAAATTTTAGATGGTAGCCCACTAAATGAAGATATGCAAATGATGATTGATAAATTTGAAAAAGCAGATGGATATATTATTGCAACACCAATCTATCAAGCATCCATTCCAGGCGTTTTAAAAAATGCATTTGACATGATTAGCCCAAAAGCAATGCGATATAAACCAGTATCTATGGTTGCAAATGGTGGAACATATCAACATCATTTAGTTGTAGAAAATCAATTACGTCCGATATTAGATTATTTTAGATGTTTAGTAACACCAAATTACGTATATACCCATGCATCTCATTTTGATGCAGACAATAATATCGTTGATGATGAAATTAAAAATCGTCTCCGCGAACTTGCACGTGTATTCGTACAATATTGCAAACTTAGTCAATTATTACCGAAAGAACCGGTGGATAATCATTAATGTAAAAAGACTTCTCGAGTGGGGAAGTCTTTTTTGCTAGGATTACAAGAGCAAACTCTTCCTAAGGGTGATCCCAAAAAATGAGCAGGTTAAATATAACCCACTCATTTTACAAGTTCTTCTTCTTTAGGTGTCACTAGAGCAAATCGTTCCCATTTTCGACTTTTCCATCTAAATAGTACGATGATTGCACGAGTCCATTCATCGGCAGCAATGGCTAGCCAAACACCAACCAAACCGAGATCAAGTACAAATACGAGTAAGTAGCCTAATGGTAGACTCATACAAACCATTGATAGAAAGCCAATTTTCACTGGGAAACGGGCATCACCTGCAGCACGTAATGTATTAATAATTGTAATATTAAAGGTTCTTCCTGTTTCAAGTAGCAAACTTAATAATAGAACAGAAGCTCCTATTTTGATGACTTCAGGATTATCGGTAAACAGTTTCATTAAGGATTCCCTGAAAATTGTAACAACTAATGCGATGGTTACAGTAAAAATAAGAGCTGCTTTCACACTAAACCATAACTGTTTATATGCTGCATCTTTCTCTCCTGCGCCAACAAAACGTCCTACAATAATTGCTGTCCCCATCCCAATTGCTATAGCAAACAAATAAGTAAACATAGAAATATTATTTGCATATTGTCGAGCAGCAAGGGATTCGGCTCCAAGATATGTTACATAATATAAGAAAACAATCTGACATACTTGATATAATATTTGCTCTAAAGCACTTGGCAAGCCGATATAAAGAATTTTACGAACATATTCCTTTGATAGAGTAAAATAATATTTTATCTCTACATTTACCTCTAAAGCCTGATATAAAAGCCAGAAGAAAACAAACATCGCTATTAAACGGCTCACAATAGATGATATAGCAGCACCTTGTACACCAAGTTCTGGCGCACCAAAATTACCGAAGATTAAAATATAGTTCCCAACAACGTGAAGTACATTCATTCCGAGGGAAACATACATGGTTTGTTTCGTCCAACCGTGAACGCGAATAATTGCTGCTAAAGAGTTGATAATGGCTTGTAGGAAGATTCCACCGCCAACAATAATTAAATAACTTTGTGCATAGTGCAATACATCGCCTTGTAGATTCATCATGACCATTAACTGATTGGATGACAAAATAAAAATGACCGACATAAAAAGTCCGACACAGAGATTTAATGTTATTGCTAAAGCCGATATTTTAGCTGCTTCTAAATAACGGCGGGAGCCTAGATATTGGGAAACAACAATGGCAGCCCCATTTCCCACCACTTCTAATATGAGAATAGCAATATGGATATATTGATTAGCTGTACCTACACCAGATACGGCATTATCGGATACGGCACTCAACATAAAAGTATCGGCTAGTCCCATTAACATAAATAAAAAAACCTCTAGGAATATCGGCCAAGTTAAATGGAATAAACTTAGCTTCTCCTTAGGGTGTTGAATTTTATCACTCATGATGTTCCTCTTCCTTCTATTTACAATAAGAAATTATATTATCATAGTAATAGATATTTGTCTTATAGAATAATTGAAAAATCAGGATGAAACTTCCAAATTAAATTTTCGTTATGACAATGAAGGGAGATTTGTATGACATTATTTTTTCTTATAGGATTAATTTTTATTGCATTGATTTTATTTTTTAGAACATCACTTTTTTATTTAGTTAGTGAGAATAGTAGGTTTGTACGTTCATTACAAAATGCTAAGTGGTTTCAAAATGTATGGCTAGCTGGATTGTTTTTATTTTTAATAAATACAATCTTGTTTGGTTTTACGGGTTTGGTACTGTATATACTAACGTTATTTACCTTTCCATATATTCATTTTATTGTAATGATTTTTGCAGTAGTTGTGAGTATATTGTTTTGGATGGTTGTAAATAAAGCTTGTAGAGAAAATCGATTAAAAATAGCTGCAATTGGAAGTAGCTTTTATCTTCTGTTAACATTAATTATTCTGTATTTTTATGTTAATATTGAGCCTTTTTATCCTGGAGAAGACACTTTTATGCGAGCATTGGGGTTATCACTAGCAATGATGGTTACTTTTGTTGCGTGGATTAGTTGCTTTGTAATTACAGGATTGTCGAATAAAACTCAAGTATAATTCAAAAGGTGGGGCAGAAAATAAATAGAAACGTTTAGAAGAGAAGGGGATTAATAAATGGGAATAGGTTGGAACTTTGATAATAGTTATGCTCGGTTGCCGAATGACTTTTATGCTGAAATAGAATTAAATCCTGTTCGTGCACCAAAGCTAGTAAAGCTAAATAAATCCCTTGCAAAAGATCTTGGGTTGGATGTTGAAGAATTACAAAGTGATAAAGCAATCGCAATCTTAGCTGGAAATACTGCTCCGGAAGGCTCAAAACCAATTGCACAAGCCTATGCAGGACATCAATTTGGGCATTTTACAATGTTAGGAGATGGTCGAGCGGTACTTCTTGGCGAACAAATTACACCAAAAGAAGAGCGCTTTGATATCCAACTAAAAGGCTCAGGTCGTACCCCTTTTTCTCGTGGAGGGGATGGCCGTGCTGCACTTGGACCAATGTTGCGCGAATACATTATAAGTGAAGCGATGCATGCATTAGGGATCCCAACAACTCGAAGTTTAGCTGTAGTAACTACGGGTGAGAGCATTATCCGAGAAACTGAGCTTCCAGGGGCAGTTTTAACACGAGTAGCCTCAAGTCATCTTCGTGTAGGGACGTTCCAATATGCCGCAAACATGGGGTCATTTGAAAATTTAGAAGTATTGGCTCATTATGCGATTATTCGTCATTACGAGTTTATTCCAAACAGTGAAACTCGTTATTTGCGGTTATTAGAGGAAGTCATTAAACGCCAAGCAGATTTAATCGCAAAATGGCAGCTCGTTGGATTTATCCATGGTGTGATGAACACGGATAACATGACCATTAGTGGAGAAACGATTGATTATGGACCTTGTGCATTTATGGATACGTATGATCCGAAAACTGTATTTAGTTCCATTGATCGTCATGGACGTTATGCTTATGAAAATCAACCTGTTATTGGTGGTTGGAACTTAGCACGATTTGCCGAATCACTCATCCCATTAATTCATGAAGATCCGGAACAAGGAATAGAACTTGCACAAAATGAAATATCTAAATATATGCCGTTATATGAAGAAAGCTATCAAGAAGGTATGCGATCAAAACTAGGATTATTTAATGAAGAAGAACAGGATAAAGAATTAATCAATGAATTATTAGACCTTATGCATAAACATCGCGCGGACTATACCAATACTTTCCGTGGGTTAACAATAGGGGATATGACAGATACACCTTTATCAAACAAGGAAGAGTTTAAAAATTGGCTTGAAAAGTGGCAAGCAAGACTTTCTAGACAAGAACAAACAAAAGATGAAGTTAGACAATTAATGGAAAGTTGGAATCCAGTAGTCATTCCACGTAATCACCGTGTTGAAGAAGCGTTAGAAGCTGCTGTTAATGGGGATTATAGTGTAATGGAAAAGCTGTTGAAAGTACTTGCGAATCCATACGACTATACTTCGGAACTGACTAAGGAATATTGTTCATTGCCAGCACCATCGAACTTACCATATCGAACTTTTTGTGGAACATAAATACTTTTGTATGAACTTTTAATTAAATGGCTATACAAGATGTTGTCGTTCAAAAATAGATTAAAGGAGAAGAACTAATGGAAAAAATACAAGTAGGCGAAATTTTTACAATTACAGATGAAAACGATGAGGAGTTAGAAGTAGAGGTCCTTGCCGGAATTAATATAGAGGGAACAGATTATGTTGCCGTGGGCTTTGTTGAAGATTTACAAGAAGAAACAGAAGAAGATATAGATGTATTCTTCCTAAAACTTGATGATGATGGTGATTTCAGCGCAATTGATAGTGACGAAGAATTTGAAAAAGTTTCAAATGCCTTTGATGAGATTATGGAAGAAGAGGAATAAGGTAGAATGTAAAGCCCTGTCTGAAATGGATAGGGCTTTTTATTTAATATAGGAAAACGCCCATAAATCTTAAAATATCGCCCATAAACAGGCTAAAACCGCCCTTAAACTTTGAAAATCCGCTCATATATCAAACAAACTGCAAAAAAGCGCCTCCCATCCACTATAAGGAGACGCTTTTTTAGCCAAGTGCCACATCTAAAATCATCATAATCGTAAAACCGACCATCAAACTCATTACGGCTAAATCTTTATTGCCCTCTTCCTGAGAACTTGGGATAACTTCTTCCGCTACAACGAAAATCATGGCTCCTGCCGCAAAAGCTAATGCAAAGGGTAGAAGCGGCTCAATAAATGCAACAGCTAAAAATCCAATTATTGCTGAAATCGGTTCAACCATTCCTGAAAACTGTCCAAAGATAAAGCTTTTTTTCCGAGAATATCCGTCCCTGAGTAGTGGCATTGAGACAGCTGCACCTTCCGGAATATTTTGAATGCCTATACCAATTGCTAACGCTAATGCACCAGCAAGAGATGCAGATGGAGAGCCAATAGCAAAAGCACCAAAGGAAACCCCAATGGCTAAACCTTCTGGAATGTTATGTAATGTTATGGCTAATACGAGTAATGTACTTCGTTTTCTCTCTTTAGGTCGTATGCCTTCTGCTGAATTCATAGGTGCATTCGGATGAAGATGAGGAAGTAATTTATCCACCGCAAAAAGAAAAGCTCCACCCATTAAAAATCCTACAGCTACTTGAGCCCATGACGGAATTTTTCCGCCTTCAGCCATTTCCAGAGCAGGAGATAACAGAGACCAGAAGCTCGCTGCTATCATTACCCCTCCAGCAAAACCTAACATCGCATCTAAATACTTTTGATTAAATGTTTTAGTAGTAAAGACTAAAGCAGCTCCAAGTGCAGTCATTCCCCAAGTGAAAAGTGTGGCAATAATAACTTGATAAATGGGCTTAAGCTCTAATACAAAATCAAGCATTGAATCCACCCTTTAAAATTTTATTTTATACAGAATATAAAGCTTTAGTAAGAATATGTCAAAGTGTAATGAAATTCATTACTTTAACAATATTGTTTATACTAACTTCGAAGGCGGTGAGTTAGTGAACCGAATCTCCACAAAGATAACCATATGTTTTTATATCGTAGTTTTCTTTATAGAGATAATTCTGATGTTTTATTTATATCAAAATATACTTCATACAAGGTTGCAGGAAGAATTCGATCGGCTAATGGTAAATGGAAAAAATTATCGTGATGTTCTAGTAGAAAATTACTCGCAACTAACGATTCATCATATTGTCATGATGGAGAAAAATGAAAATCGAAATGTCATCATTACAGATAAAGATGGAAATATTATTGATCATTCGGAACATATCAAATTGCTAGAAGATAAACTTTCCATAGTAAATAACCAAAAAATTGATATGGACAAGATTATTATTAACGAATGGAAAGACTCTCCTTATATTGCAAGTGCACATCCATATGATATTGATGAAAATACTGATGGATATGTTGTAATGTTTCAAAGTACTAAAGATTTACTACAAATGGTTAAGGGTATGAATTTACATTTTGCCATCGCAGGAGTTACGAGTTTAATTGTTCTTTTAATTGTCTATACAATTTTATCGAAAATCATAACTAAGCCATTTATTCGTATAAAAGATGCACAGATAACCGATGGAGACTAGAGGTGCTATTTAAAATAAAATAGCATCTCTTTTCATTTATTATGGCCAAAAATCGAAACGCATGCATAGAAAGACATCAATAGCAAATGCTTAAATAAAGAAATATGTTCAAGGAGGATAACAATGAATTTTAAAATATGGCTACTTTCTATTTCCTTTGTTTCTGCACTATTCCTATCAGCATGTTCAACAAATGATACGACTAAAGATGATGAAAACGGTGCAGAAGTAACAAATAACATGGCAGATACGGATAAACAAGTTGGTGAGGAAGAACATGAAAGTGAGAATACGGATAATTTTAATAAAACAGGTTTAGTTGTACCACAAAAATTAAAGGAAAGTGAGGATCCTAAATATCCAGTTGGAAGTAAAGCATTTGTTCATGCTAGCCATACGTCTGGAATGGAAGGAGCAGAAGCAACGATTAAAGCCGCTTACGACACAATTGTTTATTCTGTATCGTATACTCCAACAAACGGTGATGAGTTTGAGGAAAATCATAAATGGTTTGTTGAAGGAGAAATTACTGGAATTGATGAGGAAGAGTTAGATGTAGGTTCAGAAGTAATTATTGATGCTGATCATATGCCAGGGATGAAAGGTGCACAAGGAACAATTGATACCGTAGAAGAAACTACAGTATATGTTGTCGATTATACAAATTCCCTTGGAGAAACAGTTGAAAATCACTTATGGTTAAAAGAAAGCGAATTAGTACCTGAATTAGAAGATGTTAAATAATTTAATTTATCCAACTAGTTTTTTAAGCTAGTTGGATTTTTTTATTAGCTAGTATTTGCGAAATTTTTCTATAATCTAACGTGAGACCATATTGGTGCTAAAAAAATACCCTTTGAAATTGTTGAAATAGTCTGATAAAATCGAGTAACACTGAATTTCGATGTTGATCGATTCAGCGACTATTTTATAAAAGAGGGAAAAATCATGAAATACTCTGACAAAATTTTAAACACTCCATCATCATTCATTCGAAATATACTAAAGGTGACAGATGCACCTGACGTCATTTCGTTTGCAGGAGGTTTACCAAATCCAATTTCTTTCCCGATTGATGAAATGCAAAAATCGATTAATCACGCAATTGAAGAAAATGGTGCAAAATTATTCCAATATTCTACTACTGAAGGGTACTTACCTTTACGTCAATATATCGCAACAAAATATAACAAAAGCTTCGGGCTAGATATCGCTCCAGAAGATATTTTAATTACAACGGGTTCACAGCAAGCACTGGAATTAATTTCAAAGGTACTCCTTAATAAAGGAGATGGTGTTGTAATGGAGGAACCAGGTTATTTAGGTGCCATTCAAGCCTTCACTTTATCAGAACCAACCTTCTACACAGTTCAATTAGAAGATGACGGATTAAATGTTGAGCAATTAAGACACACATTAGAATCAAACCCAAACATTAAATTTATTTATGTGGTTCCTAACTTCCATAACCCAACAGGTATTACATATTCAAAGGAAAAAAGAGAAGCAATTTACAATGTTGTAAAGGACTTTGATGTGGTGCTAATTGAAGACGATCCATACGGTGAGTTACGTTGGAGCGGAGAAAAGTTACCATATATCGGTGCAGGTCGCTTAGAAAACTCTGTGGTCCTTGGTTCATTTTCTAAAATTGTTACACCTGGTATGCGACTTGGATTTGTTATCACAAAAAATAAAGAATTAATGCATCATATTAACACAGCAAAACAAGCAACAGATTTACACACAAATATCTTTTCGCAAATTGTTGTCCATGATTATTTAGTAAATAATGATTTAGATGCACATGTTGCGAAAATTATTAAATTATACCAAGAACAAGCGAATACAATGCTAAATGCAATGGCAAAATACTTCCCGTCATCAATCAAATATACAAAACCTGAGGGCGGTATGTTCATTTGGGTAACATTAGAAGAAGGAACATCGGCATTAGATTTCTTTAACAAAGCAATGGAAGAAAAAGTTGCTTTTGTGCCTGGTGATCCATTCTACACTGGAAAATCAAATGTAAACACTTTACGTTTAAACTATACAAATTCATCACCAGAAATTATCGAAGAAGGCATTAAACGACTTGGGAAAATCTTATATGCCATTTCTTCTGAAAAACAAACAGTATAAATTTAATTTGCAGGCATCGTCTATTGAAGGCGATGCCTATTTTTTATGGAAAAAATACGAAACCTTTTGATTAAAAAACCTACTAATGAGAGAAAGGGGGATATTTATTTGTGGAAATGGCTTGGAATTCTTTTTAGCATCATTATGATTATAACGGGTTGTCAACAAGACCCCATGAAGCAAATCCTTACAGAAACTCACACTGAGATTGATTGGGTGGATTTTATCAAATGGGATGGAGAAGAATACTTAGGTGTTCATACGGGAGTACTTTCAAATGAATCATTTGTAGATGTAAAAATTGGTGAAGTGCAATTTAAAGTAGCAGATAATGTGTCCAATCCATCCTATCGATTAAAGGATGGGGATGCGGCTTTTCATGAACCAGGTACAGAACTTTTCTCCATTAAGGGTGAAAAGAAATTAATGGCAGTGAAGTCTCCTTATTCAATTAATGGCTATCAGCTTTACTACTTAAATGATGGGGAAGGCTATAAATGGAATTTTAAAGATTTGCCATTAGAGTTAGTGAATAAAGTTGAAATTTACTTGGATAATACTCTTGTTAATGAAGTAGATGATATTAAATCGTTTTTAGAGATATTGAGAAAGAGTACACTACAGTCTTCTTTTCAACCTAATACAAACTACCAAGATCCAATCTTTTATGAAATTGTGTTTTATGCTGAGGGACCAGTAGCGTATCAATATACGTTGTTCTTTGATGGAGAAACATATTATTGGCACCCATGGGATACGGAGATGTTATCGGATGAAATAGGTGCGTTTCTAAAATGAGAGGGGAGCTATAAGATGAGGACTAAATTATTATTAATAGTAAGTGTACTGTTTTTCTTAATAGGTTGTACAGAGAAAGAAAAAGAGATTACGTTACCTGATGGAATTCCTGATTTTGTTAAAGAAAGTGATTTTAGTTCCATCGATTGGGAGAAAAAGGCCGTTCCCTTTGGAGATAGAGGGATTGTAGGCAATGAAAACAAATCAGGAGTAATTGGGGCAGAAATGCCAAGCTTAAATGGTCAAAAATGGATGTGGCATTTATGGGATGTAGACAATCTAGGGGAGTTAACAGTTGTTGGGTATCATCGAGAAAGTAATAAAGTCCAACAAATCTTAACAACAGGTTGGTCAACACAACTTGGTGGAGAAAATAATGGAGCAGATGCACATGCCCCATCTTCAGTAAAAATACCAGAAAAAGGTGAGTGGGCGATCTTGCTTTATGTGGATGAACAACTTTTCGATATATTGGTGTTTGATATACAAGAATAAGCTGGGGCAAATAACCCCAGCCTTTATATTGAATAATAAAGAGTTAATTGAGTTTAATGCTGTAATGCTACAGTTAACTGATTCCTCAGTTTGATGCGTCTGCGATTACTTTACTCGACGCAGATAAAAACCTTGTCTCTAAACCCGTGAGAGACAAGGTTTATTTTTACTCCTGCGCTAAGTGGTTGCTCGTCGCAGAAAAGATAAAATAAAAGCTAATCGAATTTGAGACCTTTTAAGGCTTCAGCAAGAGCATTATTTACAGTTTTGTGCGTCTGCGATTACTCGACGCAGAAAAGATAGAATTTAGTTATCAAATTTCAGACCCTTTAAGGCTTCAGCAAGAGCATTATTTACAGGTTCTTCTTGTTTTTGCTGCTTCAAGTATTTTTGTACGGTGCGTTTGTCTACTTTGCCGCCGCCTTCTTTTTTGCGTCTTGCTTCGAAGGCAGATAGTTTTTCACGGTAGCCACATTTACATACGAAAATTTGACCTTCGCCTTCACCTCGAAGCTCAAGTTTTTTCTTACATTGAGGACAACGGGCATTCGTGATGCGTGAGACATTTTTACGATGTCCACATTCTCGATCTTGGCAAACGAGCATTTTTCCTTTTTTCCCGTTCACTTCAAGCATTGGTTTTCCACAATCCGGGCAAGATTTTGTGGAAATGTTGTCGTGCTTATATTTTTTATCGCTCGATTTAATTTCTGAAACAATTTCCTTTGTATAGTTTTTCATTTCAGAAATGAACGTTTCTTTTTTCAGTTTCCCTTTTGCGATTTGTTCCAGCTTCATTTCCCATTCCGCCGTTAGAGCAGGGGACTTCAATTCTTCTGGTACTAAGTCTAATAATTGTCGTCCTTTCGATGTGATATAAATTTCTTTTCCACCGCGTTTTTCAATTAAGAAAGAGTTGAATAGTTTATCAATAATATCAGCACGAGTTGCTACTGTACCTAAGCCACCTGTAGATTTTAAAGTTTCCGCTAGTTGCTTGTTGTTCGTTTCCATAAATTTTGTTGGATTTTCCATAGCCGATAACAACGTAGCTTCTGTAAATCGAGCAGGAGGTTTTGTTTGGCCTGATGTTTGTGCAATTAGTTTAATGTTTAATGTTTGCCCTTTTTCAATGCGCGGTAGAATTTGTTCCTTTAAATCATCACTTGCATCATCATCTTCATAACGATTTTCGTAAACTTCTCTCCAACCACTAGATAAAATCGTTTTTCCACGAGCAATGAACGTCTCGTTCTCAATTTTTGCACGTAATGTTAATTGTTCATATTCAAAAGCAGGGAACAGTACCGCTAAGAAACGTTTTACAACTAAGTCATAAATTTTACGTTCTTTATCAGAAAAGCTTGAGTAGTTTACATAGCCTTCTGTTGGGATAATTGCGTGATGATCACTTACTTTGCTATCGTCAACAAAGGATTTATTCGCTTTAATCGGTTTTGTTAAAATCTTGTTTGCCAATTGACGATATTCACCAATACCACATGCTTTTAGTCGTTCTGGAATTGTAGAAACGATATCACTTGAAAGGAATCGGGAATCTGTACGTGGATACGTTAACACTTTATGTTGTTCGTATAACTTTTGCATAATGTTTAATGTTTCTTTTGCAGAGTAGCCAAATAGTTTATTGGCATCACGTTGTAACTCTGTTAAATCGTATAATCCTGGTGAAAATGACTTTTTCGCTTTTCGTTCAATTTCGTTCACGATTGCATTTTGACGACCAAGTTTATTCACGATTTTATCGATTTTTTCTTTATTAAAGCTTCGTGTATTCCCATTTTCATCTTGCCAAGTAAGTTTTAAGTTGTCAGTTGTTTGTGCTTCAATTCCGTAATAAGATTGAGGTTTAAAATTTTTTATTTCATCTTCTCGTGCAGCGATGATTGCTACTGTCGGAGTTTGTACACGACCACAGTTTAACTGTGCATTAAAACGTGTTGTTAAAGCACGTGTTGCATTGAGACCGATATACCAATCAGCTTCAGAACGTGCAACTGCGGAAGCATATAAGTGTTCGTAATTTTTCCCGGGTTTTAAATTTTTAAAACCATCTTTGATAGCCTTATCTGTTACCGATGATATCCATAAGCGTTTAATAGGTTTACGTACTTTAGATTTTTCAATAATCCAGCGTGCAACAAGCTCACCTTCACGACCTGCATCTGTTGCAATGATAATTTCATTCACATCTCCACGAAGTAATTGAGATTTCACCGCATTAAATTGCTTACCCGATTGTTTAATAACGGTTAATTTCAAACGTTCCGGTAACATGGGTAAGTCTTCGAGGTTCCAAGTTTTATATTTCACATCGTAACTTTCAGGGTCTGCTAATGTAACTAAGTGACCTAATGCCCAAGTAACGATATATTGATCGCCTTCTAGAAAGCCGTTTCCTTTTTTCGTACATTTTAAAACTCGAGCGATATCTCTAGCTACAGATGGTTTTTCAGCTAAAACTAAGCTTTTTGCCATAATAAACATCCTTTCTCATATCCATACGATTAAATATAGCACACGTTTAATATAGATTCAGTTTATTCCTAATGATGGGAGAACTTTTTAAAATACTATCAATAATTTAATGATATTTTGGAATACTGATTATGTTCTTATTTAGCTACTTCTATGGGAAAATTACCATAACCTTTAAGTATATTCCTTTTATATTGTTTCAATATCTAAATTTTGAACATTTTATTAAGCCATTGTAAATGTAGTGTAAATGTTATGTTTCAAGTTTGTAAGCTTATTTACATTATTTTTGTGTTTATGAATAATAGGGTTCGAGACAATCGAAAGGGTGAAAAATACAAGATGGATTGGCAATCGATGTTATTTGAATTCCTAGGGGGATTAGGATTATTCCTCTTTGCAATAAAATATATGGGGGATGGCTTACAAAAAGCTGCAGGTGATAGACTTCGGGAGCTTATAGATAGATTTACGACAAATCCTTTAATGGGGGTTCTTGTCGGCATTGTTGTTACGGTTTTAATTCAATCAAGTTCAGGTACCACGGTTATTGTAGTGGGGCTAGTAAGTGCAGGATTTATGACACTACGCCAAGCGATAGGTGTTATTATGGGGGCCAATATTGGTACTACGGTAACAGCATTTATCATTGGATTAGACGTAGGTGCTTATTCCTATCCAATAATGATGTTAGGTGCAATTTTACTATTTTTCTTTAAGAAAAGTTCAATTCAAAATATAGGACAAATTGTTTTTGGCTTTGCAGGACTGTTTATCGGTTTAGAAATGATGGGCGATGGGATGAAACCATTACGCGAATGGGATGCATTTATCGACTTGACTGTAAGTTTTAGTGATCATCCTATACTAGGAGTAGTTGCAGGTACGATTTTCACAGTAATCGTTCAATCCTCATCAGCAACGGTCGGGATTTTACAAGAATTATATGCAGGTCAACTGATAGAATTAGATGGTGCTTTGCCGGTATTATTTGGAGACAATATTGGGACAACGATAACAGCAATACTAGCGGCATTAGCAGCATCTGTAACAGCTCGTCGTGCAGCGGCAGCACACGTTATTTTTAACTTAATCGGGTCAATTATATTCTTACTCATATTACCACTGTTTGTAAATTACGTTGAGTGGATAAGTGGAATATTGAATATAGAAGAACGTATGCAAATTGCTTTTGCCCACGGTACATTTAACGTAATTAACACGTTAATACAACTTCCTTTCGTAGGGGTGATTGCGTATATCGTTACAAAAATTGTACCAGGTGAAGATCGAGCAATTGAGTTTGGTGCTAAACATTTAGATAAATCGTTAATTGAACAATCTCCATCAATCGCTTTAGGACAAGCAAAACAGGAAATTGTTCGTATGGGTGAATTTGCGGTAAATGGTTTACAAGAATCAATGAATTTTTTACTAACAAGCGATACAAAACATGTGGGGATGACGGTTCAGTTGGAAGATGCAATTAACAACTTAGACCGAGTAACGACAGAATATTTAGTTCAATTATCAAAAGAAGCATTATCGAGAATTGATTCAAGATTACATCACTCTTTATTGGAAAACATTCGTGATATTGAACGAATTGGAGATCATTTCGAAAACTTGGTAGAGTTAATTCAAGCTCGTGAATCGAATCGTGTAAAATTTAGTGATGAAGCAATGGCTGAGTTGAAAGAAATGTACGAGTTAGTACTTGATACAGTAAGTGAAGCAATTTTAGCTTTAGATAAACAGAGCAAAGACTTTGCAAGAGAAGTATTAAGTAAAGAAGATCGAATTGATGAACTAGAGCGGGTATTACGTAAACGTCATATTTACCGTTTAAACAAAGGAGAATGTTCTGGTTCAGCAGGGATACTTTATGCGGATATCATTAGTAATTTAGAACGTATTGGTGACCATGCAGTAAATATTGCAGAGTCCATAATAGATGAAAATCCATATCTGACTACGTAACAGGTTAGGGCTGTCCTTTTTAGGGCAGCTTTTTTAATGCTCCGAACAAAATAAATTGAAAATTCAAAACAAAATTGTTGTAAAAAATAAGTAAAATATTTACTATAAATGTAAAACTTTTTTGAAATGGGGTGATTTGGTTGAATAGGATTAACTTACTTAATGGAAACGATTTTAATATTGAAGAACGTAAACGTGCCATTCAAAGACGAGAAGCAAGTGATGCATACAAAAAGAATACAACTTATACCCAAAAAACAAATCCGTTGCTTCAAGCTTTAGAACAGTTGCTGTCTGGAAATAAAGAGAAAGAATTAAATGACGAACATTTGCTTTCTTTAATTGAAGAAGAGCTAAATGATTTTAACACAGTAAGTACTGATAATATGGATAGTCATGATGAGCAATCAAATCTTGAAGTAAATGATGTAATTGTTCAAAATGACCTAAATGCTTATAATGAAATCCAACAAACCAGATCACAAATCACGTCAACGAATGAAGATAGCGATTCTTTCGAAATTGACCGATTTAATTTCCGCACATTTGATACATTTGCCCTTCGTGGGAAGTCAAGTGATCGATATGGTAGAAACCTTGAAATCATACCTTTTGATAAAACATACAATATTGCAATAACGAAGTATAATCATCATATGCTAATGGTCAAAAATGGATATACGTTTAATCAACCAAAATATTCACTGACTGCCTAAAATGACTCCTTGTTCCAACAAGGAGTTTTAATTTTAAAAATCTTACAGGTTTACTATGATATAATGAAAGTGGAAGTGATTTTAATGAGTAAACAAAAAATACAAAAAACAAATGCAGTCCGATTATTAGACCAACAAAAAATACAATATGATTTAATTGAATATACAATTGAAGATAATCAATTGGATGGCGTTACAGTTGCCGAAAAAGTGGGGCATCCTGTTACTCATGTTTTTAAAACGTTAGTTACTACAGCAGGTAAAGGAAAAATCTTTGTTTTTGTAATCCCAGTAGCTGAAGAATTGAACTTAAAAGCTTGCGCTAAAATAGCGGGCGAAAAGAAAATTGAAATGCTACATGTAAAGGAACTTCTTGCAACAACAGGCTATATTCGGGGTGGCTGTTCTCCAGTTGGAATGAAAAAACAGTATCCTACATTTATTGATGAGTCTGCCGAAAGCTTGGAGTATATCCTTGTCAGTGCAGGGAAGATTGGTATGCAAATGAAGTTAAAACCTAAGGAGTTAATTCAAGTAACAAGGGGGACATTTGCGAAGTTAACATAGGTAGAAAGTAGGCTTTAAATTGAGAAAAGTATTTATATGGAAATGGCTTTTTTATTTTGTAGGGCTAGCTATTATGTCTCTTGGAATTTCCCTAATTATTGAAGGAAAAGCTTTAGGGGTAAGCCCTTGGGATGTTTTACATGTGGGATTGTATAAACAAATTGGTTTATCTGTAGGTTCTTGGACAATTATTTCAGGTTTATGCATTGTATTAATTACAACCCTTTATTTAAAAGAATGGCCAAAGATTGCAACGTGGTTGAATATGCTTTTAATAGGAAGTTTCGTAGATTTATTTACTTGGATTTTGCCTAATTCTAAAAGTCTACCACTAGATATATTTTATTTCCTTACGGGATTATTTGTTATGTCTATTGGATGTGCCATGTACATTTCACCTAGATTAGGTGCGGGTCCGCGCGATACCGTTATGATGATTATCGTTGAAAAGTTTGGTGGCTCGATTCGAATGGCACGTTTTTTAACTGAAACAATTGTCGCGATTTTAGGTTGGTTACTAGGTGGCCCAATTGGAGTAGGTACTGTCATTATTGCCTTATTTACAGGATACATTATACAACCTGCACTTCCATTCTTTGAAAAACTTTTAGCTAAAAGAATAACAATAGAAGAAAATGCGACGTTAATGTCTAACGACTCTTCTGAAAAACTCGTAAAAGAATCCTAACTTTTACGAGTTTTAATTTTTGTACCGTTCGATAAACTAAACAAAATATTTATGCTAAAATCTAGTTAACTTATGTAAAAGGGAGATGAGTTCATGTCAAAAATATTAGATGCATTCCTAAATGAAAACTTACAAAATTTACGTGATCAAGGTTTATACAACGAGATTGATGCGGTAGAGGGTGCAAATGGCCCTGTTATTACAATAAACGGGAAACAGCTAATTAACTTATCATCCAATAACTACCTTGGCTTAGCTACAAATGAAGAACTGAAACAAGTTGCAAAAGATGCAATCGATCGATATGGTGTAGGGGCAGGGGCAGTCCGCACAATTAACGGTACGATGGATTTACACGTAAAATTAGAAGAAAAGTTAGCAGAATTTAAAGGAACTGAAGCAGCCATTTCTTATCAATCTGGTTTTAACTGTAATATGGCAGCAATCTCTGCAGTAATGGATAAAAATGATGCAATCCTTTCCGATCAATTAAACCATGCCTCTATTATTGATGGTTGTCGTTTATCGAAAGCAAAAATCATTGCTTACAACCATTCAGATATGGAAGACTTACGTGCAAAAGCGAAAGAAGCAAAAGAGTCTGGTCTATACAATAAAATTATGGTCATTACTGATGGCGTCTTCTCAATGGATGGTGACATTGCCAAACTTCCTGAAATCGTAGAGATCGCGAAAGAATTTGATTTAATTACTTACGTAGATGATGCTCACGGTTCAGGTGTTACTGGGAAAGGAAAGGGTACAGTAAAACACTTTGGACTAGAGAAAGAAATTGACTTCCAAATTGGTACTCTATCAAAAGCGATTGGCGTTGTTGGTGGATATGTTGCTGGAAAGAAAAATTTAATCGACTGGTTAAAAGTTCGTTCTCGCCCATTTTTATTCTCAACTGCTGTTACTCCTGGTGATGTAGCTGCGATTACCCGCGCATTACAAATGATTATGGACTCTACGGAGCTACACGATAAATTATGGGAAAATGGAGATTACTTAAAGGCTGGGTTAAAGAAATTAGGCTTCAATATTGGTGCTTCAGAAACTCCAATTACGCCATGTATTATTGGTGATGAAAAGCTGACACAAACATTTTCTCGCCGTTTAGTAGAAGAAGGGGTATATGCAAAGGCTATCGTATTCCCAACTGTACCTAAGGGAACTGGACGTGTTCGTAACATGCCAATAGCATCCCATACGAAAGAAATGCTAGACAACGCTTTAGCTATCTATGAAAAGGTCGGTAAAGAATTAGGAGTTATTTAAAAAATATTAATAAAGCCCATGACACTTCTAGCTGAATGTCATGGGCTTTACTATTTAAACATGGGATGTTTTTATAATCCTGGTAACCATAATGATAATGCTGGCACATATGTTAATAGTAATAGAACAATCAGTGCAACGATTAAGAATGGCCATAAAGATTTTACTAAATCACCAATTGAAACTTTCGTAATCGAAGAAGCAATAAATAATCCTGAACCTACTGGTGGTGTTAAAATACCAATTGTTAAGTTAATACAAATGATAATACCGAAGTGAATAGGATCTACTCCGTAAGTTGGTAATAATGGCATGAAAATTGGTATTAAAATAATTAATGCAGCAATTCCATCCATGAACATACCAACTAATAGTAAGAAGATGTTTACCAATAATAAGAACACTACTGGACTATCAGATAAACTTACCATCCAAGCGGCGATTTGTTGTGGTACTTGTTCGAATGACAACATCCACCCGAAAATATTTGCCATCGCAATTAAAATAGTAATAACAGCCGTTGTAATTGCAGTTTGTGATAATACATTAGGGATTGAAGAAAGTTTTAATTCACGATACACAAATGCACCAACAATGATTGCAACTACACAGGCTATTGCTGCAGATTCTGTTGCCGTAAATACACCAGTTAAAATACCGGCAATAATGATAACTGGAACTGATAATGCAGGTAATACTTTACCAAGGGAAGTCATCATGTCTTTAACAGATGCTTTCTCCTGTACAGGCCATTGAGCTTTCATTCCGATAAATGCAATGATTATAATGAATGAGAGACTCAGTAATAATCCTGGAATTACACCGGCCATGAACATATCACCGATTGAAACTCCTGACCCCACTCCATATAAAATGAACATCATACTTGGAGGAATAATTGGACCTAATAAACCAGCAGCAGCAGTTGTTGCAGTACTAAAAGGTTTAGAATATCCTGCTTTCTCCATTTCAGGAACCATTGTACGACTCATCATGGCAATTTGGGCTGTTGCAGAACCAATAATCGCAGCTAACATTGTGTTTGCAATAACGTTTACATAAGCTAAACCACCACGGTAGTGACCGATAAACTTTTTAGCGACATCTACTAAACGTTTTGTAATACCACCAGAGTTCATTAGTTCCCCAGCTAACATGAAAAGGGGAATTGCCAGTAACCCGTAGTTTTCCATCCCAGAAAATAAACGTTGTGGTACGGTTAAAACGAGTCCTAAATTATCTGTAGCAAATATGTAAATTACTGTAGTCATTCCTAAAACATAGGCAATGGGTACACCTAAAAGTAGCAATATTGCAAATGAAATTAATGCGATTGTCACGATAGGTCACCTGCCTCATCTACTGTTTTGAAGGAAAGTAAAAGGTTGTTTAAAACATGTATTACCATGAAAACAAAACTAACGGGAATACTTAAGTAAAAATAAAACTTAGGCATATTCATCGCTGTAGAAGTTTGAATCATAATATTTGGCATGTTAATCCATTCAAATGCCAGATATAATATATAACCGACAAATACTAATAAAAGTAAATTACTAATAGCAAGAACGACCTTTTTAGCTTGTTTAGGAAGTAAGTCTGTTACGATTGTAATTGAAGGAGAAGCATTTTGTTTAAGCCCCATGCTACCACCGATAAAAGTTATCCATACTAAACAAAAAATCGCTAATTCATCTGACCAAAATAAAGGGGATTTTAAAGTACGGAATAAAACCCCAGCAGCTAATGAAACGAGCAACACTGACGCAAGAAGGATTGCTAATACTTTTTCTATGCTGAATACAATGTCGCTTATTTTATTAATAACTTTCAAAATTAACACCTTCTATCGTTAAATATTGGGAAGCCCTCCTTCAAGGAATAAACGGGACTTCTCAATTTATCGAGAAAGTCCCATTTATTAATTGATCGAAAGCTAATTATTTACTTTCAACTGTTTCGATAAATGATTTTACGATTTCAGATTTCTCTGAGAATTCTTTTTTCACTTCATCAGATACAGCTTGGAATGGAGCAGTATCAACTGTTTCTAATACTTCAACCCCAGCTTCTTTAAGTGTTTCTAAGTTTGCTTGTTCGCGTGTAATTGCTTCTTGAATTCCCCAATCAACCGCAGTTTTCATTGCTTGTTTTACGATATCTTGGTCTTCAGCAGGTAATTGATCATAAACAGCTTGGCTCATAACAATTACTGTTGGGAAAGTTGTTTGGTTTGTTAAAGTTAAATATTTAGCATTTTCGTAATATTTTTCAGTTACTAAAGCATCTAAGTCAATATCAATACCATCGATTACACCAGTTTGTAATGAAGTATATACTTCTGATAAAGGCATAGCTGTTGGACCAGCACCAACTTTTTCCCAGTAAGATTGCATTGCTGGGCTACCAATGATACGGATTTTTTTACCTTTTAAATCTTCAGGTTTTTCAGCAAAACCATCTTTCATAAGAACGTGACGGTTACCAGCAAACATAAAGTCAAGACCTAATAAACCTTGAGAGTTTAATGTTTCTAACATTTGTTTTGCTTCTTCAGAATCACGCATTGCAATTGCTTCTTCTAAGTTGTTGAATAAGTAAGGCATGAACCAAGCATTTAATGAATCTTCACGAGTACTCATATATGCATTTGTCATGAAACCAAAATCAACTGCACCAGTTTCAATTTGTTGTACCATATCTGCTTCAGCACCTAATTGAGAAGCAGGGAAGATTTGAACTTTTAAACGTCCGTCTGAAAGTTTCTCTAATTCTTCACCGAATTTAATCGCTGTAGCATTCCAAACGTGAGATTCTTGTACAACGTGTGCAATTTTAAATGTACGGCTTTCACCGCTTGTAGCTTCTCCATCAGAAGATGCTGGTGTTGACGTTTCGCTTTTATCCTCTCCGCCTCCACATGCAGCAAGGACTACTGCTAGAGCAGCCATAATTAACATGAACATATACTTCTTAAGTTTCACTTTCGAAGTCCCCCTCTATGTCTTTTTATATATAAAGACTACTAGGTTAGGCATGAACCAAAACTATGTATTTAGGTACTTGATCCCTTGTAGTCTATATACCGAGATTAATAGAAAATTAATAAGAATAAATGTAAATAATTGATATCCCCTTGTTGTTAAGTAAAACGTTTACATTTTAAACCTTTAAAATTCTCTTAATAGTGAACTTGTTACACTTATACTATAAAAATGAAAGGTTTGTGTCAATTACCAAAAGAGAAAAAATTATCAGAATCATAACTTTTTTATAGAAAAATGTAATTTATTAGCGAAAAGTGTCTTTATTTTAGAAAATCTTCAATAATTCTCTGATTTTTCTACACAATTTATTTGGAAATCAAAATTCTGACTTTTCTATTAGAAATAAATTGAGTATGGCAAATTATTATTTATTATTAGAAAGTAGTATTACACGTTATATTGTTATAAATGGATAGATGAAATAATAATTTTTAGTAGAGTGGAGTAGGGGAAGTTCTGAATCCTTATATTGGTATAAAACACTCTGAATTCGTGGGAAGGGGATATAGACGCTAAATTAAACCACCTGAAAAATACCAGGTGGTTTAATATTTTTTTGATGAAATAAGAGGCGCTTCCGCTTTTCTAATTGTCCAGCTACAGCGGCTAGCTCTTCGACAACTTCAGAATCGTCTTCAAGGGCAAAAAGCGCCCTTTTGTCGATTCTTCCAGTTGTTTTCAGAGCTATACGAGCCGCTTTCGCTTTTCTAATTGTCCAGTTGCAGCGGCTAGCTCTTCAACAACTTCAGAATCGTCTTCAAGGGCAAAAAGCGCCCTTTTGTCATTCTTCCAGTTGTTTTCAGAGCTGAACGAGCCGCTTCCGCTTTTCTTAGCGGAAGTCTGCTTTGAATTCGCCTGTGATTTTTTGGTGACCGTTGTTTTCTTCTAAGAATTGTTCTTGTTCTAAGTCGAAACGATCCATGATTGGTAGGTCGTTTACAGAGAATAGGTAAGAATCTTCGCTTGCTACGTGCTCATACCAAGCCCAGTTTGGAACTACGAAGTAATCGCCTTTTTTCCAATCGAAGCGAACACCGTTAATTACTGTATAACCTGAACCTTGGTGTACTTGGTAAACAGTAGAGTGTGTATGACGTAATGCCTTTGTATGGAAATCTTTCGGTAAATGTTGCATACGAGTTCCTAATGTAGGGTTCGCTGATTTACCAGTAGATGGGTTGATATATTCAACTGTAAAACCATGGTGTGGGTTTGGATCGAATTCCATTAAACCTTTAATACCTTCTACTGTACGATCCCATTTATAGTTTGCAAGTGGAGCAACAGTATACTTGTCATCTCCTAATGGACGAACCATACCACCACGGTAACGTTTTTCTGTAAAGTTATCTGGAATGTTTGGCTGTTCTAAACCGCCTTCGTATGGATCGAAGAATGTACCACCTATTGCATAAACAGTTGGGATATCTAAAGCATCCATCCAAATCATTGGCTCTGTTCCTAAATGCTCATGACCATGCCATAACCCTTTAGGAGTAATTAAGAAGTCGCCTTCTTCCATGAAAATACGTTGACCTTGAACGATTGTATAAGCACCGCTACCTTCAGAAATGAATCGCATTGCATTTTGAGAGTGACGGTGAGAAGGTGCTTTTTCACCAGGTAATAACATTTGAACTGCAGCATAAATTGTTTGAGTAGTTGAAGCCCAGCCCCAAGGTTGACGGTAAGTTAAACCAGGGTTTTGGAAGTAAATAGCGCGGCGTTCTCCACCACGTTCAGGTGTGAAAATTTGCGCAGCTTCTGCCATTTTCTTTTTAATTAACTCATCGCTCCAAAGATAAGCTTGAGCTTGTGGTTTTGGCGTATGGTTCATAATTTCTGGAATTGCTTCCCAAAGTGGACCAAGATTATACTGCTGAATATCTTTCGTGAAATCGGTTACAATTGTACTTTTCATAAACTCTTTAACTTCTTGACTTACTTCTGCCATTTTACATTCCCCTTTACTATTAATCTTTTTATAGAGAAAAAGGGGAGTAGTGCGAATCACTACTCTCAACCTTTTCTAAAACCCAATTATCTAACTGGAACTGCCTCTGTAGCTCTAACTTTATTTTCTAACACACCAATTTGGTCGATTTCGATTGTTACAACGTCTCCATCTTTTAAGAATGTTGGAGGATCCATTGCGACACCAACACCACCAGGAGTACCTGTTA
This sequence comes from Ureibacillus endophyticus, assembly GCF_003628435.1. GTDB lineage: Bacteria > Bacillota > Bacilli > Bacillales_A > Planococcaceae > Ureibacillus > Ureibacillus endophyticus. The sequence continues at coordinate 7,283 of NZ_RBZN01000032.1, read as the reverse complement.
ATACAACATCACCTGGTTCAAGCGTCATTAAGTTTGATAGGAATGCTACTAATTTAGGAACAGAGAATACTAAATCTTCTGTGTTTGTATCTTGACGAACTTCTCCGTTTACTTTTAATACCATAGATAAACCAGATGGATTTGTTAGCTCGTCAGAAGTTACTAAATATGGACCCATTGGAGCAGAACCATCTACAGTTTTACCTTGTAGCCATTGTAATGTACGGCGTTGAATGTCACGATACGTTACGTCATTTGTAATTGTATAACCAGCTACATAATCAAGTGCATCTTCTTCAGATACATTACGCGCTTGTTTACCAACAACAAAAGTAAATTCAGCTTCGTAATCTAATTGATCAGAAATTGGATAGAATGGAATATCGTCTTGTGGTCCTAAAATTGTGTTTGCAAATTTTGCAAAGATTACTGGATTTGAAGGGATTTCACGACCCATTTCTTGAATGTGTTTACGGAAGTTGTGACCAACGCAAATAATTTTACCTGGTTTAATTACTGGAGCTTCTACTTTAACATCAGAAAGTTCGTGAACTAACTTTTTGTCAAAGCTATCTGGGTAGGCAAGAGCGAACTCGATTGCACCATTTGCTAATGCAATACTTTCTTTACCACCTTGGTATAATTCGTCTGTATTATTTGGAACAAATGCAGCTGCGATTTGTTCGTAACGGTATTTACCTTCTGCTTTTAGTTGTGCTTGGTATGCGTAGTTTAAATCGATTACTTGGTTTTCAACGATTGCACCTGCACGTGTATGTCCATCTTTAGTAAAGTTAATAAGTTTCATTGTTATCCTCCTGTTTTCACGAATGATGAATTTAGTTCACTATTTATAAAAAGATTAATAGCTTTCGAGAAGAATGTCAATATTATTTGTTTTCAGAAAATAAATTGCATTATGAGTAAATAAAAAGCATTGAGTTCCATAAACTCAATGCTCGTAGCGATTATTTAGTTCAATGTCTAGCAAAATAGGAGAGGGAAAATCCAACCATTTCACTAGATTCCTTTTAATGGCTTTCTTGTGTAACCGTAATATTCTGAAATCTCCCTTGCGATCCCTAATACAAATTGACCAGTTGGATCGTCTAATGTTTTTGGTACAGTCTCTGTAATTCCTACAACCGTAATGGCTCCTAATAGTTCTTCATCAAAATTTAAAATTGGGACACTAAATGAAGAAACATGTGTCACTAACGGCTCTTTTTTAGTGGCAAAGTATAATTGCTTTGTTTTTTCCTTTGCTTCTTTAAATTGCTCCAACTCACTTTTACTAAATTTCATTAACTCTTCTAATTCCCATTCTTTCATAATCGTATTTTTTTCAAAACTAGAAAATATGATCCCTGTTGAGCAGTTGAGAGGTAAGTGAGTCCCCATTTGTGCTCCTATATTTATCCCATATTCAACACTACTTGAAATATAAGAAATTAATGGTCCTTGTGGCGAGGGAACCGCTAACAAGACGGTTAAGTTTGCTTGTTCATTAATTTTTTTGAAATACGGAATCACCATTTCTATTAAAGAAGTGTGGCCTAAAGCAATATTCCCCAACTGCACTAATTTATGTCCGAGTGTATATGTATTTGTATGTGGGTTTCGGTAAATCATTCCGAATTGACTTAATGTAGCTAAATATTTGTATAAGTTACTTTTCGTCATGGAAGTTAAATTTTGTATTTCTGTAAATTTAAGCGGTTCTTTTTCTTTTGCTAAGATTTCTAAAATATTTAACCCGATTTGTAATGATTGAATTACAGTAGTTTTGTTTTCTGTCGTCATTATACTCACCCTATTTTCATAATTAGAGGATATTATAGCAAAGATATTCGTTTATAAGAAATTTCAAAATTTTTAATATTTGTATTGACTAATCGTTATGGAATGAGATAAAGTTTTCATATACAGGGAACATAGTTCTCTATTTGTGGAATTCGAAAATAAAAACAATTTAGGGGGATATGAAATATGGCAAATGTAAGCGATATCATCGTAGTAGGTGGAGGTATTGGTGGTTTAGCAGCAGCTTTATCAATCACAAACGAAACAGGTAAATCAGTAGCAGTATTCGAGCAAGCACCGGAATTCGGTGAAGTTGGTGCAGGAATTCAATTAGCACCAAATGCTTTAGAAGTATTAGACCGTTTAGGAGTTAAAGAAGAAATTTTAAAATATGCAGTGTTACCAAAACGCTTAGTATTAAAAGATGTGTATACTGCTGAAGAATTAGCAACACTTGACTTAGGTGAAGATTTCCAAAAAGAATTTGGTCAGCCATACATCGTGTTACACCGTTCTGACTTACACAGAGTTCTTTATGAAGCTTGTCAAAAGAAAGGTACTATTCAATTCTTTACAAATCAGGTTATTCAAACTGCAGAGCAAGATGGCGATACTGCAACGATTATTAACCAAAATGGTGAGAAATTCACTGCAGAGGCTGTAATTGGTGCTGATGGAGTAAAATCAAACCTTCGTAAATTATTTATTGATGACACACCAGTTAACTCAGCATATGTAGCATACCGCGGAACACTTCCAATTGAGGAAATCGCAGGTGATGATAACTTTGATTTAGACGATGTAATTATGTGGGTTGGGCCAAACTTACACTTAGTTCAATATCCAGTTCGTCGTGGTGAATTATATAACCAAGTAGTAGTGTTTAAATCTTATGACACATCTGTTGAAGACTGGGGTACTCCAGAAGAGTTATCTCGTCGTTTCGAAGGTAGTCATTCACAAGTACAAAATGCATTAAAATTCATTAATCGTCAATTCCGTTGGCAAATGTTCGACCGTAATCCTATTGAAAACTGGACTAAAGGTAATATCACTTTATTAGGAGATTCTGGTCATGCAATGCTTCAATACCTTGCACAAGGTGGCGTTCAAGCTTTAGAAGATGCGTTTGTATTAGGTGAAAAATTAAAAGAACACAATACGTACGAAGAAGCATTCAAAGCTTACCAAGAAGTTCGTATTCCACGTTCTGCAATGGTTCAAACAACAGCTCGTAAATGGGGAGAAATTATCCATGCGGAAGACCCAATAACAATTGCACTGCGTAACCACATTTTTGCAAACCATAAACCAACAGATTACCATGTAGTGGACTTCTTATATGGTTACTTTAATAAAAACTTCCAACGTGTAAGTAAGTAATAATAGTACGAAAAAAAGGTGTCCAAAAAGTTTTTACTTTTTGGACACCTCCATTTTATTCTTGTGGTAGTTCTTCTTTATAACCATAAATTCGTGACATTTCTTTACTTATTTGAATTACTTGTTGAACAAGTTCGATTGAAGGATCTGTTGGAACATCTTCTGTAAAGCCGATAATAATGATGGTAGCAATTAGTTCTTTTCTATAATTTAAAATAGGTAAACTCCAGGAGGAAACATGTTTAACGATGGGTTCTTTGGCGAAAGCGGAGTGGGTTTTTCTTATTTGCATAAGCTCTTGTTGAAATTCTTCATCTGATAAGTTAGGGTAGTTGTTTTTTTCTCTTTCCACCCAATTTTGAATTTCTTCATTTTGAGCGTAGGCAGCAAACATTTTCCCTGCAGCAGATAGTAATGGAAGCTTAGTGCCGATTTGGGCGCCAATATTTAAACCGTAATTTGTATTCCAAATGTTTGTAATAACTGGAGTATCATTTATCCAAACAGCTAAGGCTGTAGTTAAGTTCGTTAAATTACTAATTTCCTTAAAATATGGAGTTAACATTGTAATAAAGTCATTGTTATGCATTGCTGAATTACCGTATTCTAAGAATTTGTAACCTAATGTATAGTGACCTTGTTTATCACGGTATAACAGATCCATTTGAGTAAGTGTATTTAAATATTTATATAAATTACTTTTTGAGATTCCGGATAGTTCTTGTATTTCTGTGAATTTTAGTGGTAAGTCACTTTTAGCAACGATTTCAATAATATCAAAAGCGTGAATAAGTGACCCGATCGTAGTTGGCGATTTAGTCATTTATATAAATCCTTTCTAGTATAAGTATTTTCTATAATATATTATAAAATACTTTTTATAAATATATTATAATGTTAATGTATAAATAGTGAAATAAATTCACTATTAGTATTTTTGAGGGGTGTAAAATATGACAACAGCATTACTTGGTAAAGAAGTAGAAGATTTTAAAAAGAGTATTGATGATATTGTAGAAGTTTTAAAAAATACTGATGAGAAGACGCTTTACGTAAAACCTTCTGAATCAGAATGGTCGGCAATGCAAATTGTTTCTCATGTGATAGAAGCTGTAGACTTTTGGGTAGCAGATTTAGAGGCTTTATTAATTGTACCAGGAGCGAAATGGGGACGTAACCATGAGCAAGCACGTCGCTTAGCTGCTGTAGAAGAAAGTGTAGTTGCACAATTAAGTAAAGAAACGGCAATTACATCTTTACAAAATCTAGTGCCAAAAGTAGAGGCAGCATTAGCAAAAGTAAAAGAAGAAGACTTAGCAAAAACTGCACCAAGCTATAATCCACACTTCGATGGTAAACCATTATCGTTCCTAATTGATCACTTAATCGTAAAACACGTAGTTGGTCATCACGGACAAATCGTACGTCACTTAGCTAAAGTTCAATAATATTTTGCGTACCGGGTACACAAACAATTCTGAAAATTTAGAATTATATGTGTACCCGGTACCTTTTTTAGGCTGTTTACATAAAAATAAGGGTACTACGCTATGGAAGGATGAGGTCTCTGAGCGGGCAAGTTACCTATTTTTATGGGCGTGCATTGACAGGGCAAGGAGTTAAGCAACTTTATACAGACTTAATTAATAATGAAGCGAAAACAGTCTACCTAATTAAAGGTGCATCAGGTTTTAAAGTACCTAAATTATTAAAGGAACTTGGTGATTATTATCATAAGCAAGGAGCAGACGTTGAGTACTTCCTTGATCCACTATTTGAAAATACCTACGAGGCTATATATGTAAAAGAACCCCATTCTACTCTTTTTCTTCAAGGAACGAATTTCCCAAATGACATAAACAGCTCCGATCCACGAATAAAAGTGATTGCATTAAATGAATGTGTGGATGTTCAGAAGTTTTTAGATAACGGTGAGCAGCTACTCCAACTAAATCAAACAAAAGAAAACTACCATAATAAATGTTTTGAAGCGTTAGCAAATGCCATTTCAATACATGATGATTGGGAAGTTGAAACAAGACGCCATATGGATTGGAATGGTTTAAACGAGCAAACGGATCAATTGTTTAATGATTTATTTGGTTCTACAATTCCGCTAAAGAAGGGGAATCGTACTCATCGTTTACTAGGCACATTAACCCCACAAGGTGCACGGGATACATTGCAAAGTATTACGCAAAATCTTGAGAGACGATTATTTATAAAAGGATATCCGGGAACAGGTAAATCTTCTATGATGAAAAAGTTAGCAAATGAAGCAGAGGCTAAGGGATATGATGTGCAATTAGTGTGGTGTGGTTTGGATTCTAATTCTATTGATATGGTCATTATTCCTGAATTGAACTTTTGTATTTTTGATAGTACCGAGCCTCATGTTTATTTTCCAGATGAAAATCGACCAGGAGACGAAATTTTTGATATCGCCAAGCATTGCCACCCAACAGAGGTTGAAGAGAAAAATATTAATGCAATCGTAATTAAATATAAAGCTGCTATTTCAGACGCGATACGCTATGCAAAGATGTACGCAGAAGCTGAAGGGAAAATCCGTGAAATTCATGATAGTGCATTAGACGTGGCAGAATTTGAAAAGCGTACTGCTGGGTTGTTTATATAATGGCATTAAAAAGCGAGTTCTCTAAATGAGAACTCGCTTTTTACATACTTATAAAATAGAGGCAGGTTCACCTTTAAATAAACCAAGCTTTTCAATTCGCATAATTGCTTCCTTCATTCGCTCCTCACTGACAAGTAAGCCAACTCGTACATAGCCTTCTCCATATTCACCAAAGCCATTACCTGATGCTACTGCGACATTGGCCTTTTCCAGCAATAAGTTTGTAAATTCTTCGCTTGTAAATCCATTTGGTACTTTCAGCCATGCAAAGAATGAACCTTTTGGAGCTTTGACGTCCCATCCAATACGATGTGCTTCTTCAATTAATACATTACGACGACTCTCGTAAATGGCACGTTGTTCTTCTACACAAGATTGATCTCCGTTTAATGCGGCAGCTGCAGCGTGTTGAACAGCAGGGAAGAGGCTACAGAAAAGATGATCTTGAATTAAGTTGATTGCTGCGATGATGTCCTTGTTGCCTACTGCAAAACCTACACGCCACCCTGCCATATTATATGTTTTGGATAATGTGTAAAATTCAATGCCGACTTCTTTTGCACCCTCAGCTTGCAAGAAACTAACAGGTTGAACACCATCAAAACCAAGAGCACCATAAGCAAAGTCGTGTACTACTGCAATGTCATTTTCTTTTGCGAAGGCGACTGTTTCCTCAAAAAATGAAAGGTCAGCAGTTCCCCCAGTAGGATTGTTTGGGTAATTTAAATAAATTAATTTTGCCCTTTCTTTCACTTCAGGACTCAATGCCTTGTAATCTGGTAAAAAACCATTTTCTTCTATTAAAGGGAACGTATCATAATAAACATCGCCTAGCACAGCACCTGACAAATAATCTGGGTAGCCAGGGTCAGGTAAGAGCATATAATCACCAGGGTTTAATATCGCCATTGGAAGTTCGACTAACCCCGTCTTTGTCCCACCAAGAATGGCAACTTCGGTGTTTGGATCAATATCAACATTGTATTCACGTTTATAAAAGTTAGCAGCTGCTTCTTTTAATTCTTGAATACCTTGAAAAGGCGAATACTTATGATTTTGTGGATCTTCGGCTGTCGATTGAAGAGCTTTAATGATATGGGCAGGGGTTTGTCTGTCAGGATTTCCTTGTCCAAGATTTATAATATCGCGGCCTTCTGATATTGCGGCACTCACTTTTTGTGCAAGGGCAGCAAAAAATTGAGTAGGGAGTTTTTGAAGTTTGATTGATGCTTTCATATACATACCTCATTTTTGGGATTAGTGGTTTTCTATACTTTCTATTAATTTCAGAATATAATAACAATTATGTAGGAATGATAGACCTTTTCACAAGGATTGTGGTAGTGTCAAAACTTCTATGAAAAATTGAAAAACACAAGGTATTGGGCGATAAGTACTCTCCGAACGAGGGGACAATCGCTCTTGACAAACATTCCGAAAAGGTTGCGCCCATATTTTT